>JBBQRA010000091.1:0-21691 GCA_038215275.1 Bryobacterales bacterium | reverse complement strand
GCCGGGCGGGGCGGCCCCGACGGGCCGGGAGCGGATCGCGCGGGGGGGCGGGAAGTTGTATGGGGTGGCGTTGCATGATGCTCCGGATAAGGAGCGGCAGGTGGGCCTGGATTGGGAGGCGGATGTACGGCCGGCGGTGCGGCTGTTGCAGCGGGCGAAGCGGCAGGGGTTTGTGGAGCGGATCGGGTTGGGGGTGAAGGTTCCGGGGTTTGTGGGGCGGTTTGTGAAGGAGGAGCCGGGGGTGTTGGATTATGCGGGGGTGACGTTTTGCCCGGCGATTCTGCACGAGATGATGGGGGTTTTTGCGGAGGGGAAGCGGGAAGGGTATCAGGTGACGCTGATGGGGATTAACTATGGGCAGGCGTTCACGTTGACGGAGGATCCGGCGGGGGCGGCGCCGTTTTTGTATAACTACGAGGTGGCGGATGCGGGGGAGCGGGAGTTGATGAGCCGTTTTTATAAGGCTTGTGGGTCGACTCCGTTGTTGCATTTGGCGGCGGCGGTGACGGGATTGTTAGTGGTGAACTTTCCGGATGTTGTGACGCAGATTGTGACGTCGACGATGACGCCGGGGCGGTTGGTGGAGACGGTGAAGTTGATCCGGGAGGCGGAGGTGCCGGCGCCGGTGTGGGCGGAGTTGAAGGCGATGGAATTGATCCCGCGGGAGTTCCCGGTGGGTTAGGACTTGTGCGGGCGTTCGATGGGGGCGAGGGGACGTGGTAACGACCGTCGCTCCACCGATTAAAATGACGCTTGAGTCTGCCGTTAATCTCAACAATATCAGCTCGGCGCTCCCCGGCTGAGCTATCGGATGGCGATGATGTTTGCCTCCCGCTCGCTGAAAGAGCGCCGCTTATCATTGTCCCTAGTGAAAGAGATCCAGCAGCGTTTGATGACCTCCGTCCGGGATGGGGACAAGAACCCGCCACAGTTTCGGAACGTACAAAACTGGATTGGCTCCGCTGGCTCTCCGATTGAGGGCGCCCGTTTCGTGCCGCAGAGTCCGTTTCGGCTGGAGCCGGCATTACAAGAATGGGGTCGTACATTGATGGCTCGACCGAAGATCCGATCCTGCAGGTGGCAATCGTTCTACATGTCTGAGTACCTGGAGGCGCGCAGGACCTGTATTACGACGCGCTGTTGTCAGTCACAAATCACGATGATTGGCAGCAATGGTTGGACTTCTTCCTGGGTGGCGTAATCGCGCAGGCAGATGCCAACCTGTCGAAAGTGAGGGACATGCTAGCACTGTACGACCAGCTAAAAGAGGATTTTTCGACGAGAGACAAACTCGCAATACGCCATTCCGATACTGGACGCCTATTTTGCCAGCCCCTATGCAACCGCGCTTCAGGTTGCAACGCAGGCGGGAATTGAAAGCCGCATGACCGCCAATAAGCTTCTCGGTGGCCTGCTCCATGCCAGATTGATTGCCAGGCCGCGAGTCGGCTCTGGCAGAATTCCAGCGATCTTCTCCCAGCGGAGCACTCGACGGCGGAGATAAGTAGCGTGAAGGGGCACCCGGTTCGGATGCGCCTACTCCGGCAAGGCCCAGCTGTAGAGGACGCCGGAGGCGGAGACAGCGATGAACTGTTTGCCGTCGACGGCGTAGCTGATGGGGGAGGAGGCGATGGGGCCTCCGGTTTGCATGGTCCAGAGGGGCTGGGCGGTTTTGGAGTTGAGGGCGATGAGGTTGCCTTCGGCGGTGGCGGCGAGGAGGAGGCCGGTGGAGGTGGCGAGGACGCCGGCAGAGAGGGAGCCGCGGGAGAGCTTGTAATCCCATTTGACGTCGCCGGTGACGGTGTCGATGGCTTTGATGCCGGTGAGGACGGGGTCGCCGGTGGGCAGGGTGCGGCCGCCCCAGAAGGCTTTGCCGGGCTCGTAAGTGGAGGGTTCGCGGAGATAGCGTTGGGGGGCGTCGGCGTAGACGACGTACATCCATCCGGTTTTGGGGTCGTAGGAGGGGGATTGCCAGTTGGTGCCGCCGACGAGGCTGGGGGCGACGATGCGGCCTTCGGGCGTCGAGTCGGAGCCGGAGCGGACGATGGGGCGGCCGTCGGGGAGGAAGCCGTCGTTCCAGGATTGGGAGACGTAGGGCTTACCGAGGACGAGCTTGCCGTTGGTGCGGTCGAGGACGTAGAAGATGCCGTTGCGGTTGGCTTGGACGAGGAGTTTTTGGGTTCCGCGGTTGAGGAGGATGAGGTCCTGGTTAGCGTCCCAATCGTGGCTATCGTTGGGGGTGAACTGGTAGTGCCACTTGCGGGCGCCGGTGTCGGGGTTGAGGGCGACGACGGAGCAGGAGAAGAGGTTGTCGCCTTTGCGGACTTCGGCGTCCATGTCGGGCCCGGGGTTGCCGGTGGCCCAGTAGAGGGTGTCGAGTTCGGGGTCGTAGGAGCCGGTGAGCCAGGTGCCGCTGCCGCCGCGTTTCCAGGTATCGTCCTTCCAGGTGTCGTTGCCGAATTCGCCGGGTCCGGGGGTCGTATTGAAGCGCCAGAGGCGGCGGCCGGTCTGGGGGTCGTAGGCGTCGAGGAAGCCACGGATGCCATGTTCGCCGCCGGCTACGCCGACGATGATTTTGTCTTTGACGGCGAGGGGGGCGGCGGTGACGGAGTAGCCTTCCATGGTGTCGGCGACTTGAGTTTCCCAGAGGGGGAGGCCGGTGCGGGCGTCGAGGGCGACGAGGGCGGCGTCGAGGGTGCCGACGAAGACGCGGTTGCCGAGGACGGCGACGCCGCGGTTGAAGCGGTTGCTTTCGAAGGCATTGACGACCTTCTGCTTGCGTTCGTACTTCCAGATTTCCATGCCGGTGCGGGCGTCGAGGGCGTAGACCTGGCCGGGCATGCCGGAGGTGTACATGATGCCGTCGATGACGATGGGGGTGGACTGGAGGAGGGTGTCGCCGGGCATTTGGGCGGCCCATTTGGTTTGAAGGTTCTTGACGTTGAGGGGGGTGACCTGGGAGAGGGTGGTGAAGTGGGTTCCCTGGTAGTCGCCCCAGTAGGTGAGCCAGTTGTGGGGCTCGGCGGCGGAGTTGCGGATGCGTTCGAAGGTGAGGCCGCCGGTGAGGGGGGCTTGGCGGGTTTTGTTGAGGTCGCGGGCGGCGTTGGACTTGAGATAGGCGATGATGTCGGTGGTTTCGGCGGGGGAGAGCTTGGCGGGAGGCATGAAGGAGCCGGGGGCGGTGGTGACGGTGACCTTGCGCTTATCGAGGAGGTGGAGCTTGCCGGTGGGGTCGGCGAGGTGGAGGGTGAAGGTGTCCTGGTTGCGGGCTATGCCGCGGAGGGTGCGGCCGTCGGGGAACTTGACGGTGGTGATGGAGGGGCCGACGGTGCGGCGTCCGCGGGCGCGGCCGACGGAGGCGGGTTCGGCGAGTTTCTGCCGGATGGTATCGGCGGGGAGGGCGGCGGCGGCGGAGAGGTCGGGCGCGAAGATGCCGCCTCGGGCGTGGACGGCGTGGCAGTTGGAGCAGGCGGCCTTGCCGAAGAAGAGGGCTTCGCCAGCGGCGGGGTTGCCGGGGACGGTTTCAGCGGAACGGACGCCGGCGTCGGCGAGGCTGCGGAGGTAAGCGACCATGGACCAGATCTGCTCAGTCTTGAGGCCGGTGAAGGGGGGCATTTGCGTGCCTTTGAGGCCGTTACGGATGTTGAGGAAAAGTTCGCCGTCTTTGGAGCCGTGTTTGAAGACGCCGGTGGAGAGGGCGGGGCCGCGTTCGCTACCGGCGGCACTGCCGCCATGGCAGGCCTGGCAGGTTTGCTGGTAGAGGCGTTGCCCTGTGGCGATGGCGTCCGGCTTGAGGGCGAGAGGATTCTTTTCGTTCTCGGGGATATGCTCCTGGGCGGAGGCCAAAACGGCGGCGAACAGAGCCAATACGATGCGACGCATGGACCCTATTATCTCTCCGGCACACTCGATATAATGCGCCTTGCTCAAAAATACTCTGTTCTTCATAGCTTTGTCGGCGGCCGCTCAGGAGATCCACTCGGACCGCCGCGTCACGTTTTCCCTGGAGGCCCCGCAGGCGAAGGAGGTGAGTTTCTTCGGCGACTGGATGAAGGCTGGTTCCAAGGAGCCGATGGTGAAGGACGCCAAGGGGGTTTGGCGGGTGACGGCCGGGCCGCTCGATCCGAATATCTACATCTACTCGTACACGGTGGACGGGGTGACGATGGCGGACCCGGTGAACCCGCGAGTGAAGCTGCGGGCGCGGACGTCGGCGAGCCTAGTGGAGGTGCCTACGGACGCGCCGATGCCATGGCAGGCGCGGGATGTGCCGCATGGGGCGGTGGAGATCAACTGGCAGCACGCCAAGGCGATTGGCGGGGAGGCCCGGTCGTTCTGGGTGTATACCCCTCCGGGGTATGCGCAATCCAAGAAGAAGTTCCCGGTGTTGTATCTTTTTCACGGGTCGAATGACACGGCGGGAGGATGGGTGCTGGTGGGGCACGCGAACTTCATCCTGGACAATCTGATCGCCGAGGGGAAGGCGGTTCCGATGATCGTCGTGATGCCGTTTGGGCACGCGGTGCCGTTCGGTTCGCCTCGCGAGGTGCAGGCGAAGAATGTGACGGTGTTCGAAGATTATGTGTTGCGGGACGTGATGCCGACGGTGGAGGCGAAGTACCGCGTGACGAAAGACCGAGCGATTGCGGGGCTATCGATGGGTGGGGGCCAATCGATCCATATCGGGTTGCGGCATCCGGAGATGTTCACGGCGCTTGGCGCGTTCAGCGCGGCGGTGCCGGAGAATGCTGGAGCACTCCTGACGGCGGCTCCGCCGAAGCTCTTCTGGTTCGCTTGCGGACGGCAGGACTTCCTGCTCGAACGGAACCGCGGGCTCGATAAGCTGCTGACGGAGCGGAACGTGAAACACGTCTACCGTGAGACCGAGGGGCCACACACCTATAGCGTGTGGCGCCAGTATTTGGCCGAGTTTGTGCCGTTGTTATTTCGGTAGGCGGTCTACTTTTTCTTGATCTCGACGACCGGTAGTTCGATGGGAACGGCCGGTTCGAACAGGCCGAAGGAGAAGACCGCGCTGGCGGAGGCGATGGCGACGTACTGCTTGCCATCAATGGAGTAGGTGATGGGGGAAGCGGTCAACATCTCGCCGACGTTGAAGTGCCAGACGTGTTTGCCGTTCTTGGCGTCGAGAGCGACGAGGTTGCCGTCGTCATCGCCGCTGAAGATGACGCCGCCGGCGGTGGAGACGGTGCCGGTCCACGCACGGCCGAGCCCGGTCATGGGGTACTCCCAGACGCGTTTGCCGGTTTTGGGATCGAGGGCGCGGAGGAACACCTGGCCGCCCTCTTCGGTGGCGCCGCCGCCGGAGAAGTTCTTCATCGGCTGGGGTTCCTGAGACGAGCGAAAGTACATTCCGCACTGTTCGAGGGTAAGCACGTAGAGCAGACCGGTGCCGGGGTTATAGGATTGGCCCATCCAATTGGTCGCGCCTTTGACGCTGGGGCAGATCCAGTTGCCTTCGGCGGTGGCCTCAATGTTGGGCAGTTCAATTGGCCGTCCCTTCGCGTCAATGCCTTTGGCCCAGGTGATCTTGTTGATTAGCGGCGTCGCGCGGAGGAACTCGCCAGTGACGCGGTCGAGGGCGTAGAAGAAGCCGTTGCGATTGGCGTGGAGAACAATTTTGCGGGACTTGCCTTGGATTTCGGTGTCGATGAGAACCGGCCAGCTTTGGGCGTCCCAGTCGTGGGTGTCGTGCGGGGTGAATTGGAAATGCCACTTCATTTTGCCGGTGTCGAGATCGAGGGCCAGCAGGGAGCAGGTATAGAGGTTATCGCCGGGCCGGACGCTGCCGTTGTAGTCCGGCCAGGGATTCCCGGTGGTCCAATAGAGCGTGTTGAGGGCGGGGTCGTAGGTGCCGGAGAGCCAAGTGGCGCCGCCGCCCCATTCGATGAGGTTGCCCCAGGTTTCCGATCCCTTCTCGCCTTTGGCCGGGATCGTGTAGGTTTTCCAAAGCTCTTCGCCGGTGTCGGCCGAAAGCGCCATGAGAAAGCCGCGCATGCCACTGTCGCCGCCGGAACTGCCGACAATGACTTTCCCCTTCGCGATGACTGGCGCCGAGGTGGAGGTGGTGCCGACGGCGACGTCAGCGTACTTCTTGTTGAAGATCAGCGCGCCGGTGTGGCGATTGAGCGCCACCAGGTAGTTATCCGTGGTTGTGAAGTAGATTTTGTCAGCCCAGATGGCGGCGCCCCGGTTCGGGCCTGCTGCTTTCGCGCGCGGGTCGGCGTAGCGCCAAACGAGGCGGCCGCTGCGGCCATCAATGGCGTAGACGGAATTGGGGGCGGTGATGTAGAGGACACCTTGATAGACGATGGGGGAGCTTTGGAGACCGCGCGCGCCGGGGACGTGGTAGACCCATTTGGGCACGACGTTGCGGGCATTGGCGGCGGTGATCTGTTGCAGGGGGCTGTAGCGCCAGCCGGAGTAGGTGCCGGCGTAGGTGAGCCAATCCTGGCCGGCTCCTTTGGCGATGTCTTCGTGCCGGACCTGGGCGAGGGCTCCTCCGGCGACGAGAAGGCAGAGTAGCGTGCAGCGGATCATTGAACGGGCTCCTTGGCGCGGATGTCCTGAGTGGCGAGATAGGCGAGCAGGTCGCGCAATTCGGTTCGGGAGAGGCGCTTGGCGTAATCGGTAGGCATGGGGGTGGTGTCGGAGACGGTCAGTTTCTTCACGTCTCGCATCTGAATCAGGTGGAGTGTTCCTTGGGAGTCGACGAGTTGGAGCGAGTAGTTGCTACGGTTCTTGGCGACGCCTTGGAGCGTTTGGCCGTTCTTGAGCTCCACAGTAGCTGCTTCGTTGCCGAGGTAGTAGAGATCCTTGGCTGGTTCGGCGATGGACTCGCGAATGACGGCGAGGGGGCGGCTGCCGCCAACGTTCGACAGATCCGGACCCATGCTGCCGCCTTGGCCGCGAATGGCGTGGCAATTGGAGCAGCCCGCCTTGTCGCCCCAGAAGATGGCCTTGCCGGCCGCCGGCTCTCCGGGGAACGGGTTGGTGCTGGCGGGCCCGGTGAGGGCGTGGATAAAGGCCACGAGGCTCCATGTTTGCTCGTCGGTCAGCTTGGTGGGCGGCATGTCGGCCACGCCCTTGCGGATGACCTGAAAGATGGCGTCATCGCTGAGGGGGTGCCAAAGGGAGCGGCGGACGAGGTTGGGGCCGCGCGCGCCCCCGCCGCCGTCGGGTCCGTGGCAACCGGCGCAGGAGCCCATAAAGAGCTTGGTTCCGGCGGCAATAGCCTGGGGGCTGCCGATGGCGGGATTGTTGGAATCGCTGAGGTAGCGGCCGTGTTGGGCCAGCAGGGGTACGGCGAGGAGAGCGACGGCGAAGACGCGCATAGTGACAATAGTCTATTGCAGTTGGTGCACCTGGAGCACCTGGGTGGTGCAAAAGAACCAGAAATTAGCCAAACTCGCCCGTTTTTGCCGTGGCCGTTAGTTTGCAATTACCGGAGGCGAGGTACACAACCATGAAAACTCTTCTTCTCGGCCTCGCCTTCGGCATGGCCCTCAGCGCGCAACCCTACGCCGGGCGAGGCGCCACTCCCCATGGCTACGGCCCTTCTTATTCCGGCGCCCGCGACAACTTCGCAGGCCGCATCGCGTTCGGGGAACGCACCGGGCGCATCACTCGTCGTGAGGCGCGGCGCCTGTGGGATATGGAGCGGAACCTACAGCGGGAGATTGGCCGCTCTTCCCGGTTTGGCTTCTCCCGCGGGGAGGGCGAGCGGATCGCTCGGCTTTCCGCGCAGCTCGACTACGAGATTGGCCGGCAGATGCGGGACAGCGACCGCCGTTGGCGATAGGTCTACTGGAACTCGAGGAAATACTGGTGGGGCAGAACGTCGTGCCGCTGGCTGAGTCTGAAGCCGGCGCTAGCGAACTCACGAACCATGGCTGCTTCGGTGATCTTCATAGAGGGCGGCGGGCCAACCGGCAGCTTGCCCTCTTTGAAGTCGATGACGACGATGCGGCCGCCGGGCTTCAGAGCCTTCTTCAGCTTCAGTAAGTACGCGGGCCGGCCGTCGATGTGGTGCCAGACATCGCAGATAAAAATGGTGTCCACCGCGCCAGCCGGGAGTGAGGGGTCGTCCGTTTTGGCGTGTACGAGCGTCAGGTTATCCGGTTTCCCTTTGCCTGCGATCTCGAGCAGTTTGGGGTCGATATCGACGGCCCAAACAGAGCCGGCGTGGCGGGCGAAACGGCGGCTGAAGTAGCCGGTGCCAGCTCCGATGTCGGCGACGGTTTCGGTCTTCTTCAGGGACAGGGCGACGATGACGTCGTGCGGCTTCTGCCAAGCGTCACGGCTGGGGTCTTCGAGTACGCGGGCATACGCGCCTGCGTCCATATGCTTGTGGTGTTCCTGGTTGGGAACTTGAGCGCTTACGATCGAAAACACGATGCCGGTTAGGAGAATGGTTTTCCTCATGCCCCCAACGTACCAACTTCAGAACCGGTGGCGGATGTTGACGTAGAAATTGCGGCCAATCTCTGGATAACCCTGCACAAGAAAATAGTTCCGATCGAAAAGGTTGCCAACTCCAGTCTGCAATTCCGCATTGCCGAAGAGGTCGGCCGAGCCGGCGGCTCTTCCCAGCAGCCTTTCCCGGCGTCCTGCAGCCCTTCCGCATGGACAATGTCACGAAGGCGCTGGCCGTGTTTCAGCGGACGATTATCTCGACGCGGTCACCCAATGGCTGGTATCGCTACGACGGCGATGAGGCCGCATTGTCCGCGGCGGCCAAGCGCGGGGAGAAGGCTGGAACTTCGGGGCCCGATACGCTATGCGGGGGCCCCGAGGTGGCGGCGGACTTTCACAACACCGGCATGCCTGCAGTTGACTGTAGCCGAGAAGCAGGATCTGATTGAGTTCCTGCGCTCTCTGACGGATGAGGAGTTGCTGAAAGACGCTCGATGGCGGAGTCCGTGGTAGCGGTCTAAAGCCGGCGGGCGGAGTTGACGCCATCCTTCACCTTCACTCGAATGGCGGAGGAGAACGACGTCGTGGTTGCAGCGCCGGCATCATAGTGAGGCCGGGTGATCGCGCGCCACCGGATGTGGAGCGTGGCCCCGTTGGCGAAGCCATTCATGCTGACAGCGCGCGAGAAGTTGCCGGTTTGTTGGGAGTTGAGGTCCATGTTGAAGTTGGAGATATCGGCCGCGGTGGCGGTGGCGAAGGCGCGTGTAGAGACCTGCAGCGTCAGGGAAGTCAGCACGTTGGCCGCGGGGAAGACGAGCGAACGGAAGCGGACGGAGAAGTTGTTCCCGACGAACAGGCGATCGGTCGATAGATTAAACTCGCCGGGCGTGACTGTTTTCGTCTCATTGTCGAGTGTATAGACGATGTGGAAGTTCTCATGATCGATGCGGGGTGTGCTGGTCGTGCGAACGTTGAAATGGCGGGCGAGCAGGCGGAACGTGAACGCCTCGTAGACCTGGTAGCCGGACCGCTTCGGATGGGCAACGCCGTTGAAATCGCCCTGCGTGGCGAGTGAGGTTTTGAAGGTGTGGAACCAGGCGTCGTCGGAGCAGAAGCCATGGAAGCGGGTCATGAACTCGATGTCGACGAAGCGCCAGCCCGAGGAACTGAAGTTGGCGGCGATCTGCGAAAGGCGAGCGTTCAAAGGATTGATGAGCGTATCTTCGATCCACTCGGCTTCGCCGCGGTCGACTTCAGCGGGGCTCAACGTGCCGATGGTGGAGAAGCCGACCATTTGAACGAACGGGTTGTTCAGCGGGTCGGTGAGGCTGGTGGGGAGAATGCCGACGCCGTCTTCGAAGCGATGGCATAGGCGGCCGTCCTGGTCGCGGAGCGGGTTCGGCACGCCGATGATGTAGACTGCTTTGGGCCTGAGATCGGCATCGATTCGATTCTTCATGTTCGTATAGGCTCCGGCGAGAAAGTCGAGGCCGACGTACTCCGTATTGCCCTGTTTACCCCGCCGGATGAGGGTCTCGAGCGCCGCGTCGTCTTTACACGTTGTGAGGGGCGTCATGCACTTCGTGACGACGTCGCCAAAGCCGGTGTCGTTGCCGCCGATCGATACGATGAGAACGTCGAGTCCGGCGCCATTGAGCCACTGGCGAATCTGAGAAAGCTGAGAGGGGATGGGCGGGCCGACGGGGCCAGGGCCGGTCGTGGTGAGAGGGGTCACTCCGCGATAGTTCTCGCCGAGGATGGAGCCATTGATGGTGGCGCCGGAACAAGCCACGTCGATGAATTCGAGGCGGCGGCCAAGGAATCCGGCCTGCTCGGCTAGCTGCGCCTGGATGCGGCGGGCGGCGCCGGAGCGGCCATTTTCATCGGAGTTATGGCAGCCCGGATTCGGGTCGGTCCATCTGGCTCCGGTTAGGTTTGGCGAGCCCTCGCCGGCGGCGAAGGAGTCGCCCATGAAGGCGACCCGCAGGATCTGCGGTCCGCGAAGGGTGACGTTCGGGTTGAAGGGGAACTGCGCGTGCAGCGCGGTGGTCGTCAGGATCAGGGTGGTGAAGAGTGTTTGAAGTGTCATGGGAACTGTCTCTGTTGACTAGCGCGGGGTGGGGCCGTAATGGACGGTTCCCGAATTGTGAGGAGTTTGTAAAAGCTGCAGTTGCAGTAGGCTTTGGAGATGGGACAGTTACAGGCCGGCACGGGGCGCAGCGACATCACCCCGGCGCCGGGAACACCGCAAGGCATCTGGGGGGCGCAACTGCATCAGCGCGGCGTTGGGGCCGATATGCCCTTGAATGCGACCGCATTGGCGTTGAGCGACGGAGAGACCACGGCGTTGATCATCGACGTTGACGTAATCGGTTTCAATGAAGAGTGGTCGGGGAAGGTCACCGCGGCGGTCGTTGCGCTGACGGGGCTGCCGCGCGAGGCGGTACGGGTCGCGGCCTCCCACACCCATTCGGGACCCAAGACGTTGCGGTTGGAGGTTGTGTCCGAGGGCCTGGACATGGGCGTCGAGTATCTAGAGAGCCTGCCTCGACGGATTGCGGGTGCGGGCTGGCAGGCGCTGCGGAATCTACGGCCGGTGCGGGTCGCCGCGGGGGAGGGGAGCTGCGCGATCAACGTGAACCGGCGCGTGACGGTGGACGGCGGCCGCGTGGTGGTGGGTCGCAATTGGGATGTGCCGGTGGACCGGACGGTCCGCGTGGTGCGCGTGGACGATCTCGAAGAGCGGCCCGTGGCGGTGATTGTCCATTACGCCTGCCACCCGACGATTATGGCGTGGGAGAACGAGTGGTTCACTCCTGATTTCCCCGGGGTGGTGCGGGAGGTGGTGGAGCGGGAGATGGGCGGGCACTGCCTGTTCCTGCAGGGGGCGACGGGGTCCGTGGGGCCGGTGCGCGGGTTCACGGGAGACCGCGCCGTGTACCGCCGGCTCGGACGGATTCTGGGCCTGGAGGCGGCGAAGGTGGCGCTCGAAATCGACACACGCCGGCGGACGGAGCGGTTCGTTGGCGTGATGGAATCCGGGGCGCCCATCGCGCTATACGAAGACGTGCCCGCCGCGGATAGCCCGGTGGAGTTTACCGTGCGGAGTCGCACGTTGCGGCTGCCTGCGAACGAGTTCCCGCCGCATGCGGATTTAGTGGCGGCGGTGACGCAACTGCGTGAGGCGCTCGACGCGGCCCGGACGAGCGGCGCGGGCGTGCGCGAAGCGACCGCGGCGTTGACGCGCGCGACGATGAAGGAGGAAAGGGCGCGGATGGTGCGGGGGCAGGCGTTTGTCGAGCGCCAACTGCAGGTGATGCGCGTGGGAGACATCGTGCTGGTCTCGATGCAGGACGAGCCGTTCGGCGAGATCGGGGAGCGCATCGTCGCCGGGAGTCCGTTCGCGCATACGCTCGTCTCCGGCTATTCGAACGGCACCTTCGGCTACATGCCCACGCGGGCGGCCTTCGCCGAAGGTGGCTACGAAGTGGACACGGCGCTCTATGGGCCAGACACCGAGGATCTGGTCGTCGAGGCGGCGCTGGAGATGCTACGGGAGTTGGGGGCGGGCGGCGTAGCGTCGGGCCAGGACGCTGCAGACGAATAGTTGAATCTGGTGGTAGACGATGATGGGCAGCAGGATGGGGCCCAAGCTCACCGAGCCGGCGAAGATCAGCTTGGCCATGGGGGCGCCGGAGGCAAGCGTCTTTTTGGAGCCGCAGAGCACGGCGACGATCTCGTCGGGAACGTTAAAGCGGAGCAGGCGCGCCAGAGTCGTCGTGAGGACCAGAACGAAGGCGAGCAGGGCGGCCGTCGCCACGAAGGTGAGTGCGAGGACGCCGGGACCATAGGTAGTCCACAAGCCGGCATTGACGGAGTCCGAGAACGCCGCGAAGACCAGCAGCAGGATGATGCACTTGTCGGAGATCGAGGTGTACTTCTTGTAACGGCCAAAGAAATGCCCGGTGAACGGGCGAAGCAATTGACCGAGGGCGAAGGGGAGCAGGAGCAAGGTAGCGACCTTCGTGACGGTCTGGCTGAGTGGCGGCGCCTGGCCCGTGGTCTGCGCGACCAAGCTGACGAGCGCGGGAGTGAGAAAGACGCCGAGAAGGCTCGACAACGTGGCGTTGAAGATGGCGGCGGGAACGTTGCCGCGAGCGATAGCCGTCATAGCGACGGAAGACGAGATGGTGGACGGCAGCGCGCAAAGATAGAAGAAACCAAGCAGGAGTTCGGCGGGGAGGTACGGCCCGGCGAGGGAACGGAACGGAAGGAAGAGCAGCGGAAACAAGACGAACGTGGAAAGTTGCACGAGCAGATGGAGCCGCCAGTTGACCAAGCCCGTGCGGAGGCTTTCGACCGAGAGGTTCACGCCGTAGAGGAAGAAAATGGCGAAGATGCCGTAGTCAGAAAGCGTGTTGGCATGAATGGCGGCGGCCCAGTGGGGAAAGAGGCTGGCCAGCGTGACCATGGCGAGGATGGCCCAGAGGAACCAGTCAGAGAGGATTTGCATATGATGACTTGAAGTGCAATTTTTGGCGCTGCTGCGGCAGAACCCAAATTATCGCTCGCTCTGGGTGGGCCAAGTCGTAAGCGAGACGGGATACCATTTCAACTCGATAGCCGCGCTATCTTTTTCGCTGCATTTAACGGGGTCGGGGTCGACAGTGGGGGCGGTGATGATCGCGCGGACGTTGCCGGCGATACTCGTAGCGCCGGTGGCGGGCGTTTACCTGGATCGTCTCGACCGGCGGAGCGTGATGATTGCCAGCGAGCTGTTCCGTGCGGCGATTGCGCTCGCGTTCCTGCTGCTGCTCGTCTGGCCGGTGACGGCGCTGCTGTATGGATTGAGCGCGCTCTTGATGGTGGCGACGCCATTCTTTACGGCGGGGCGGTCGTCGATCCTGCCCGACTTGGCAGAGGGAGAAGAGTTGCACACCGCAAATGCGATGACGCAAACGACATCGTGGTTGACGCTTTCGCTGGGGACGATGCTTGGAGGGGCTGCGGTGGCGGCGTTCGGTTACGGATTGGCATTCGTGTTTAACTCTTGTGCGTTCCTGTTCAGTGCGTGGTCCATCTCACGATTGGTGGGTTCGTTTCGCGTTGTGCGTGAAGTGAAGCGGGACCAGGGAGTCCGTGAGTTTGTGGAGGGCCTGCAGCTTCTGTGGAGGACTCCACTGCTGTTGGCGATTGCTTTGGCTGGAGTGGGATGGGCTTCGGGAGGCGGAGCGGCGCAGATCCTGTTCACCTTGTTTGGCGAAGTTGTTTTCAAAGCGGGCCCGGCGGGCGTGGGGATTATCTGGGGATTTGCGGGCGTGGGGCTGGTGTTGGGTGGGTTCGTCGGGTTGCGGGCGGGCCAGAAACTCAACTTTGAGCAGTACAAATGGGCGATCGCGGCCTGTTTCTTTGTGATCGGCGGGGCCTATATGGCGTTTACGCAGATGGAGACGATGTGGGGGGCGGTGGTATTCATCACGCTGTCGCGGATTGCGATGGGAGCCAACAACGTATTGAACCGGAGCATGCTGCTGCATCACGTGCCGGAGGCGTACCGGGGGCGTGTGTTTGCGACGGTGGAGATGCTGATGAACGTGTCGATGATGGTGTCGATGACGGTGGCGGCACTGGCAGTGGACGAGTACCCGATCCGGCTGGTGGGGTTAGTTGCGGGGGGCACCACGGCATTGACGGCGGTGTTGTGGACGTGGGCGAATCTGGCTGGGAAGCTGAGGGCGATACCCCGTCCGAGTTAAGGGGTTACCGGCGGACAGGCGCCTGACTGTGATCGTTTACGACTTGCCGCAGTTGGTCAAGCAGGATGGGCTTGGTGAGGTAGCCGCACATGCCCGCGGCCAGGCAATCGGCGCGATCAGATTCGAGCGCGTGAGCCGTCAGCGCGACAATGGGCGGGGCGGCGTCGCCCAGATTCTGGCGGATGTGGCGCGTGGCGCCGTAGCCATCGAGGATCGGCATCTGGCAATCCATCAGCACCAGATCAAACCGTTCGCGCTGGCAGGCATCGACGGCCTCCATCCCGTTGTTAACCAGCGCGGCGTCGATTCCAATCTTGCGTAGCAGGCCGAGGATGACGCGCTGATTCGTTAGATTGTCTTCGGCAACCAGCACGCGGAGCCCTGCCGGCACTGTGGAGTTGGGCAACTCGACGGCCGCGACCGGGGCTGGCGTTGAGGAGAACGGCAGGGAGACCGTGAACGTCGAGCCCAGTCCAGGATTACTCGTGCAGCAGATGGAGCCTCCCATCGCTTCGATCAAGCGCCGGCAGATCGCCAGTCCCAGCCCCGTGCCTCCGTAAAGTCGCGTGGTGGAGGAATCTACCTGCACGAAGTTCTCGAAAAGCAGAGGCAGCTTTTCGGCCGGGATTCCAATCCCGCTGTCCTCGACGGAAAGTACGACTTCCGTTGCTCGCCAGTCGGCCTGCAATGCAACCCGGCCGGTCGGGGTGAATTTAATGGCGTTGCTGAGCAAATTGTAGAGAATCTGGCGAATCCTGGCAGGGTCTCCCTCGATCCACTCGAGAGCCGGCCCCTTCGAGGTCAAGACCAGTTGGAGCCCCTTCTTGTCCGCCATAGGCTTCACCACCTGGCGAAGGTCCGCCATGAGCTCGGGCAGGTTCGTCGGGATCCGTTCAATCTGCAACCGGCCGGAGTCGATCTTTGAAAGATCGAGGATATCGTTGACAACCGCAAGCAACGACTCGCCGGACGTGCGCAGCGTCGAGAGGAGTTCGTGCTGCGTCTCATCGAGTTGGGTGCCGGAGAGGAGTTCCGCGATGCCGAGCACGCCGTTCATTGGCGTCCGCAGCTCATGGCTCATCGTGGCGAGAAACTCCGATTTCACCCGGGCGGCGGACTCGGCAGCTGCCTTGGCGGCCTCCAGTTCCCGTGTTCGCTCAGCCACGCGGGATTCCAGATGAGCAGTGCGGGCCGCAGTGCGGTGCGTCCGTCGCCGGATTCCGTAGACGAGCAGTGTCAACAGGAGCGCCAGGGAGATCCCGCGAAACCAAGCCGTCTGATAGAAATGCGGTGAAATGGTCCAGGATAGTGACGTCTCTCGCTGACCAGAACCATCGGCCCAGGACGAGCGAAGCCGGAACCGGTAGGAGCCCGGCGATAGATTGTTGTAGTGAATGGAGCGTCGCGTACCTGCCGATTCCCAACTCGCATCAATGCCATCAAGGAGATACTCCACCACAATCGGGCGAGGGCTGGAGACCGAGAAGGCGTCGAAGGCGATCTCGACATGGGACACTCCGGCGGGGAGTTCATCGGGTGAGTCGATGCGAAGGCTGGTGGCTCCTCCCTTGAGCGAAGCGATCAACGGAGTGGGCCCGAAGGTGGGTGCCGGGATCCGGCGAGGGTTCACCGCCACAATCCCTTCAAGCGCCGCGAACAGGATTCGCCCGTCCGGTAGAGTCAACGCGCCCTGACCGCGAGACATCCCAAAGTTCAAGCTGCGCAGCCCATCGGCATGGGTCAACCGAAGTTCCGCGCTTCGATGGCCGGCCAGCCAACGGGACTTTTGTATCCGGACGATGCCCCGGCGCGTTCCGGCCCACAGACTGCCGTAGGCATCGTTCGTCAAAGAGAAGATCCATTCGTCAGCCAATCCGCGCGGCCCCCACTCCCCCTTTTTAGGATTCCAGGCCAACAGGCCACGGTTGGTGCCGACCCAAAGCAGCTCAGCCTGGGCATCCCAGTGGAGCGTCTGAATGAGTTCGTCCACCTGGCGGCCGGGCTGCACCAGGGGCTTCTCCCCGTCCGCCGTCAATGCCCACAGGCTTTCCAGATCGGACCCCCACATCTCATCGCTGGGACCCAGGGCGAGCAGTTTCGCCTCACCGATCGCGCTCAGCTTGCGACGGTCTGCGGACTGGCGCAAGGATGTTTGGGCGTACAGGCCGGAGCTGCGCGCAATCAGAGTTCGTCGACGCTTGCCGTCGACCCACCAACCCGTTCGTGCGCCAAGCGTGGCGGCGTCGGGATCGGGAATCGGGATCAGCCGTTCCCCGTCCAAATGGAAGCTATCCGGGCCGTTGCCGACGAAGAGGACGCCCGTGCCGGGTTCCTGCCCAATGTGCCAGAGGTTACCCGCCGCCAGCCCGATTCGCGTGCGTTGGCCATCGCGCCATCGCGTCAAACCGCGGTTCATCGAGTGCATCCAGAGGTCGCCGCGCCTATCGGAGTACAGGGCATTGACGGCATCGCCAAAGACACCTTCCTGCTGGCTGATCGACGAGACCGGGGAGTCGCGAAACCGCAGCAGGTCTCCGGTCAGGGTGCCGATCCAGAGTGCGCCTTCCCGGTCTTCAAAGAGCGCCGTCACGGGCGAGTTCTCAAAGCTCGGAGGAAGCGAGATTAACTCCAATTGGCCCTTCCGCAGTCGAGACAGGCAGCCGCGGCCTCCGATCCAGATGGTGCCGTGGCGATCTTCGAGCAGCGGCTCGTAGGAGCTGTTCGACGAGAATTGCTTCGACAGGGGCCACTGTTCCCAGGCACCGGAACGCCAGGACTGCACGGAGTTCGCCGTGCGCAGCCAGACTGTGCCGCTCCCTCCGATGTACAGCCGGGCGGGCCGACCGGCCGGGAACCGGGCAACGCGGCGTCGCTCTTCCCCAGCCTTCCAGCGTTCGAGCCATCCGTCGGCGGACGCGGTCCACAGAGTTCCCTCAGCGTCAAACGCAGCGGCCGTTCCCTGCTCCGCCAAAGCACGGCGCAACTTCGGCGATGCGGGCATCGCAGACACGGAAACGTCCTGAATTCCCTCTGGACCGCTTAGGCGGATCAATCCGGGCAGCGTGATCATGGCGGCTCTCCACGCCGGCACTCTTTGCTTTGGTGGGGCGGTGAACATCACCTCTACGGGCGTCCCGGAAGGCGGGCGGCTGAATGGCGATACGCGCACCAACGTGCCCGTCACGGTCATGGCCCATACGGCCCCCGCACTGTCCACGCTCACCGCCCGCAGGCTGCGGTCCATGGCCCGGTCGGCCGGCCACGGCGACGAAATCGCGTCCGTGCCATTGAAACGCACCAGCCCATCCGCGTGGGCGACCCACAAGTAGCCGTCGGGCGACTGCACGATGCCCGTGATCGTCTCCTCCGGGATCCCCTGCGACCAGTTCCAGTGGTCTACTACATATTGCGTCGATGGCAGAGTCGGGTCGAGCCCGAAGGCGAGACCGTGGCAGAAGGCAACGATGAGGAGCGGACACAGTCCGACCCAATTGCTCGCCAACCGGCAGTTGTTCGCTCTCCACACGTCTCTCGTATCGGCCAATTGAGGCAACGCAATAGTCAGAGGTTGGGTTCTGCCGGGTTGCGATAAAATCAAGCGGCCATGATACGCAGCGCAGTTCTTACGTTCCTGCTGGGATGCGGCTATGCCGCCCTTGCTCAGGAGTTGCCCGCAAGCTACAAAAGGTACTGTGCGGCGTGCCACGCGGACTCGGCCACCGGCACCGATAGGGGACCAACGCTGGTCGATACCCGGTCGCTGCGGTCGCGCTCGGAGGGGCAGATCCGGGACTTGATCCGGAACGGCACCAAGGGCGGCATGCCGGCCTTCCCGCTGCCGGCGAAGGAGTTGGACGAACTGGCGGCGGCGGTACACTCCTGGAACGCGTCTGCTTTCGATGCCCACCCGGCCGGGAATCCCGCGGCCGGCGAACAGATCTATCAGAAGCAATGCCAGACGTGCCACACCGTCGGCGGAAGGGGCGGGGCCAACGGGCCGGACCTTTCGGCCGCCGGGCGCGAACTGACCATCAGGGAGATGGAGCAAACGCTTGCCAACCCCAGTTCCCGGAAGGGCCAGCGGAGTGGAGCGAGTTGTCCGAGTTGGGCCTTCTGCCCCGACGACCCCTGGGCGGTGGTGACCGCGCGGCTGCGCGACGGAGGCTCCCTGCGCGGCTTCGCGCGGAGCCGGGGTCAGCACGACCTGCAATTGCAGACCCTCGATGGCAAAATGGTGTCGCTCACCGCGGCTGAATACACCACGCTCGACTTCGAGAAGACGTCTTTAATGCCGGCCTTCGCCGGAACCGCCCAGGAGCGACAGGATCTGATCGCCTACCTCAGTACGCTGGGCGGCGTGTCCGTAGGCCCAGTGCGGGGCAGCGTAGCGCCGGTCACGGCCGCCGAGATGATGCGGGTGCAGCAGCCGACGGCGGGTGAATGGCCGGGGTATCACGGCTTGCCGAGCGGGAATCGGCACAGTGATCTGAAACAAATTGACACGGGGAACGCCGCTAGACTGCAACCGGCGTGGAGCTATTCACTACCGCATCTGGGGCTGCAGACGACTCCGCTGGTGATGGACGGCATCATGTATGTCACCGCGCCGAACCAGGTTTGCGCTCTCGACGCCCGGACCGGCAGGGAGATTTGGTGCTACGTCCGTCCCCGCGCGCAGGCCACCAAGATTTCCGGGGACGCCGCCAAGGGCGCCCAACGCGGCGCGGCGATGTTGGGTGACCGGGTCTTCTTCCTTACCGACGATGCCCATATGATTGCCCTGCACCGGTTGACCGGTGCGCTCTTATGGCAGGTGTTTATGCCGGCCGCGGGAGCTCCGGGGGCCTATGGTGCAACTGCCGCGCCGCTGGTGGCCGGCGACCTGGTGATCGGTGGCGTGGGCGGCGGCGATGCGCCTCTGCTGGGCTTTATCGCCGCCTACCGCGCCACCACCGGCGAAGAGGTGTGGCGCTTCCGCACGATCCCGCAGCGCGGCGAGAAGGGTTCAGAAACTTGGGGAGGCAAGGCCGTCGAGTACGGCGGCGGAGCCACTTGGCTCACCGGTTCCTACGACCCCGAAACCGAGACGCTCTATTGGCCCACCGGCAATCCCTATCCCGATACCGACGGGACCGACCGGACCGGCGACAACCTGTACACCGATTGCGTGATCGCGCTTGACGCCAAGACCGGCAAGTTGAAATGGTATTTTCAATTCACGCCCCACGACCTCTGGGACTGGGATGCCACCGAGCCGCTTCTTCTGGTCGACGCGAAGTTCCAAGGCCGGGACCGCAAGCTGCTCCTGCAAGCCAACCGGAACGGTTTTTTCTACGTGCTCGACCGTATCACCGGCGAGTTCCTCCTGGGCAAGCCGTTCGTCGAACGGTTGACCTGGGCCAGCGGCCTCGACGCCAAGGGCCGCCCGATTCTAACCGCCAACAGCAAGCCTACACCCGGTGGAACTAAAACCTGCCCGGCGGTGCGTGGAGCCACAAATTGGTATGCGACCGCCTTCAACCCGGACACAAAACTCTTCTACGTCATGGCGGTCGAAGACTGCAATCTCTATCGCCAAGCCGGAAGCTGGTTCGTTCCCTACAACGATCCTGCGAATCCACCGGTTAAGCTCCTTCGTGCTATCGACATCGAGACCGGGAAGATCGCTTGGGAGGTGCCGCAGGTCGGCGCGCCCGAGGGCAACTACTCGGGTGTCCTGTCGACGGCCGGCGGCCTGCTGTTTTATGGGGAGTCCGGCGGGACGTTCGCGGCAGCCGACGCGAGAACCGGCAAGACGCTGTGGCACTTCAACACGGGTCAAGTGTGGAAGGCCTCGCCGATGACTTACTCGGTGAACGGGAAACAGTACGTGGCGATAGCGGCTGGCGGCAACATTGTATCGTTCACGCTGCGAGACTAGGAACGGGAAACATGATGAGCGACGGGCAACAGTTCCAGGAGAAGTTACAAGCGCAGTTGGACGAGTGGGGCATCGATCTCGCCCAACTCAGAGCCAAGGCAGCCCAAACCTCGGAGGCTGCGCGTCTTGCGATGGACATCCAACTTGTGACGCTCGAAGCCAAGCTCCAAGCCGGCCAGGAGAGACTCGCTGAGTTAGCCGATACCAGCGAGGACGCTTGGGCGTCGATGCAAGGGGGACTGGAATCGGCATGGAGTTCGCTAACCGTCGCCTTCTCGGAAGCAGCGGAGAAATTAAGCAACCCTAGCCTGGCTGCCCCAGAGCCGAGCCATCTCTGGCCCCTTCGCCGGGAGCAACGCCATATAATGTGGGCTTGATGCGAACCGGCCGGGCGAGCCAAGGAGGAGGGAGGGGCGTGAAGACGGGGCTGTTGTTTTTGCTCTCCGTGCTTCTCATGGAGGCGGCCACTCCCTGCCTGCCGTGCCATAGCCGCCAAGTGGAGGCATTCTCCCGAACTCCGATGGGCCGTTCGATTGGCCCAGCCTCGCTTGGCCAATCAGCCGCATTCACACACGCACCCTCGCAAACCCGGTTTAGCGTGTCGAGTCACGGCGGCAGGCTGCGCCACGAAATCGAGCGCGCAAGCTTCCGCGCGCAACACGAAGCGGTTTATCAGATCGGTTCCGGTAATCACGCGGCTGGGTTCCTGGTGCGGATGGGGCAGTGGCTGTTTCAGTCGCCCATTGCCCACTACCGGCGAGGGTCGCTTTGGGATGTCGCGCCGGGCTATGAGTCAATGGCGCGCCCCGACTTCAATCGCCGCGTGGAATCGGACTGCCTAAACTGCCATGCCAGCGGCGACAGCACAGCGCTCCAGCCGATCAGTTGCGAGCGGTGCCACGGTGCTTCCAGGCAACATCTGCGGAAGCCCAACCGCACCAATATTCTGAACCCGGGCCGTCTGCCCGCGGCAGCACGCGACGCGGTGTGCGAGCGATGCCACTTGACCGGCGAGGCCCGCATTCCGTCCCCTCCTGACGCCGGTCCGACAAGTTACTCCGTGGCCGTGTACGACCGACCTCGCGAGGACCTTCGCGTGGTCAGCCACGTCGAGCAATTGGCGCTCAGTGCCTGTGTCCAGGCCAGTTCGGGCCGCCTCTGGTGTGGGACTTGCCACCAGCCGCATGGCGCCGCGATTGACGTCAATGCGCAGTGCCGGACCTGCCATGTCAGCGGATTGCCGTCAACGCACCGGATGTACACCGAATGCCACTCCTGCCACATGCCCAAGCGAGATGCCGTCGACGGCGGGCATACGGCGTTTACGGATCACCGCATCCAGCGCAAAGCCATTCCGGCGCCACCCTCCGCCCCGGCGCGCCTGCGCCTGTGGCGCGCCGAGGAGGATCCGGCTCTGCGCGAACGCAATCTGGGGCTCGCCTCGATTCAAGTCGGCGAACGGGATGGCAACCCCGACCTCATCAACGACGGTTACCGCCGCCTGTCCGTGGTATTCCCCCGTTGGTCGCGCGATCCGGATGTGCTCGCCTCGCTCGGCATGGTCCTGTTCCTGAAGGCT
>JBBQRA010000090.1:0-21764 GCA_038215275.1 Bryobacterales bacterium | reverse complement strand
GTGCTGTTGCGCGGGCAGAATCTGCTGCTGCGGCCTGCAATCAACTTCAAGATCAATAAGACTCTGGAGCTGAGTGGTGGCTATGGGTTCATTGAGACGTACCGATACGGCAGCTATCCCGTGGCAGCCACGTTGCACGAGAACCGGCTGTACCAGGAACTCCGAGTGAGACATGATGCCGGAAAGGTGAAGGTTCTCCACCGGTTCCGGACGGAGAACCGCTGGCTGCCGGGGGATTTGTATGAGAACCGTTTCCGGTATCTGCTGCGGGGAATGATTCCGCTGAAGGGGAAGAATTGGATAATTTTGGCGAATGAGATTTTTGCACCGACGCCGCCGGAGACCTTCCCGAAGCCACTCGATAACAACCGGGCGATGGTGCTGTGGGGGCGGACGCTCAACCCCTACTGGCGGTTTGAGACGGGGTATATGTTGCAGACTGTGTGGCAGCGGAACGGGCGCGTCCGGGAAGACAATCACACGCTCCTGTTCTCCTTGTGGAGCACGCAGCCGATTCGTTAACGGTGGAGTTCGTCTTGAAGGGTTTGGCGGTCGAGGTCACCGGTCCAGCGGGCGACGACGATGGCGGCTACGCCATTGCCAATTACGTTGGTGATGGCGCGGGCTTCGGACATGAAACGGTCGATCCCGAGAATGAGGGCCAGGGCGGCGACAGGGACGTTACCGACAGCGGAGAGGGTGGCGGCGAGGACGACAAACCCGGAGCCGGTGACGCCGGCGGCGCCTTTCGAAGTCAGGAGAAGAACGGCCAGGAGGGTGAGTTGCTGGACAAGCGTCATCGGGGTGTTGGTAGCCTGGGCTAGGAATACGGCGGCCATCGTGAGGTAAATGGAGGTGCCGTCGAGATTGAACGAGTAACCGGTGGGGATGACGAGGCCGACGGTAGACTTCCCTGCCCCCAGCGCTTCGAGCTTCGCCATCATCCGCGGGAGGGCAGCTTCTGAAGACGACGTACCGAGGACGATGAGGAGTTCCTCCCGGATGTAGCGGAGGAAGCGGAAGATGTTGAAGCCGTGAAGGCGGGCGATTACGCCAAGGACGCCGAAGATGAAGACAACGCACGTGAGATAGAAGGTCGCCATGAGCTTGGCAAGAGAGAGGAGGCTGCCGAGGCCGTATGCGCCGACGGTGAAGGCCATGGCGCCGAAGGCGCCGATGGGGGCCGCGTACATGATGAGCTTGACGATGTTGAAGAAGAGTTCGCTGGCTTGCTCGATGACCTGGAAGACGACGCTATTGCGTCCGCCGATGCGCTGGAGGGCGATTCCGGAAAGGAGAGCGAGAAAGAGAACCTGAAGGATTTCGCCTTTGGCGAACGCGTCGATGAACGTGGAAGGGATGATGTGGAGGAGAAAGTCTTGCGTGGAGCCCATCTTGCCGGGCTTAGCGTATTCGGCGACCGCGGCTCCGTTGAGGGTGGCAACGTCGACGTTCATGCCGGCCCCGGGCTGAACGGTGTTGACGACGATGAGGCCAACGATTAAGGCAAAGGTGGAGACGACTTCGAAGTAGAGAAGGGCGAGGCCACCGGTGCGGCCGACTCTTTTGAGGTCTTCGCTGCCAGCGATGCCGAGGACGACGGTTGTAAAGATGATCGGGGCGATGATCATCTTGATGAGTTTGATGAAGCCGTCGCCGAAGGGCTTCATGGCGGCGCCGGTGCCGGGGGCGAGGTAGCCGAGAATGCACCCGATGGCGATAGCCACGAGGACCTGGACGTAAAGAGAGCGCATGAACTCTTTATGATATGCTCCGGATCGATGTTCCTCCGAAATATTGTCCTGATGGCAGCATCCCTGCCCGTTCTTTTTGCGGCTGATCCGCACTTCAACATTCCGTTGTGGGAGCCTGGCAAGGTACCGATGGCGCTGGGCGATGGTCCGCTGGATGCACCTTTTTTGACGGTGTTCCGGCCGACGGGGAAGCCGAACGGGTCGGCGGTGGTGATCGCGCCGGGAGGGTCGAATATCATGCTGATGTACAACCTCGAAGGGATTGACATTGCCGAGCGCTTCAACGACTGGGGGACTACGGCATTTGTGCTGACATACCGGTTGAGTCCGCGATATGACGAAGCGGCTCGGGCGCTGGACGGGAACCGGGCAATACGAATTGTGCGGTCGCGGGCGAAGGAGTTCGGGATTGATCCAGAGCGGATTTCGTTCGCTGGATTCTCGGCGGGTTCGAGCATGGCACGGAACGTAGCCGCCACGGCGTCGGCAGGCGACTCTGGCGCGGCCGATCCGGTGGAACAACTGTCGTCGAAGGCGCATTCGCTGGTCATGGTTTATAGCGCGGGGCGGTCGATGCCGGGCGAGAAATTGGCGGAGTTTCCGCCCGTGTTTCTGCTGGCGGCGGCGCACGACCGCGGGGCGGCGAATGGGTCAGCGCAGCTTTTTCTGGACATGAATAAAGCAGGGACGGTGGTGGAGTTACACCTTTACCAACGGGGGCGGCACGGATTCGGGGCGGCAACGACGAGCCCGGAGTATGGTCCGTGGATGGACCAATTGAAGCACTTTTTGAATTTGAACAAGTTTTTCGGGGGGAAGCAGTAAGTGAGGCTCGGAATATTTCTATTGGCCAGTGGGATCGTGGCCGCGCAGCAGTTGCCGAAAACGGTGAACGACGGGTACGGCGAGTTTCTGCTGGTGCCGGCCGGGGCATTTACGATGGGCGACACGACGGGCGAAGGGATGGACCGGGAGCGGCCGGTGCATACGGTGACGCTGGATGCTTTCTATATCGGTAAGCTCGAAGTAACCAACGCGGATTGGAAGAAGTTCCAGAATGACCCGGGTTACAACGAAAAGAAGTACTGGCCGAATGGGTGGGTGGTTCCGAAGGATCAGAGCCCCTACTGGAACCAAGCAAATAACCACGGCGGCGGGACCCCGGGAAGCGATAATTATCCGGTGCTGGGGGTAAACTGGGACGCGGCGACGGCTTACTGTAACTGGCTATCGGAGAAGACAGGCAAGAAGTACCGGCTACCGACCGAGGCCGAGTGGGAGAAGGCGGCGCGGGGGACGGACAAGCGGAAGTTCCCGTGGGGGAACGAGATCAGCTACGAGTTTGCGAACTACGTAGGCAAGCAGCAGTTCGATACGGGGATGGAGGTGGGTACCTTTCCGAAAGGGGCGTCGCCGTATGGGGCGCTGGATATGGCCGGGAACGTGTTGGAGTGGTGCCAGGACTGGTATCAGCGGGACTACTACAAAGAGTCGCCGAAAAAGAATCCGAAAGGGCCGGCCACCGGCGCTTACCGGGTGCTGCGAGGTGGGGCGTTTTTCTTTGAATCGGGAGACCTGCGGGTTTCGGCGCGGAGCGGAGGATGGCCGTCGCTGCAGGCGTGGCGGATGATTGGGTTCCGGCCGGCGCGGGAACCTTAGAGCCGGGCGAGTTGGTCGAGTAAATGAGCGAAGCGCCGGGGCTGAGGAAGCCGATTGCGGCAGTGCCTGAGAGTGCGATGACGCGGTCGACAGAGTCTGCAGCTCTCGGTGTTTTCGGGGTGATGCGGCAGGGGGCCCTGCTGGATGGCGGCAGGCAGGCGGAGCGGCCCCGATGGAACTTGTTTTTCAGGGCGGGCAGCGAGAGGCCGAGCATGTCGGCGGCAGCACTGCCCTCGATGCCTTCGATGTTGCGGAGGATCAGGACTTCGCGGAGCCAAGGTGGGTCCCGCGAAAGGTAGAGCGCCCGGCCGAGGAGCGAGTGCCGGCATTGGTCGAGATCGGCAAGTGTTTCGGAGCGTTCTGGAGCGGACACGTACGGCCGCCGAAGTTAGTGGCAAACAGGTTCATGCAGACTCCTTTCCTACGGGGAGAGCCACGAATAAGCGAAAGGATTCGGAGCCGAGAGAATTGTTTTGCGGGAGTGGGGACGGAAGGCTGCGGCGCACCCAGGTGGCGAGGGCGGGGTTTGTGGAGGAGGGGCGAGAGCGGCTTCCGAGGCGGTGTGGCGTGGGGCGCTCAGGCGGACGAAATGGATCGACGGCCATCTGACGACGGGGATACGGCAGTAAACTCTGGGGAGCGATGAGCCACCTGAGTGGGCTGAGTTCGCTTTGTTGTTTATGAGGACCCTTTTTTCCATCATGCTGGGCGCCGCCACGATGTTCGGCGCCGAATTTTTCCCATTACAGCCCGGGAATGAATGGACCTACCAGAATGATTCGGGTGGCGCGACGACCTCGATTCGTGTGGACAACACCCCGCTAACGAAAGCGGACGGGCGGGTGTTCCACCGGTTGATCGGATACGTCGCCGAGCCGCTCTGGGTGCGGGTGCGTGCAGACGGCAATCTATACTATTTCGACGAGGAGTCGGGCCGGGATCGGATGCTGACTGACTTTGCAGACGAGTTTACGTCCGAATTCCGAAATTGCACGGCGACGGGGAAGCCGGAGAAGGGGGGCGTAATCGCATACACAAGTTCATGCGCCGATGCGGGACTGGAGCGGGAGGTTTACGCGGCCAATATCGGTATGTTGGAGCGCGTGGAGCAGACGATCGCGGGGCCGAAGACGATGAAACTGGTGGCCGCCAAGGTCGGCCAATTGACGCTGGGCGGACTGGACGGGTCGTTGTTCCAGGTGCAGGTAGCGCGGAAGGATGCAACGACATTGACTGTGACGATGCGTCTGAACGCAGGGCCGGCGCCTTTCAAGGTGATCTTCCCGACGGGGCAGACGTATGACGTAGTGCTGCGAGACCCGGACGGGGACGTGCTGTGGCGGTGGAGCGAGGGGCAGGCGTTCATCCAGATCGTTCGCGAGGAGGAGGTGACGGAGGCCGGACTGCGGTACGCCGTGGAGGTGCCGTTGGCCTTGCAGTTGCCTCGGCCATGGAAAGCCGGGGTGTACACCATCGAAGCGTGGTTGACGGCGGGGGCGTCGGGGAGGGAGTTCGCCGGGTCCGCGCGGATCACGCTGTAGTTCGGTACAGTGTTTCGATGGCCAGTGGAATCTATCAATTGAAAGTGACTCTTAAGGAAGTTGCGCCGCCGGTCTGGCGGCGCATCCTCGTTCCGGGATCGATGCGGCTGTCTGACTTGCATTCAGTGATTCAGATTGCGATGGGCTGGACGAACAGCCACCTCTATCAGTTTGAGTTCGACGGGGGTTACTGGGGCATCCGGGAATTTGGCGATCCGGATATCCAAGACTCCTCGAAGGTGACAGTGGAAAAGATGCTGCCCGGCGAGAAGGCGTGGATCGGGTATACCTACGATTTCGGCGACGATTGGCGGCACCGAATTGTTGTGGAGAAGATTCTGCCGGAGGCAATTACGTTGCCCCTGCCCCACTGCGTTACCGGCAAGCGGGCCTGTCCACCCGAGGATGTCGGGGGAGCCTACGGGTACCTGAGCTTCCTGGAAGCGATGCGGGACCCGTCCCATCCTGAGCACGATGAGCTGAGCGAATGGGCGGGCGAGGGCTTCGACGCAGAAGCGTTTGACCCGGTCGAGATTAACGATGCTTTGCAGGCGTCGTTCTCTTCCAAACGAACCCGAAAAACGCCCCGGCGCTAAGGAGAACTACGGGAGGCAACCAGTCCGCACCGGGGTAGCTGAGTATGAGAAGACGTTGGGGTTCTTCAGGCAAATGGAGAATGCGGACCGGGGCACCGACGCCAAGCCATCGGGAGCGGCGGCCGCCGGTGATGTCCCGCGAGACGCGGACCAATTCGGCATCACGGCCACGAGCAAATTCGAACGTGGCGCGGTAGGAACGGGCAGAGAGCGGTTCGCAGTCAATTACACGGGCTTCGGCACGGCTGCCTTGCCACAGGAGCGGAACGAGGGGCACAGCAGCCCACAAACCCAACGCCACTAGGGCGATGGCCAGTGCCGCGAGGACGGGGCGGCGGAAGGTAGACAGCATGGGGGTTACACCTTGTCTGGGACGATGTAAGGGCTCCGATACGGACGAGTCAGCAGCGCGTCGGCAGCGGAGTCGTTAACGAATTTCATGGCCGCTGGGTCGAACCGGAGTTCGCGGTCTAGACGGTGAGATATGTTACCAAGATGGCAGAGCGCGGTCGAGACGGCGGTCTCTTCTATCTCGGCATGAAGCAGTTTTGGATTGCGGGCGCGGACGGCGTCAGCGAAATTGGCGAAGTGGTCGAGGTTGGCGGGGGACTCGACGGCGGGTTCGGGCTGCTTGTTGCGGCCAAGCGTGATGGAGAACTCGCCGTTCTGCTTGAGATGCAGGTGACCCTTCGAGCCAAAGAAATCCCACGCCATGGGCTCCGTGGTGTAGAGGCCGCGGAGTTGGCCGAGAATGGCGGAGCCATCGGCGTAGGTCCAGGTGACGTTCTGAGTATTGGGAGTCTGGCCTTGGTCTTTGTAGCCGAAGCGGCCACCGGTGGAGCGAACTTTGACGGGGTAGGTCTTGTTCATGCCCCAGCGGATGACATCGATCATATGAATGCCGTTGTTTCCGAGTTCTCCGTTGCCGAAGTCCCAGAACCAGTGCCAGTTATAAGGGACTAAGTTAGCGTGATAGCCCTGCATGGGCGCGGGGCCGACCCAGAGCTCCCAGTTGAGGTTGGCGGGGGGCTGGGTGACGGGTTTGAAGCCGAGAGAGTCGCGGCTGCCAGGGAAAAAGAAGTTACCCTGGTAGATGTCTCCGATAACGCCAGCGTGAAGGAGTTCGACCGCCTTGCGATAGCGGCCCCACCAGCGGCGCTGGGTGCCTCCGGCGGCGATGCGATTATATTTACGCGCGGTTTCGACTAACTTGATGCCTTCAAAGATGTTGTGCGACACGGGTTTTTCGACATAGACGTCTTTGCCGGCCTGCATGGCCCAGATGGCGGTAAGCGCATGCCAATGATTGGTGGTGGCGATTGTGACGGCGTCGATGTTTTTGTCTTCAAAGGCGCGGCGCATATCCGTGTGGATGAGCGGGCGCTTACCGGTGGCGGCGAAGACTGTTTGGGAAGCGGCTTCGGCGCGGGTGCCGTCGACTTCGACGAGGGCGGCGATTTCAAGGTTCGCGACCGGGAGCAGTTCCTTAATGTGGGCCGAGCCACGGGAGCCGACGCCGACGATGGCGACACGGAGACGGTCGTTGGCCTGGGCCCACGACTGAGAGGCCGCGGCGGCGGCGGAGACGAGGAAAGATCGACGAACCATAGTTCCTGACAGTTTACGCTGAATTTTCGGCGGCGGCGACGAGAGGGAACGAGAGCACGCCGACGCCGCGGAGGACGCCCAAGACTGAACTTCCGCGGCACAAGCTTATGGGCTGGTACGGAATTGGGTGACGAGGAACATGGGACGGCCGTGGCGGTCATTGATGGTGGCGAGTTGATGTTCGTTGTAGCCGAGTTCGGCAGAACGGGCGATGAGGCGTTCGACGGCGCTGTTTGAACGGCTGGTTCGGTCTACGTACCGGACGAAGTAGGGATTGACAACGGTCAGGAGGTGGTTGAGGGCCGCTTGGTCTTGAGGTCGGAACTCGCTGCCGGCGTCGAGCCATTCCGGAGTAAAGCCGAGGGGAAGTTTGCCGCGGCCGAGGGCACGGAGCGGTCCGATGATGCCCCATTCGAGGGGATAGATGGCGTTAGGAGCCGCGTCGGAAAGATAGGCGCGGAGGGGTTCGGCGGCGGAGGTCCAGTAGTCCTGTGGGCCATTGCGAACAATCTGGGCGTAGTATTCGACCGTGACGAGAGCTTCCGAGCCGGCGATGACGGAGGTGAGGCCGAGCGCGATAACGAGGCGGCGGCGGGCGAGTTCGGCAATGGCGCAGGCGACCATCAGGTGAGGGAGCGGCCAGAGGAGAACCGTGTGATGGGAGCCCTGACCTCCCATCGCAAAAGCGAACATGACGAGCCAACCGGAGCTGAGAGCGATCGCGGCGAAGAAGGTGGCCTGGGCGTAAGTAGAGCGGCGGAAGTAAAGGGCAATGCCGAGGGCGAGGAAAAGGGCGATAAAGAGGAGGTGGTGGTGGACGTGGCCGGTGATGCCGCTGAGTTGGAGGCCAGCGGATTCGAGCCTAGTATAAGTGGGCAGAGACGGCGGGGCGTCCTGGCGGGTGAGGTAGTCAAAGAGGGCCGAGCCATCGAGGGTTCGCTTCATGATGACGCCGCGCTGGGTGTAGGGAAGTGTTTCAGCGGGAGGGGTCCAGGCGAGAGTTTCCGCGGGACGGTGGAGGTTGTAATAGACGAAAGGTGCGGCGCCGAGGGCGCCAGCGAGCAGGAGGAGGCCGAGGCGGCGGAACGTGAACGGGGCGACGATGGCGGCTGGATAGATGAGAAAGCCGGCCAGGGAGTACGCGCCGAGGAGCCAGAAGAAAGTCGCCTTATCCCAAACGCCGAGGCCGAAGACGAAACCGGCGAAAGCGAGCAGCCAGGGATTGGGCTTGCGATGGTAGAACACCAGCGCCAGCAGGCCGGCGGCGAGGAGGAAGCGCTGCAGGACGACGGGTCCCCAGTCGAAGGTGGAGGTGAGGACGTAAAGCGGATCGAGGGCGAGAAGGGCGACGACGATGGTGGCGACGAGGTGCCCGAGAGTGAGGCGGAAGATGGCCCAATAGAGGAGGAGCGTAAGGGCGCTGAGCGCCATCATAGGAAGGCGGATGGCATAGACGTCGGCCGGCCAGAGCGCAAAGATCTTGGTGTAAAGGTGCCCTTTGAGGGTGCCCAGGTAGGGCATGATCATGGCTGTGAAGGGACGGCCATTGATTTCGATCGCGTAGTGATATTCGAAAGGAGGAACGACGGCTGTCGTGAAGAGCACCTCGTCCTGCTGGACACCGATTTGGCGAATGAAGGTGAAGCCGGCGGCAAAGAAGAGGAGGGCGAGGAGGAGGGCGGCGGGAAGCGAGAACCGGGACATGGGGGAGTTCCGTTTTTACCACAAGCGGGGTCGGTGGCATTTTTACTTGACTAGTCAATTATTGATTGATATGGTACTCACATGGAACGGCAGTCGACACAGCGGTTGCGGGAAGAGCTTCGCCAGACGAAGCCGTTTCCGAGCCGTGCTCAAGAGGCCTATCTGGCGCTGCTCCGGACGGTGGACGAGTTGCGTCGGCGGTCGTCGGTATTGATGGCGCGGCACGACGTAAGTCTGGAGCAGTACAACGTACTGCGAATTCTCCGGGGAGCGGGGGCGGCAGGTTTGCCTACGCTCGAGATTGCCGGCCGGATGGTGGAGCGGCAGCCGGGGGTGACGCGGTTGTTGGACAAGCTGGAGGCCAAAGGTCTGGTGGACCGGGTGCGGTGTAAAGAGGATCGGCGGCAGGTTTTGTGTACGTTGACCGAGGCGGGAAGGACGCTATTGGCGTCGCTCGATGGCCCGGTGGACGAATCGTCGCAGAGAAGCTTCGGGGCTTTGCGCCCTGAGGCATTAGAAACCCTGGTCGAGTATCTCGACCGCATCCGCTATCCGGAGTTATACCCATGAATATTGCAGAGTAAGATGCTCAATTGAATGCCCAGGTTTTGGCGGGCGACATTCTCGGCGCGTTTGAGAAGTTCTACGCCGAGGACGTCGTGATGCAGGAGAACAAGGCCGAGCCGCTGGTGGGCAAGGACGCCAACCGGGAGAACGAGAAGAAGTTCGTGGCGAGCATTCAGGAGTTCCACGGCGCGAGCGTGGAGGCTACGGCCGTGAACGGAGACGTGAGCTTTAGCCAGTGGAAGATGGATATCACCTTTCAGGGCGGCTCCCGCACTACGCTGGAGCAGGTCGCCGTGAGAAAGTGGAAGGACGGACAGATCGTCCACGAACGTTTCTACTACAACAAGGGGTAAAACCTATGCGTTTCGTTATGGCTCTCGCGCTGGCGCTGCCGCTGATGGCGGCGGAGTACACGATTGATTCCAAGCACAGTTCGGCCTCGTTCTCGGTGCGGCACATGATGGTGTCGAACGTCCGGGGGCAGTTTTCGAAAGTGGCGGGAACAGTTGTGTACGACCCGGCGAAAGTGGAGGCGAGTAAGGTGGAGGCCACGATCGACGTGAGCACCATTGACACGCGAGAGCCCAAGCGGGACGCGGATTTGAAGTCGGACGAGTTTTTTGACGTCGCGAAGTATCCGGAGATGAAGTTCCGGAGCACGAAGGTTTGGAAGGAGGGCGCGGGACTGAAAATCGCCGGGGAGTTGACGCTGCATGGGGTGACGCAGCCGGTGATTTTGGATGTCGAGGGGCCTTCGCCGGAGGTGGAACATGCCAGCGGAGCCATGATGATTGGCGTATCAGGCACGGCGAAGATCAGCCGGAAGGCGTTTGGCCTGACGTGGAACCGGGTGCTGGAGACGGGGACGATCGTGGTGGGCGACGAGGTGACGGTGACGATTGACCTCGAGGCGCTACGGAAGTAACCGTCCTGACATCGTGACGTTGTGTCGGCGTAACATCCAAAACATACGCTCGGGAGTGGCACTTCTGCCACACCTGGAGATCGTGTGTCTTACAAGAACCCTCTAGTGCAAGTTAGTGTGATGGCGCAAGGAAATGCGCCGCAAGCGAAATTTGTTTTGCCCGAGCGGCTCCGGATGCTGGAAGGCCAGTTAGTTGACATGGTGATTGAAGTCCGGAACGCGAACGCCGTCAGCAATCTGAAGGTGATGGCGGGGGCCATGGACATCACGGCGAAGTTCGCCGCACCGGTGAAGACGGAGCTGGATTGCGATGCTTCGCCGGACTATGTCATCCGGGCGAACCTGCAGTCTCTGGAGACGACCGGCGAGGTCGAGGTTTCCTTTTCGCTGACGGCGGATGGGGCGAACCTTACGGATAAGCGGGTGGTTACCGTTCGGCCGTTCAGCATGGTGGGCCGTCAGCGGCGGAACATCGTCCTCTTTATTGGTGACGCAATGGGAACGGCTTACCGGGATGCGGCGCGGCTGGTGTCGCGGTCGATCTTGGATGCCGAGGGAAAGAGTTCGTTCCGCGAGGGCTTCTTTGACAACCTGCTGGAAATGGACAAGATGCCGATTGCCGGAATGTCCATGACGCATGGCACGGACTCGATTGTGCCGGACTCGACGAATACAGGGACGTCGTGGGCTTCAGGGAACAAGAGCTTCTTGAACGCAGTGAATGTGTTTGAGGACGGGACGGACTGCCGGTGGCGGTTCAATGGAATGACGACGGCCGCGACGCAGCCGTTTATCCTGGACAATCCGCGCGTGGAGAACTTGTGGCAGTACCTGAAGCGGCGCTACAACTACCGGAAGGGCATCGTGTCGACGGCGGCGATTACAGACGCGACCCCGGCGGCGCAGGGCGCATACTCGGGTTTTCGGCAGACGCGGTTGGAGATTGCGCGGCAATACCGGGAGAACCCGATGCTCAACGGCGCTCCGGCGTTTGATGTGATCCTCGGCGGCGGTACGGATCCGTTCACGGCGGCAGGGCGGCCAGACCGCCGGAACCTGATCGGCGAACTGCAGGGGCTAGGCTATCGCTATGTAACAACGGCGGCGCAGTTGAAGACGCTGCAGTTCGGGCAGCCGGTCATTGGATTGTTTAAGGGTTCGGCGGCGCCTGCGCCTGGTTCGAATGGCATTACGACCGCGGCGGACGTGAACATGGACGTGGCCTACGACAAGCTGAAGCTGCCGCGGCCGTCTTCTGAGCCAACGGCAAACCTGGGTGCGTTCACCGATCAACCGATGCTCGAAACGATGACGGAGAAGGCGATCGAGGTCCTTTCGTCGAGCTTTTCGCAGTCGCCGTTCATTCTGATGGTTGAAGCAGCGTCGATCGATAAGCAGTCACACCCGAACAACGCGGCAGGTACGATTTGGGACACGATTGAGCTGGACAAGTCCATCGGCGTAGTCCGGGCGTGGGCAGCGAAGCGGACGCAGAAAGACACGCTAATCGTGGTGACAGCCGACCATGACCAGTCGATGCACCTGATTGGCGTAAGCAATACACCGGACGACGAATATCTCAACCGGAATAAGAGCACGCAGGTGACCTATACGACGCCGGCGGGCACTTCGGACTTCACCGTTTACGGTGACTCCTACACGAACGCGCGGGCGGGACTGCCGTTCAACAACGCGAGCACCGGGGCGAGCAACAATGGCGGCGCACGGGCGATGCCGGGCTCGTTTTCCCCGACGGCGGTGGCGAGCAATCCGGCCTCTAGCACCTATTCGACTTACTTTGGGAGCCCGGCATATCGGATGGATGCGGCAACCGGCTACCCGTTGAACTCGGGAGCGGGGATCCGTCGGCTTTCGGTAGGATTCCGGACAGGCGACCATACGGCGTCGAGCGTACCGGTGACGGCTGAAGGGCCGGGCGCGTTCCTCTTTACGGGCTACATGGACCAGACCGATATCTTCTTCAAGATGGCGGCGGCCCTGAGCACCGATACCAGCGAAGGCGACAAGTTGGTGGACCTGCTGAAGTCGACGCAGTTTCCGCAGTCGGTAGGCAAATGAGCTGGGTTCGTTTCGTTCTGCTGGGAGGAATTTTGGCCGGGCTTACCGCCGGCCAAACTCTCCTCCCGGTAGGGGAGCTTTTGCGGTATTCGCTCGAGGAGACTCCCGAGCAGCTGACCCGGGGAATGGGCCAGCCGGTGCAAACCGGTGAAGCCAGCCCCGGGTATTTCTCGTGGTACTACAAGACGGACGTACTGGATCAGCATGACTTCAGCCACCTGCTCGTGTTCCGGAAATCAGATGGGAAGCTGGCGAGCGTGACCCGGAATTTTCATACCCCGGTGAACGTGGACGCCCTGTTTCCGGCTAAGAATGCGAAGACGCACTATTGGCCGAGCGAGAAGGATCCGCAATGGGCCGTCCGAGTGCGATTGATGGGGAGCGACCGGCTGATGATGGCGATGGGCGTTAAGAAAGAGGGGGACACTACGACGCAAGTGGTGATTATGCGTCGCAGTGTTCTGAAGTTCCATTTTCCCTGGCTGGCGGAGCAGTTGGAGGAAAAGCGGTAACCCAACCGCTTTTCCTCCAACTCCTCGTCCTCGGTTTCGATCGCCATGGGGGCGAAAACCGCGTTGCGGGGTTGGGGGTACGGGGTATTCCAGCCGCGGATCTGGCCCCAGACGATGCGGTTGAGCTTCTCGGTAGGGACCGCGTCCGGAACCTCCCAGCGCATCTTCGCGGATTCGATGGCTGCTTGGCGGGCAGGGCCGCGAAGGGCATTAACTGCCGGGTTGCGGTCGAAGAGCGACTGCTTGGGCTCGACGGCGGCGTAGGGGGTCACGTCCGGGGTGGCCGTGAAGCTTTCGCGCATGTCGTGCGCGATGAGATCGAAGAGCGACATGGTGGGGAGGCCCAGAATGAGCTCGATGGTCTTTACCATCGACTGGTTTGAATAGAACGTGGAGTCGACGTGACCGCGCTTGGTGTACGGGCTGACGGCGAGGGCGACGGTACGGTGGCCGTCTACGTGGTCGACACCGTTCTGGGCGTCATCCTCAATGACGAAGATCGCCATTTTGGGCCAGAATTTGGACTTCGAGAGGCCTTCGACAATCTGGCCGAGGGCGAGGTCGTTATCGGCCACCATGGCTTTCGGTGTGGAGACTCCGGGGGCGGCGCCGAAGGTGTGATCGGAGGGTAGTTGCAACAGAACCAGATTTGGCATTTTACCGTTGGCGTCCCATTGTTTGAGGTCCTTAAGGAAAATCTGGGCCCGGACGACGTCGGGGATGGAGTTGGTGTAGGCGGGGTATTGGGGGGCGAGGATCTTGTTCATGCTGGCGATGGGGGCGACGGTGGTCCATTGCGTGGTGAGGTCTTCGCCGGCCTTCCAACGGTTGAGGAGATCGAGGCGGAGTTCGCGAGGCTCAGGACGGCGTCCGGCGTATTCGCCATAGATGCGGACCGATTTCTGGCGAGCGAGGGCGTAGTCCCAGAGGAATCCCCCGGAGGCGTAGGCTATTGGGTCGGTGCCGTCGAAGGGGTAGCTGCGGCCTTCGTAGCCGGGCCAGAGGCAATAGGCGGTCTCACTGGCTTGCGTGGCCCATTGGTGGCCGTCGCCGGAGTTGCCGCCGGTGGCGTAGAAGTTATCGAGGGTAACGAACTGTTCGGCGAGTCGGTGGTGATTGGGGGTGACGTCATTGCCGAACATGACGAGCGAGGGGTCGCCGTTGCCGCGGGGGAGGTCACCAAAGACCTGATCGTAAGTGCGGTTTTCCTTGATGATGTAAACGATATGTTCGATGGGCGAGGGTTCGCCGGAACGCTCGGGGATGGGTTGAGCCTCGGCATTGGGGCGAGGAGTCGCTGCGCGGGTGGTGGCCATGTGATTGTTTTCGGCGACCGCCGTCGTGTAGTTCGTGAGCTGGGCGGGAGTGGGGAGATCGATGACGGCGACGGCGCCGCGGTTGGCGTGGACGTAGCGGCTGGTCGGCTTGTCCCGCCAACCGGAGCCTGCGCCGAGCAGCGCGCCGACAGCGAGACGCTGGCCATCGGGGCTGAGGGCGAGGGAGTTGGGGTACCAGGCGGTGGGGATGGAGCCTTTCAGGGCGCCGGTTGCGGTATCGACGAGGAGCACGGCGTTGATGCCGCCACAGGCGACATAGAGAGTTCCCTGCCCAACTATCAGGGCGTTGGGGGCGATGCCGTTCACCTTCTGCGCCCACGGCTGCAGGGAGATGGTACGGATGGTCGCTTGGGTTTTGGTATCAATCACTGTGACCGTATCGCTGTTGGAGTTGGCGACGTAAAGGCGATTGGCCGCGTGGTCCCAATAAAGACCGGTAGGGTGGAGGCCGGTCGTGAGGGTGTGGGTCACCTTCTGCGTGGCGATATCGATGCGGGAGACCGTGCCGGTGGAAGCAATGCCGCGGGCGTCGACTACGACTTTGTCAGCGGTGGGGGCTATGCCGGTAGGGGCGGTTAGGTCGCCGGATTTGGGCAGGCGGCCGCCCCAATTGGAGACGTAGGCGGTTTGGCCGTCGGCGGAGAGGGCGGCGGCGAAGGGGGCGATGCCGGTTGGAATTTTGGCGATTAGCTGGCCGGAGGTGAGGTCGACGACGGCGAGTTGGTTGTTGTAGATGAGGGGCACCGCGGCGCGGGAAGCTTGCACGGAGAGGGCGCCGGCGAGGAGTTCTCCGAGGACGGGACCGAAGGGTTTCCCGTCGCGGTGGAGTTGGACCTTCTTGTCGGGGGCGGGCGCGGTGTAGGCGGTGCCGGAGTAGGCGAGGCCTTGAAGCGCGGCGCGGCCCCGCATGGGTTGCCGGGTGAGGACGCGATTGCCGCGCCAGTCGAGGCGGTAAACGCCTGCGGCATGGGAGACGAGGAGTTCAGAGGGTTGGCTGCCAAAGGCTACAGCGTAGACTCGCCCTTCGAAAACGGTGGGTACTCCGGCTGGGGTGATGGATTGGCGGGTGGTGACGGTGCCGGGGTCGGAGACGGCACGGACGGGGCGGTCGACCGTCTGGGCTACGCAAAGGGCGGCCGAGGCGGCGAAAGCAACGAAAAGAAGAGGGCGCATGGCGGCAATTCTATCGTGTCGAGGTTGCAATTGGATGAGTAAATGGTGCAACCTAGTTAGTTCTTTCGCCTCATTTCTATCCATGCGCGTACGCGTCCTTTACCACGACCACTGTTTTGACGGATCGGCTTCGGCGGCGTTATTTAGCCAGTTCTTTGCGGATCGGATTGGTTCGTCCGCGGAGTTTGCCTATACAGGCATGGCGCATACGGCGGACCAGCAGTTTGCCGACAGCCTGTTTGACGGAGACGAGAATGCAATTGTCGATTTCAAGTATTCGCCAAACCCGAAATTGACATGGTGGTTTGACCACCATCAGAGTGCGTTTTTGAGTCCGGCGGATGCGGAGCATTATCGGACGAAACGGATCGGGAATTATTTTTTTGATCCTGCCTATCGGTCGTGCACCAAGTTTATTGCGCAGATTGCAAGGGACCGGTTTGGCTATGAGAATCCGTTTCTGGCCGATTTAGTGAAGTGGGCGGATGTTATTGACGGGGCGCAATATGCGAGCGCGCAGGAGGCGGTGGAGTTGGCGGCTCCGGCGATGAAACTGACGCTCTTGATCGAGGCGGCAAACGGATCGGAGATCATCCATCGGATTATTGGCTGGATGCGGACCAAGACACTCGATGAAATTGTGGCTCTCCCGGAGATTCAGACGCTATTCCAGCCTTTGTATGAGCGGCATTTGCGGTCGATTGACGTAATCCGTCAACAGTCGGCGACGACGGATGGAGTGATTTTCTTCGACTTGGTGGGCAGCGGGATGGAAGGGTACAACAAGTTCATTCCGTACTACCTGTTCCCGGAAAACGTGTATACCGTGAGCGTGAGCGAGCAGCCGTTCCGAACGAAGGTGAGCGTGGGTTCGAGCCCGTGGGCCGGGGAACGGGTGCGGCATAACTTGGCGTCGATTTGCGAACGATACGGCGGCGGCGGTCACCCGAAGGTAGGGGCGATCAGCTTTCCAACGGGGGCGGTAGAGCAGGCGCGGCGGGCGGCGCGGGAAATTGTGGCGGAACTGCAGGGCTAACGCTGGGTGATGAGATACCAACGGTCGGCGTTGGCGTCTTTCGGAGCGGCGGGCGCCGAAGCCGGGACTGGCTTGACGGTAGCCATGGTCATAATAGCGACGTCGCCGCCCGCCGCGTCAGGCACGAGCATGCGCTGGCGAACGATTTTGCCGCGGAGCAGGTGCGGCTCCAGGGAGGCGGTGTTTTCGGAGGTTTGGGACGCAGAAGGCTGATCCTGCTTCTTGACCAAGGCCCGGAGGACGTTCTCGGTGAGGCCTTGGCGGGCGAGAGAGGCGAGGGCCTCGGCGCTGGTATCGAAACGGGAGGTTTTGTTTTCGATGAGTTCGAGAAGGAAGCGTTCTCCAAGGCCGGCTTCGGCGAGGAGCAGAACCCCTTCGTTGGTGAGGAGGTTCTTGGGCGGGGGAGCGGGTTTCGGCGCAGGTTCGGCGGCGAAAAGGACGCTCGTGAGAGCGAAAACGGAAAGAATCGTTCGCATGTGAGAGATATCGGCGAAGAAAACCTATCTGAGAGGATTTTTGGGGCGATAAGGTTAGAGATGATGTGGCGTGGTGTATTGGTGCTAGTCGTGATGTTTGTTGCCATGGGGGCAATGGCGGTCGGCCTAGAGGCGATGGACCTGCGCTTGAGCAACCCTTCGCTGCCGATGGGGCGGGCAGGGTATCCGTATCAGCAGGGTCCGTTGCTCGTGGAGAGCAGCGGGCGCTGTCCGGTGGGAGCGACTGGAATGCGGGTGGTGGATGGGAATCTGCCGGATGGGATGTCCTTGGACGGGGCCGGCTATTTACGCGGGACGCCGCGGGAACCGGGGCGGTACGGATTTGCGGTGGAGATGCGGACGGCTTGTGCGCGAGCGGTGGAGCAAGTCGTGCTGGAAGTAGGCATGGCGCCGATGCTGCGGGTGTCGGTGATGGAACTGCAGTTTTCGTGCGAGCGCGGAGGACGGCCGCCGGAGCCGCAGCGAGTGATGGTGACCGGAAGCCAACCGGGCTTGGCCTATCAGATGTCGGCGGCGGGCGCTCCATGGCTCGAAATCCGCCCGCGGCGGGGCGCGTTGCCGCCACCGGGGGCGGCGCTGGAGGCAGACGCCGTAGATCTGTTCGTGCATCCGGAGAAGTTAGACAGCGGGGAGTATCACACGACGCTCTTGACGTACGCCTGGGGGGGGATCGCGGCGGCTTCCACACAGGTGCATTTGTCGATAAAGCCGGCGGGAACGGGCTGGGACGGGGTACGAACGATACCGATGGTAACTCCGCCGGGACCGGTGACGCCGATCCCGATCGTGATCGTGCCTCCCGCGACCCTGCAGCCGCCTCCTCCTCCTCCAGTGGCGAAGCCAAAGCCGGTCGTGGCGCACAGGCCGGCTGCGCCGAAGCGGCCCGTGGTGCCAGTGACGCGGTCGCGGATTGTAACCGTGCCGAAGATTACTCTGCCTGAAGCGAGCAAGACACCGTCCAAGATGCTAGGTGCGGCTGAAATACTGAAGCCGCCGCCCGCGCCGCCTCAGAAAAAGAGTACTGAGGGCGGACACTAGGCCCTATCGGGATCGATCCTGGCTCAGGAACTGTTCCTGGGTCAGGACGCTGGCCGGCGGGACGAGTTTGGCGTCAGAATGCACTGTGAGCGCCGCGATCCCGAAGCGAACAAGGACGCGGAAAGTGCTCCGCTTGCTCCAACAGACGCCGAAGAGGCAAATTCGGCGAGGGAGAGAAGAAGAGAAAAACGTAAATAATTTGCCGTGCGGCCGATTGTAACCAAATACTTCTTTACAGACGATGTAACGAAACCGTAACATAAGGCCAAACGTCCGATAAGACAGAGAGTTTGCTTGACGCCACTACGGGTTGGGCGGATGATCGAGACTGGGGGAATTCACGATGTCAAATCTACTGACCGCTCTCTCATTAGGAACGCTGCTCGCCACTGGCGCAATGGCGCAGATGGCGATTTCGGCAAAATCTGGCCTGGTCTCCTATATTGAGGGCCGAGTGCTGCTTGGCCAGGAAGAGGTCGCGCTGAAAATGGGCGGCCGCCTGACGGAAATGAAGCCGGAGCAGACCTTGAGAACCGAAGAGGGCCGGGCGGAAATATTGCTTACGCCGGGAGTGATCCTGCGGGTGGGCGAGAATTCGTCGATCAAGATGATTGCCAATCGTCTTGAAGACACCAGATTGGAATTGACCTCGGGAACGGCAGTGGTCGAAGCGACCGAGATCGACAAGGCGCACTCGGTAACGCTGCTGGTGGGCGAGACGGCGGTAGGGTTGCGCAAGATGGCGCTGCTTTCGCTCGACGCGCAGAGCGGCATCAAAATCTTTAAGGGTGAGGCGCAGGTGATCGCGGGCGGCGAAGCCCAGATTCTGCGGGAAGGCCGGCAGATGCCAGCTTCCGGCACATTCGCGATGAACAAATTCGACAAGAAGGAGACCGACCCGCTTTACCGCTGGGCGAGTCGCCGAAGCGAGATGGTCGCGATGGCTAACATCGCATCGGCCAAGGCGATGCAACGGGGTTTCGGCGGAGGCTCCGGTATGGGTATGGGCTATCTGCAAAGCGGCTGGATGTACAATCCGTACTTTGGCATGTTCACTTATTTGCCGCTATCGGGCATGTTTCGCAGCCCGTTTGGTTTCAACTACTATAGCCCTGGCGTAGTGAACCGATACTATAACCAGTACGTGCAAGCGGCGATGCCGGTTCAGGCTCCCTCCATCGGCGGCGGGATGGCCGGTCCCCGTTTTGACAGCAACTTGGGCTACACCGTGAACAGCCGTGGTGGCATGGCCGCCCCTTCCGCTCCGGCTGGTGGCGGCGGTGGCGCAGCAGCCGCCCCGGCTCCTTCACGCGGCGATGCGGGCGGCGGCGCTCGTGGTGGCGGCGGCGGCGGGAAAGCCAACTAAGGCTTTAGCGTCTTCTCAAAAAAGCTAGTAGTCGTTTCGAGCAGATGGCGTCGTGCTGAACCCACGACGCCATGGCTTTTTTGCTGGTAGAACATGAGCTCAAAGGGTTTGTTCGCCTTCTGCAGCGCGTCGATTATGTGCTGGGCGTTTTGGAACAGCACGTTGTCGTCCTGAAAGTTGTGCACGAGGAGTAGCTTCCCCTTGATTTTCGAGGCATGGGTGACGGCGGAGCTCTGCTTATAGCCTTCTTCGTTCTGGGCAGGAAGACCCATGTAGCGCTCTGTGTAGATCGTGTCATAGAGGCGCCAGTCGGTGACTGGGGCGCCTGAGATCCCGGCGGCAAACGTTTCAGGAGCGTTGGCGAGCGCATATAGCGTCATGTAGCCGCCGTACGACCAACCATATATGCCGATACGTTTCTCATCGACGTAGCCGTGTTTGACAAGATAATCGACTCCGGCAAGCTGGTCGGCCAGTTCGACCTTGCCAAATTGGCGATGAAGCGGCGTTTCCCACGCGTGCCCTCGGCCGCCAGCGCCCCGATTGTCCATGCGCCATACGACGAAGCCGCGAGCGGCGAGGGCCTGCTCCCAATTGAGGCCCGGCCAGGCGTCGCGGACGGTTTGGGAGTGAGGACCGCCGTAAACCATAACAATGGCGGGATACTTGTGGCCGGGCGTAAAGCCAACGGGTTTAATGACCTGGCCATAGAATTCGATGCCGTTGGCAGAGAACTGGACGGGTTCGACGGGTTGAAGCCGATAGTCGTTCTGGACCTTGCGGTTGGCTTCGTGGAGGGTGGTGACCTTGGCTCCGTTCGAGCGGCGAAGGGTCCGGCTGGGGGGCGTGGTGAGATTGGAGTGGGTATCGAGGTAGAAGGCCGCGCCAGGGGCCATCGAAATGGTGTGGGTGCCCGGGTCAATTGAAATGCGGCTTAGTTCGCCCCCGGCTAGAGGGACGCGGTAGAGATGGCGCTGCAGTGGGGATTCCCGGGTGCCGGTGAAGTAGGCGTAGGTTGAATCGAGGCCATCGAAGGTGGAGACTTCCCACTTGCCGGAGGTGAGTTGGCGCTCCAGTTGGCCAGTCGCGGAGTAAAGGTAGAGATGCCGGTAGCCGGAGCGTTCACTGGCCCAGAGGAAGCGGCCATCAGCGAAGAAATGCAGGGCGTCGTGGAGGTTGACCCAGGCAGCGTCTTTTTCTTCGAGCAGAGTCTGGACACGGCCGGTGGCGGCGTCGGCGGTGAGGAGTTCGAGCCGGTCCTGGATACGGGAGAGTCGCTGGACGGCAAGCTGTTTGCTCGCGGGCAGCCACTGGACGCGGGCGATCAACTTATTGGTGGTGGGGCCGAGGTCCATCCAGCGGGTGCGTCCTCCGCGTGCGGGGAGGACGCCGAGACGGACATTGGCGTTGGGGGTGCCGGCTTTAGGGAAGCGCTGGGGTTCGGAGAGGGCCTGGATGGCAGAGGCGTCGACGTGGGGATGGATGGCCTCCACCGAGACATCGAACTGGAGGTAGGCGATGGATTGGGAGTCGGGCGACCACCACCAGGCGCGGCCAAGGTCGAGTTCTTCGGGGTAGACCCAGTCGAGCTTGCCGTTCCAAAGGGTCTCGGAGCCGTTCGAAGTGAGGCGGCGTTCTCGGCGGGTGGCGACGTCGGCGGCATAAAGGTCGGGGCCGCGGCGGAAGGCGACAATGCGTCCGTCGGGGGAGAGATGAGCGTCCTCTTCGGCGTCGGGAGTAGCGGTCAGTTGGGTCCACTGGCGGGAGGGAACGTCGAGCAGGAAGAGGTCACCGCCTTGGACAATCAGGAGACGCTTGGCGTCGGAGGACCATTCGGGCCGGGGAGATGCGACGCGGCGGTTCTGCCATCCGAACGGTTTTTGGCCGGGCTTGGGGTCGACGGCTTTCGATTCGATGTCTTTGAGATTGGCGAGGTCGGTCGTTTGGCCGGTATCGGCGTTCAGGAGGCGGAGGACTTTGTCCTGCAAGAGCAGCAGTCGGTCGCCATCGGGGTTCCAGACGGTGGTGGGGAGGGGGTCGGGTTTGTATTCGAAGACAGCGTCGAGGGTGACAGGTTTGGGCTGGGCGAGGAGGAGCGAGCAGAAGGCAAGAGCGGCGAGGAGACGCATCTCTTCATGATGCCCGATCAGGGGCGGCGGCGCTTTATGAGGACGCCGTCGCGCTCGTAAACGGCCTCATAAGAGGGATCGGCTTTGACCGAGGCCTGATAAGCGGGGGGGTCGAGGGGGCTGGCGAAGAGGTAGTCGAGAGATGCAGTGAGAAGAGTCGCGGAGACTTGCTGGGTTCGACTCATTCGCCACACGGCGGCGAGAACTATTACCAGCAGAGCAACCCGAAAGCCGAGTGAGAAA
>JBBQRA010000089.1:0-21868 GCA_038215275.1 Bryobacterales bacterium | reverse complement strand
TAACTTCTAGTCGGCAAACATAGTTATGCCAGAGACGGCGGCTTTTTGCTAGCTCTTTGTGAGAAATCGCGGCTAACGGCACCAACCGGTAGGTGCTCATCTGCACGTCAGTCGGCACTTTGAAGTCGGGCGCGACAAATTGGCCGAACAGGGTGCCACAGAGAACAACGAAGGAGAAAAGAGAGCATGCAATCGAGGATACTGCAACCGCCCTACCCCGACTTCCGCAGTTCGGGGTCCGATCGGAAAAAGTTAGGCCGAAAAGGCACTCTTGGGCGGTCGCGCCGGACGTATTTCCAGTAACTTGGCGGAATGCCGTCGTCAAAAGCGCCGTGTAGTGAAGACCAAGGGTCTTGTCAGTCCCCCGAAAATCCGTAGTCTGGAAGTATGTACTTGCGCCGATGCTTCCGGAACAAAGACGGCAAACGGCACGCCTACTGGGCCTTGGTCGAGTCCTATCGCACCGAACGCGGACCGCGCCGTCAGCTATCTCGGCGAAATGGATGCCGCTGGCCGCATCGGCATCAAAGCCGGCGTCGTGGGAGCCCATCAGCAAAACCTGTTCGATGACGTCGCCCCGGATTGGGTCGAGGTCGATGTCAAGAACGTAACCGTCGAGCACAACCAGGCCTTCGGCGGCGCATGGCTGGGGCTGGAGTTGTGCCGGGCGCTCGGGCTGGCAGAACTCTTCACCCAGGTGATGGGCCGTGGCCGGGAAGAGTTCCGTGGCCTCTTATGGCCTTGGTGCTCGTGATTGGCAGGCTCTGCGATCCGTCGAGCGAACTCCACCTCGCCGAGCACTCCTTCGCCGCTGGCGCGTTGAGCGAGTTGCTTGGCCTCCCCGTCAACAAGGTCAACGATGACCGGCTGTACCGGGCGCTCGATAAGCTTTTGCCGCACAAGAAAGCCCTCGAGAAGCATCTGAAAGAAAAGTTCGGTGAGTTATTCTCACTGGATTACGATCTGCTCCTGTACGACGTCACGAGCACTTACTTTGAAGGCCAGGCGGAGGGCAATGATCTGGCGCAGCGCGGCTACTCGCGCGATCACCGGCCGGACTGCAAGCAGGTAAATACCGCGCTGGTGGTGAGCCGCTGCGGCATGCCACTGGGATATGAACTCTTCGCTGGGAACAAGGCTGATGTGACGACGGTGGAGGACATCGTCAACCATGTCGAAGGGCTGTATGGGAAAGCCAACCGGATGTGGGTGATGGACCGTGGCATGGCGAGCCGGTACAACGTTGCGTTCTTGCGGGAGCAGCAGCGGCGTTACATTATCGGCACGCCGAAAGTGATGTTGAAACAGTTTGAACGGGAGCTATTAAAGCCGGACTGGAAGCAGGTGCGCGAGGGTTTGGAAATGCAGTTGTGTCCTTCGGCGGATGGCGGTGAAGCGTTCATCCTCTGCCGCAGCGCGCAGCGGGTGGAGAAGGAGCGCGCGATGCACGACCGGTTTGAGAAACGCATTGAGGACGGTTTGACGAAGATTGCCGAGATGGCGAAAAGGCGCAGGCAAACGGTGGGGGAGGTGGAGCGGCGCGTGGGGCAACTGCTGGGGCGCAACACGCTGGCGGCTGGATTGTTTGAGGCGGGTGTGGCGGACCGGGGTGACGGTTATGTGGCTTTGACGTGGACCAAGCGGGACGATTGGCGGCAATGGTCGCGGCTGAGTGAGGGCTGCTATCTGCTGCGCAGCAATGTTACGGACTGGACGCCTGAGGAGTTATGGCGAGCCTACATTCAGCTTACTGAAGCCGAGGCGGCGTTTCGGATTCAGAAGTCGGACTTACAGCTCCGGCCGGTTTGGCATCAGAAGCGCGAGCGCGTGGAGGCGCATATTCTGGTCTGCTTCCTGTCGTATGTGCAGTGGAAGACTTTGGGGCAGTTTTGTGCGCGGGGCAGTCTGGGTGATGAGCCGCGCAAGGTGTTCGACGAGATTGCGGGGATCGCTGTTGTCGATGTGGTGATGCCGACGCGTAAGGGTGTGATGATCCGGAAACGGTGCGTCGCCAAGCCGACGCCGCATCAGCAGATTCTGCTGCAAAGGCTCGGGTTGCGGCTGCCTGCTTCCGTTGCGAAAGCCGCTCTGTAGTGAAGACTTTCGAGTAACGGTGTTGCAAAGACAGGTGCTTATCGCTGCAACTGCGGAAGTTGGGCTAGAGCCCGCATTTTTCCTTGCGAATGCGCAACGCTTCTGGCATCCACTCCTCAAACTGGCGAATCCGTGTGGCATTCGACGGATGAGTGGATGCGAACTCCGCAGGTCCCCGTCCGCCGGAGGCCGCGCCCATGCGCTCCCACAGTCGAGGCGCCTCCGTCGGGTCAAAGCAGGCGCGCGCCATATACACAAGCCCCATATAGTCCGCTTCCGACTCGTGGTCCCGCGAGAACGGAAGAAGGATTCCATACTGCGCTCCCATCCCGAGTGCCCCCATTACCGCCATACGGGCCCGATCGTCCATCTCGCTAACGGCGACCCCCGCCGCTATCGTTCCGATCTGCATCAACTTCTGCTGTGCCATTCGTTCGGCACCGTGCCGCGCAATCGCATGAGCGATTTCGTGCCCCATGATTGCGGCCAACCCGTCTGCATTCTTGGCGACAGGCAGGATCCCGGAATACACGGCCACTTTGCCGCCAGGCAAGCAGAACGCGTTCACCTGCTCATCGGCGATTAGATTGTATTCCCATTCGAAGCCGGGATCTTCGGCCACGGTGCTGATCTTCCGGCCAATGTCCCGAACGAGTTGCGCGGCCTGGCCTTCGCGGACGACGCGCGATTGCCGCATCACTTGACGGTAGCTTTGGAGGCCGAGCGCCGCCTCCTGCTCCCGGCTCATGTCCACCAACTGCTTACGTCCGGTGAGGGGAACCGTCTCCTGATTGGTGAGGTAGAAATACCCCATGTAAAGGGCGGCCAACAGGATTGGCAACAACTTAATCCCACCGCTGATGCGACCGCCCCCGCGTGCCATGGCTATTTCCTCAGGAACCGGGCCGCCAGACCGACAACGTCGTCTGCGATGGAGCCGTCGTTATTAGTGTCCAACATCCCCAGCCAGCCGCTGCTCTGTCGGGGAGCGCTCTGCTGACTCAGCCCGCTCATCACCATCGTCGCCACAACCGGCAGCATCTGCTTCAAAATATCCGCGCCGATGCCGGTATTCGCCGAAGCCTGGGTGGCGACCGAGCGGCTAACTTCTTTGCTCCCAAATAGTTGAGCCAAGATGCTATTGCCCGTCTGGGTGGTCTCAGGCGCTTGGATCACCTCCGGGCTTTCCAGATAGGCGTCGGGGTTTCCGCCGCCGAGAAGTCCCAGAAGGCCCTCCAAACCTTGCGGCCGCACGTTCTGCCGCATCCCGCCCAGCAATGCGGGAACGAGTTGCTCTAGTGCCGAAGCGGTCTGATTCTTCTCCAGCCCAAACCGCTCTGAAAGCTGATCCACCGCACCGCCCCCTTGGGCGTTCATGATCATTTCTAAGAGTTCCATCACCCATACCCTACACGTTCGCCGCACCGTTTTCCAGCAAATGTTTTGAAATCATTTCTTCGTACCTCGCTTGAAACTCTCGCCGGATCCAGGCACTCTATGGTCTTAGGAGTTATGAACATGGACCGTCTTGAACAACTGAAAGCCAAATATAAACCGGTGCTCGATCTCATTCCCGAGCTCCACATCAAGTTGAACAACCTGCACGTGGAGAACGATAAACTCGTCCTCAAGGCCAATGCCCCTTCGCAGGATCAGGTCAACGACATGTGGAACAAGATCAAGGCCATTGACCCGGCTTACGGCGACCTCGCCGCGGAGATCACCGTCGATTCCAGCCTGCCTCCCGTCCTGAAGAAGTACACGGTCGTTGCCGGTGACTCGCTCTGGAAGATCGCCGCTAGCCAACTCGGTAACGGCACCAAGTATCCCGAGATCATCAAGGCGAACCCGGGAAAGCTGAAGGACGACAAAAGCGTCATTCATCCGGGCGATGTTCTCGTCATCCCCAACTTGTAAGCGATAGCATGGGGAGCATGGCCACCATTCTCCTCATCCTCTCCGCCGGATGTTCGCGCTAGATCATGTACCAGTACTTGCTCTTTCACAAACCCTACGGAGTCCTCCCCCAGTTCACTGATGGATCCCCTGAGCCCCGACCCACCTTGGCCAGCTATATCGATATCCCGGAGATCTATCCCGTCGGTCGGCTCGATCTTGACAGTGAAGGGCTGCTGTTCCTCACTGACGACAACTGGGTTAAGCACCGCATGCTCGACCCCGAATACAATCATCCCCGCACCTATCACGTGCAGGTGGAAGGCGAGATCACCGAAGACGCGATTGAGCGGCTCCGGCGAGGTGTAGCGGTCGCCGATTACATCTCCCGTCCCCTCAAGGCCAAACGCGTAGACCCGGTCTACCCTCCGCGCGTGCCCCCCATTCGCTTCCGCGCTAACATTCCTACCTCTTGGGTGCAACTCACAATGACCGAGGGCAAGAATCGCCAAGTACGCCGTATGACAGCCGCCGTCGGTTTCCCCACCCTTCGGTTGCTACGCGTCGGCATCGGCGACCTCTTTCTTGACGGCCTAGCCGCGGGCAAGCTCCGCCGGCTCACCGCTTCGGAAACCGTTCAACTCCGCGAAGGGTTCAAAAGGAAGCGATGAACGTTCTCGTCCTCAATTGCGGAAGTTCGTCGATCAAGAGCCAGATCATAGAAACCACCTCGTCCGCTGTGCTTTCGAAAGTCACCATCGAGCGTGTCGGCAGGCCCGATGCAATCCTCACTGCCTTTGATAGTGAAGGCGCGCGGACCCGGGGGACCCTCCCCATCAAGGATTTTGAAGAGGGCCTCGATGCCGCGCTCGCTGCCCATCGCGGCGATCTTGGTGACATTCACGCCGTCGGCCACCGAGTTGTTCACGGCGGTGAGCAGTTCACCGAAGCCGCCCTCATGACCCCGGATGTTGTCCATGCGATTGAAGATCTCATCGGTCTCGCCCCCCTGCATAATCCCCATAATCTCCGCGGCTTTTACGCGGCCAGCCGCATCATGCCGCACGCCAGGAATGTCGCCGTTTTCGATACCGCGTTCCATCACACCCTCCCCCCCAAGGCCTTTCTCTATGGCTTGCCCTACGCCTATTACACCCGCGATAAGATCCGCCGCTACGGCTTCCACGGCCTCTCCCACCGCTATGTATCGAAGCGCTGCGGCGCCGCAAAGGTGGTCACGTGCCATCTTGGCAACGGTGCCTCCGTATGCGCCGTTGCCGATGGCGTCTCCATCGATACGTCCATGGGCTTCACCCCCCTTGAAGGTCTCATGATGGGCACCCGTTCCGGCGACCTGGACCCGAGCGTCGTACTCGCCCTGCTCTCGCAGGAAGACGCCACGACGCAGAGCGTCGAGAATATCTTGAACAAGCAGAGCGGCCTACTCGGATTGTCGGGACTCTCGCAGGACATGCGCATGTTGCTCGATGCCCGCGCCAACGATTCGGGCCGCGCAGCCTTGGCCATTGAAGTCTTCACATATCGGATTCGCAAGTACATTGGCGCATTCTGGGCCGTGTTAAACGGAGCCGATGCGCTGGTGTTCACCGGCGGCATCGGCGAGAACGCCGCAGCCGTCCGCGCCGAGGCGTGCGCGGGACTCGAAGCCTTCGGGATCGAGATCGATTCTGAAAAAAACCAAGCCGCCATCGGCACGGAGGCCACCATCCATCGAGGTCGGATTCCCGTTCACGTCATCCCGGCGAACGAGGAGCTACTCATCGCTCAGGATACCGAGCAGTGCCTCGCCTCACTCGCCGACTAACTTCTCCCGCGCGTCTGCAAACGCCAGCTTAGATTCTTTGCTCACCTTTGGGTAGTCCACTGCAAGATCAAGAATCGTGTTGGTCAGAATCTCTGCCACCGCCGCTCGGGCCACGAATTTGTGGTCAGCCGGAATGACATACCACGGAGCATGCTTCGTGCTTGTCGCTGTCAGCATCTCTTCGTAGGCGGTCATGTAGTCGTCCCAAAACTTCCGCTCCGCCAGGTCGCCGAGCGAGAACTTCCAATTCTTCGCCGGCTTGTCCAAGCGTTCGAGGAAACGCTGCTTCTGCTCGTCCTTCGAAACATTCAGAAAGATCTTGATGATCCGGGTTCCGTTCCTGGCCAAATGAAGCTCGAAGTTGTTGATGTCTTCGTAACGCTCTTTCCAGATGGTCCTGTGAATTAGTGCCGGTGGCAGTTTCTGCTTGCTGAGGAACTCCGGGTGAACTTTCACCACCAGAACCTCTTCGTAGTGGGACCGGTTGAAAATTGTAATTGTCCCGCGCGCCGGGGCCACCCGCATACAACGCCAAAGGAACGAGTGGTCGATCTCTTCAGCGGAGGGAGCCTTGAAGGCATGGACCCTGCAGCCCTGCGGATTCAGGCCGCTCATGACATGCTTCACCAGCCCGTCTTTGCCCCCCGCATCCATCGCCTGCAGCACAACCAGAATGCTCCATTGGTCACCCGCATACAATTTCCCTTGCGCCTCGTTGAGCAGTTCCAGGTTTTTGGCCATGCTCTCCTGCGTCACCGCTTCGGCTTCCTTCCCCTCTGGCCGCCACGCTGCATCGTGATCTTTCAGCCGCACCTTCTTTCCGGGCTTCAGCTTGAACTTCGCAATACGCTTTGGATCAATCATGCGACGCAGAATACTACACTCGGAGTAGGCTATGTTTTTTCTCGCCGCCGCTCTTCTCGATACGCTGCTGCGTCTCGCCTCCGTTCAGCCGGAGGCCGCCTTCGACCGCGCGCCCGAATTGAATGCCGGGCCTTGGCGGGAACGCGTGCAACGAGAGGCATTCTTCACACTTGCATCGAAGGACCCGCGCGCTGCGCATCGGCGCATCGGCCCGATCCTTGATCGCGAGTGGCTGGCCGATCTGCCCTTCACGTTGGCGCTGGAACAAGCCTACGCGCTGCCGCCTGCCCAGGGACGGCCGCTTCTCGAATCTGCCGCCCGGCGACAACCGGAAGCAGCGCTTCGCGAGGCGACCAACTGCCTGCAGTTTCCCTACGGCCGCGAGGTGCTTCGAGCCGCCATCGCCGAAGCGCCCGCCGAAGCCGCCACCCTGGCCACCCGCCTGCCGGCCTTGGCCGAACTCGTCGAACATCGGGATCCGGTCACTGCCCCGTTCGCCCTAAAGAAACTACCTTTTCGCGAACCGCGCATCACCGCGCTGCTTGATGCTTACCGCGCCGACCCTTCGCCCTATTGGCACCGCGCCCTCCTTCCCGAAGCAGCCGAGTTCTTTCGCCTGCTCCATCAGTCCGGATTGGCCCCACTTTCCGCTCTCGATGGTCCCCAGCGCCTCACCCTGGTCTCCCTTGCCGCCACCGAAGACGAACTGGGCGTAGTGCCGGCCCTGCTCGCCAAGTCCGACCCGAGTAGCCTGCCGGCGCCTCTTCTCCGCCGCGTTCTCGCGTTGGCGGCCGAGCTCAATCGCTTTGCTCCCTACGATCAAAAGCCGCTGCTTGACCGCGCCCTCCACAACGTGGTCTCGCTGCCCGAGGCCCTCGATGCCGCGATCATTCTTGGCGCCACCTCCTATCGACCCCCGCTGGGCGACTCGCCGTTCGCCCGTCTCCTGCTGAGCCCATCCTCCGTCGGCCCACTCGCTTTGGGGACCGACATTGTCGAACGCTTTGTGTTCCCCAATGACGATGACGGCGTCGAATCTTTCGTGAACTTCCGCGCCGCCTATGCGGGTGACGCGGGCTGGCAATGGAAGGAAGCGGATGGCGTCGTCCGAATCACCGCCAAGCGAATTCTGATCCTGGCGAACGTGCCCATCGATATCGTGAAGTACCCTGCGGCAACGCAAGAGACAGCGGTTCGCCAGAGCCACCTCGAATCGCTGCTCCCGCGCGACCCCGAGATCGTCGTCCACCGCGGCCACGATTACCACGTCGCCAAAACCATCCCGCTCATTCCCCGCTCCGCGCAACTCGTTTTTCTCGGGAGTTGCCACGGCACGCAGGCCCTCGCCGATGTTGTCTTCGCCGCGCCCCGGGCGCAGATCGTCGCCACTCGCGGCATCGGCACCAAAGACGTCAACGATCCGTTTCTCCGGACGATGAATACGCATCTCTTGCGCCACGCGGGCCGCCTCGATTGGACGGCGCTCTGGCGTGACCTGCGGCAGTCGATTGGCGACAACGAGCACTTCCGCGACTACATTCCACCGCCGTCGAATGCCGCCGCGAACTTCCTCGGCCGCTACTACGCTTACCTCGACTCCCTGTGACGGATCCCGAGCCCGAGTGTCTTGCGAGCATAGGCAACGCCTCGCTCCACATGGTCGCGTTGCTGATATTGCACCGCTGCCAGGAAGTGCGGCGCCACCGGCTGGCCATATAGGTCCTCTGTGACGACGTGCCCTTCGTACGGCCCGCCACGTTTGGCCAAGGCCAGGAATCGGACGAAATCTTTGGCTTTTGCTTCCGGGAAGCGCTCCCAATAGGCCGGGTCGTAGATCGGTAACACCTCCGGCGGTCGTCCGGTGATGGGCTTCACAAAGACATGGACGCCGGTCGAGAGCTCCCTTACTTTCGCGATGATACTTGGGAAGTCCACATTGCCTTCGCCAAGCGGCACCCATTGCACAGCGATGCCGCGTGGATGTTCGTAGACCACTGAATCCCGGAGGTGGACGGTTACGGCATAGGGCGCCAGCACCTCCACTGAATGCAGCGGATCCTCCATGACGAACACCGGGTTGCCGGTATCGAGATAGGAGCCGACCGTATCCGTACCCGCCGCCTCGATCAACCGCTTCATCTCCCAACCCTGCAAATCCTTGTGGAACTCCAGTCCAATCTTCATGCCGGCGTCTTTCAGTTCCGTGCGCACGGCTCGGAAGATGGCCAGCGCAGTTTCCGTATGTTGTTCAATCGAGCCGGGTGGCAGGTGCGCCCGGTCGCTGGCCAGCAGCGCCCTCACGATTGGCGACCCCATGGCACGGGCCCGCTGGATTTCGCGGCGCAGCTTCGTGATTTCGTCCGGTATTCCGGCCGGGGTGCGCGGAAGGATGACGCCGCCGCCAGTTTCCAGGTGGAGCCCTAACTCCGTTGCGCGTTGCCGGACCCATTTCCAGTGGGCTGGATCATAACGGCCAGGGTCACTTGAATCCTGCAGGAAAATGGCATCGAGCCGCAACTTGGCGCAGTAGTCGAGCAGTTGAGCATCGGACCAACGGAGCGACCGCAGGCAGTATGTGTTGATGCCCATCGGGATCATGCCGGGCATCGTGGCGGAGGCGGCTGCCGCACTTCCTAGAACGCCTAAAAGTTGTCGGCGAGTCATTAGTGTGTTCAAATCTATCACGCTAGTGCCTGGTGATAAACTCGGGAGCATGACCGCACAGCTTATCTGCCTGTTTTTGCTCGCTACAGCCCTGTTTGCGCAGGATCTCAAAATTTCCCTTGGCCCGTCACCGGGTCAAGTTTTGCAGCGGGACGCCGATGGCCGCGCGGCCATCAAACTTGCCGGTACCGCTCTTCGCGCGGCGAATAAGATTGTCGAGGCCCGCATTGTGAACGGTAGCGGGCCGATTGCCGGATTCGACTGGAAGCCGCTTGAGCGCGTCAACAAAATGAACAAATGGGAAGGCGAGTTGAAGGGTGTTCCGCAGGGCGGACCGTACTCGCTGGAAGTCCGGATCGTAGCGGGAACCCCTGAGGTGATCAAGGACCTGTATGTGGGCGACCTCTGGGTTTTGGCGGGGCAGTCGAATATGGAGGGCGTCGGGAATCTGGTGGATGTGGAGGGCCCGGAAGAGCGGGTGCGGAGCTTCGATCAGTCCGATACCTGGGTGCAGGCGGTTGAGCCGTTGCATCGGCTCGCCGACGCCGCCGACCGCGTCCATTGGCGCAAGAACAAGGACGGCCAGCCCGAGAAGCTGACAGGGCAGGCGCTCGAGGAATACGTCACGAACCGCAAGAAGGGCGCTGGCTTGGGTCTGCCTTTTGCCAAACAGATGCTGCTACGGACGGGCATCCCGATCGGGATTGTTCCGTGCGCGCACGGCGGGACGAGTATGGACCAATGGAGTCCGGATTTGAAAGACAAGCAGGGCGAATCGCTCTACGGCGCTACCCTGCGCCGGGTCATTTCCGTCGGCGGGCGCGTGAAGGGGATCCTCTGGTATCAGGGTGAAGGCGACGCGAATCCCAAGGCGGCGCCAGAGTACAGCGCCAAGATGGAGAAGCTGATCGCGGCCTTCCGGCAGGACTTCGCTCAGCCCGAACTCCCGTTCTATTACGCGCAGATTGGCCGCCATGTGAATTATACGAACGGGGACGAGTGGAATATGGTTCAGGAGGCCGAACGGAAGCTCGAAAGCCAAATCCCACGCATCGGGATGGTGCCGGCGGCCGATCTCTCGCTCGATGACGGGATCCACGTGAGCACGCCGGACCTGAAACGGCTGGCGCGGCGCATGGCTGACATGGTGACGCACGATCTGTATCCCGATGTCACGAAGTTTCAGCCGTACAAGCGCGGACCGCGTCCGGCGGGAGCCAAACGGGACGGTAACGTCGTCCGCATCCTGTTCGCCGAGGTGAATGGCAAGCTCGTGACCTCTGGACGCCTCAACGGCTTCGTCGTCTGCGACGCGGAGGGCAAGCCGCTGCCGGCCGTCTTCCATCAGCAGATTGATCCAATGGACGGCAATGCGGTGCTGTTGCACGTTGGCCCGGCGGTGCTGCCTGCGGGAGCGACCGTTCGCTACGGCCTGGGCCGTGATCCGTACGTGAACCTGAATGACGAACTCGACATGGGAACCCCGGTCTTCGGCCCCTTGGTTATTGAGTGACCGATTACCCCTATTCGAGGGGGCGCCAATCGTCTTTGCATTCGCGGCAGATCTGGCTGTGCGCGGCGTCAAGATGGACGCCGCGGCCAATCTCCGGGAACGTCGGGTGGTTATAGAGCGGCGTCTGCGGGGAAAGGAACTGCGGCGGGTGACCGTCCACGAACTGTTTCACTTCGTCTGGTGGCGGCTGGGCAACCCGGCCCGTCACTCCTGGGAAGCTTTGTTGGCGACGGAGTGTTCGCGAGGCGAGGCGGGCTGGTCCGCCGAATGGAGAAAAGACGCGCTTTCCCACGCGGATCGCCGTAACCGCACGCGGCGTTGGCGCGAATACGTTTGCGAGGCGTTCTGCGATTCGGCCGCCGCGATCTTTGCGAGTTCGCGGCAGAGTACCCTCGCTCCGAGGTTTGTGGCCCGGCGTAAGGCCTGGTTCGTTGCAACTCTGGGAGGCCGACCGTTATCTATATAATCAAAGATAGGAGTTCTCTTTTGTATCGGTCTATTTTCCTCAGTGCCGCCCTTGTGGCCTTCTTGACCGGTTGCGGCAACGGCCAGGACACGGTGCGTGCGGCAGTGAAGCCGGTCAGTACGCGCAAAACCGCCCCACCCGTGACGCTGAAGGATGCCGACGGGAAGACCCTGAATCTCGCCGATTATAAGGGTAAAGTGGTGCTGCTCAACTTCTGGGCCACTTGGTGCGGGCCCTGCAAAATTGAGATTCCGTGGTTCATCGACTTTGAAAAAACGTATCGAGACCGTGGCTTTGCCGTGGTCGGTGTTTCGATGGACGACGACGGCTGGGCGGTGGTCAAGCCTCACATGGCCAAGACCGGCATCAACTACCGCATGGTCATCGGCGACGAGCAAACTGCGGTGAAGTACGGCGGCGTGGACTCGCTGCCGAGTACGTTTTTGATTGATCGCGAAGGGCGTATCGCTGCCGTGCATATCGGATTGGTCAGCAAAGGGGACTATGTTAAAGACATTGAGCAGCTTCTCGGCGCCGCTAAGTAAGCTTGCCTTTCTTTTGCCCCTCGCTCTCTGTGCACAGACCGAGTTGCTCACTGTTTCGGCGCCGCCCGCCACCGGAACGAGGGCGGAACCGTTTGTGGTCAAGCTGAATGTCCAGTTGAAAGAGGGCCTTCACTGCAATACCAATAAGCCGAACGATGAGTTGTTGATTCCCATGAAGCTCACCATCGACAAAGGGGGCTTCGACGTAGTGAAGGTGGACTATCCGGTGGGCAAGAACGAGAAGTACTCGTTTTCCGATCAGCCTCTGAACGTCTATACCGGGGCGTTTACCATCGCCATTACGCTGAAAGCGCGGCCGGGGACACCCGGTGGCTTGGCCATGGCCGGGGGGAAACTGCGTTACCAGGCGTGCTCGGATACGGTGTGCTTTCCGCCTAAGTCGGTCGACGTGCGGATCCCGATCGATCTCCGTTGAAGACACTTCTGATCCGGCCCGGCGCGATCGGAGATTGCATCGTCAGCCTGCCGGCGCTCGAACACCTCCGTACCGAGTACACGGAAGTTTGGGTTCGTTTCGCCAATCAGCCCCTCGTGCGTTTTGCGGACCATGTGGATTCGATCGCGGCGACCGGCCTGGATCTGGTGGGTATCCACACGCCCGAACGGACCATGGCGCGGCTGGCGCAGTTCGATAGGATTATCTCCTGGTACGGAACCAACCACGAGGAGTTTCGGGAGGCGGTGCGAGGACTGCCGTTCACGTTTCATCCGGCCCTTCCGCAGGACAACACTCACCATGCCTCCGATTTCTATGCCGCGCAGACCGGCGCGCCGATGGGCTTGGTGCCGAGAATTCCGGTGGGAGAGGTGGCGCCCCGAAACACGATCGTGATCCATCCTTTCTCCGGATCCTCCAGCAAGAACTGGCCGCTGGCCCGGTTTCGCGAACTGGCCGCGGTCCTGCCGTACCCCGTGGAATGGACGGCGGGCCCGGAGGAATCGCTCGACGGGGCCACCCGTTTCGAGAATCTGTTTGACCTGGCCCGATGGCTGGCTGGCGCCCGCGGCTACATTGGCAACGATAGTGGAATCAGTCATTTGGCGGCGGCGGTGGGCGTGCCGGTGGTGGCACTCTTTCGGGAAACCAATTCTGCTGTATGGTCGCCGAGGCCATCGCATGTTAGACTCATCAACGATGGAACGGCGATTTCTGCTCTTTTCCCTTTGTTTGGCCATGACTGGTTTTGCCCAAACGAAAATCCAGACTATTGCGGGAAACGGTCAACCGGGTTACGCGGCGGATCAGATCAGTAATCCGTACGGCCTCACCATTGGACCGGACGGAGCGCTGTATATTTGCGAGATCGATAACCATGTTGTCCGCCGCCTGGACCTGAAGACCGGCAAGTTATCTACTGTCGCCGGGAATGCTCGGCGGGGTTACTCCGGCGACGGTGGCGCCGCGACTTCCGCATCGCTGAACGAGCCCTACGAAATCCGCTTCGACAAGGCCGGCAATATGTTCTTTGTCGAAATGAGGAACCACGTCGTCCGGCGCGTGGATGCAAAAACCAAAGTCATCTCGACGATAGTGGGCACCGGGCAGGCCGGTTTCGGCGGCGATGGCGGCCCGGCGACCGCCGCGCTACTCAATCAGCCTCACAGCATCCAATTCGACCCGGCGGGAAACCTTCTGATTTGTGACATCCAGAACCAACGGATCCGCATCGTGGACATGAAGACCGGCGCCATTGCCACCTGGGCCGGCACGGGTGAAAAGAAGCCGACTCCCGACGGAGCGCCTCTGCGGGGGACGCCGCTTTGGGGACCCCGCGCGATCGACTTTGATGCCGGGGGCAATGCGTATCTGGCGCTGCGGGAGGGCAACAAAGTCTTTCGGATCGACATGGCCACCCGCAGGTTGGAGCACTTGGCCGGCAGCGGAGAGAAGGGTTACGCCCCCGGTCCGGAGCCCGCTAAGACGGCTAAGCTAAACGGGCCGAAGGGCGTCGCGTGGTCAAGGGACGGCGGGTTGTATCTGGCCGATACCGAGAGTCACACAATCCGTCGAATCGACTTGAAAACTCGGATGATCGAGACCGTGGCCGGCACGGGCGCCGCTGGGGATGGCCCCGAGACGAGTCCGCTCGAATGCAAAATGAAGCGGCCGCACGGCGTCTATGTGGACAAGAAGGGCGTCGTCTACATCGGCGACTCGGAAGCTCATCGCGTCCGGCGCCTTCGTTAGAAAGGCGGCCGCAGCCGGGCGGTGATTCCGGAGGTTTCATTCACTAGCAGCAAGTGGTTCCCGTCGACTTTCTCGAAGCTCTGCCGGGCGCCGCTGGGCCAGCGAATTTCAACATCAGCCGTCTTCACCGGCCCGAGGCCGAAGTGCAGGCGGCGATCGTTGACGGAGAGATAGCTCGACTGGCTCATCACCTCCTGCACCTGGATGAGCCCGCCGTAGCGTAGCGTCACCCGGGCCCCGATGGCTGAGCGATTGGACTTGGTCCCTGTGAGTTTCAGCTTCAGCCAGTTGGCGGCGGGGCTTGCGTCGTTGCGGAGCAGGGAGGGCGGCTCGTTCATGTTCATGATCAGGATGTCGAGGTCGCCGTCGTTGTCGAAGTCGCCGAAGGCGCACCCACGGCTGTTGTGGGCGGCGGAGATGCCGGGACCGGCCTCGTCGATCAGCTCTTCGAACGTACCGTTGGGAAGCGCGCGGAAGATGATGCGGGGATTGCGGAAGGGATAAGCCGGAAGCTTGGCTTCGATCTCCGGATAGACGGCGCCGTTGGCGACAAAGAGGTCCGGGCGGCCGTCGTTATCGAGATCGACGATGCCCGCGCCCCAGCCAACGTAGCGGGTTTCGACGCCTAGGCCGGAGGGTTTGGTCGTGTCGGTGAAGTTGCCTTGGCCGTCGTTGCGATAAAGGATGTGGGTGTCGTCGGAGAAGTGAGTCTTGAAGAGATCGAGATGGCCATCGAGGTTGTAGTCGCCGACGCCGAGGCCCATGCCGGCCTGCTCCATGCCGTCTTCGTTGACGGCCACGCCGCGGGGCAGTGCCTCTTCCTCGAAGGTGCCGTCGCGCTTGTTGCGGAAGTAGACGCTGAGGACGGAGTCGCAAGCGGCGTAAAGATCGGGCCAGCCATCTTCGTCAAAGTCGGCGGCAATGGCGGTGAGGCCGTAGCCGCGGGCCTGGCCGAGTCCGGCCTCTTTCGTTACGTCGCTGAAGACGCCCTTGCCGTTATTGCGGAAGAGGAAAAAGCGGCCTTCGGTGAGTCCGCGGGGGCCGCAGTTGACCGGGATGCCCTTCCAGTTGCAGCTCGTATTTTCTCCGGGCCTGGGGGTCTTTGCCGGATCGAAGTCGACGTAGGTGGACAAGAAGAGGTCGAGATGGCCGTCGCGGTTGTAATCGACGAAACAGCAGCCGGTGGTCCAGTGGCGCTGCGGGAAGATGAGGCCGGCTTCCCTGGTGACATCCGTGAAGGTGCCGTCGCCGTTATTGCGGTAGAGAACATTCTGGCCCCAGTAAGAGACGAAGATGTCCTCAAAACCGTCGTTGTTGTAGTCGGCGACGGTGACGCCGCAGGCCCAGCCTTGGCGGCCGAGTCCGGACTTTTCGGTGACGTCGGTGAAGGTGCCGTTGCGGTTGTTCTTATAAAGGCGATTGACGGCCTCCGGTGGGTTCGTTTCGAAACGGGCGCCGGAGGGAATGAAGAGGTCCACCCAGCCGTCGTTGTCGTAGTCGATGAAGGCGACGCCGGAGCCCGTGGTTTCAAGGAGATAGTTCTTACGATCGATACCGCCGTAGATGACCGGAGCTTTGAGTCCGGCCGCGGCGGCGACATCGGTGAACCGGCTGCGGAAGGGGAGGCCGGAGGGTTTGCCTTTCGGCTGCGGCTTTACTCCGCGCGAGGCGACGCCTTGGAAGAAGAGAGCCAGAAGATCGCGTCGGGAAAAGGGCACAGCGTTATTTCATCACGATGGACTCGGAGTTGGCTTGGCGCTGCAGTTGGGCGACGCGAGCGAAGGCCTGTTTTGCCTCGGCGGCGCGGCCGAGAGACTGCAGCGCGCGGGCGAGTTGATAGTGGACGGGCGCTTCCCGGGGGGCGCGCTGGACGGCGGTTTCAAGAAGTGGCAGCGCGGCCCTGGCATTGCCAAGGAGCATCTGCGCTTTGCCTAGGTAATAGTGCGTTCCCCACAGATCCGGGCGGGATTCCGCGACGCTGGTCAACAGCGGGATGGCCGGTTTGGGTTCGTTTTGCTGCACGAGCAGGGCGCCGAGGAAGTATTGGGCTTCGACGTCGTTCGGGTTTTCGGCGAGGGCGCGGCGAAGGGCGGCGGCGGCTTCCGGATTGCGACGGAGGCTAACGAGCGTCTTTCCGATTTCGAGTGAGTTGCCGGACTTTTCAAAGCTGGCGAGGGCCCGGTCGAAGAGCGCCGCATCGTACCAGACACGGCCTTCGAGATGCTGCGCCTGGCCGGGCGGCAGCATGGCGTAGAGCTTGGCGAGGGTGGCTTCAGCGCTGGGGAGATCCTGCTGCTTCGCGTAGGCGAGAGAGAGGAAGTGGTAGACGGCTGGGGTCGGCGGGAGTTTCTCGAGCGCCGCCTTGGCGGCGTCGACTTCGCCCGTCTGAAGTTGGCAGATGGCATGGAGTTCTCGGGCCTGGGAGCTGGAGAGGCGGGCAAAAAGCGGCTTGGCGGCGGCGTGGTTATCGAGTTTGAGATAGGCGAGGCCGAGGTTGAGGAGCAGGCCCGGCTCGTTGGGGGCGAGGCGGAGAGCGCGTTGGTAGGTGTCGATGGCGAGCATGGGTTTGTTCTGCCGCGAGTAAAGGACGCCGAGGTTGCCGAGCGCGCCGAGATTATCGGGTTCCCGGCGCAGAACCTCGCGGAAGGCCGACTCCGCCTCTGCAAGCCGGTTGGCTTGCAGGGCACGGACAGCGGAGTCGAAAAGTTGAGGGGTTGCCTGACCCTGCCAAAACAGCAGGGCCAGGCAAGTGACAAGGACCATGTTCTGAGGTTAGAACAGGACCTTGATCCCGAGTTGGATGGTGCGGGGGTCGCGTGTGGAGTTGACCTGGCCAAAGGTGCCGCGGGTAGCGGCGGTCGGTACGGCGTTGGGATTCGGGACGTTGAGACCGGTGTTGACGCCGGCCCACTGGGTCTGATTGAACGTGTTAAACGTCTCAAAACGCAGTTGAACATTGATGCGTTCAAAGATCGTCGTGGTCTTGATCATCGAGACGTCCCACTGCTTGATGCCAGGGCCCCGGAGAATTCCTTCGCCGGTGTTGCCAAGCGTACCTTCGGCTGGGCGGGCGAACGCGAAGATGTTGAAGTAGTCGAGTTCGCTGGGGTTCGGATTTTTGATCTCGCCTCCAATATAGTTAGCGCGCGGGCCTCCCCCGAGCGTGCCGGGGTTGCCGTTCGATGTGATGGTCAACGGAGTCCCGCCCCAGTAGCGGACGATGCCGTTGACCTGCCAGCCGTTGACTACGCCCTTGACGAACGCATTCGCATTGCCCAGCTTGGGCAGTTCGTAGATGAAGTCCATGGTAACGACCTGCTTGCGGTCAAAGTTCAACAGGCCGTATTCGCGCTTGCGGTCATAGGCGTAGGCGAGCGAGTTGGTGTCTCCCTCGTTGACGCCCTGTGCCTTGGACCAGGTGTAATTGAAGTTGCCAGTGAAGCTCTTGGCGAAACGGCGGGTTACGCGGGCCTGGAGACCATTGTAATTGGACGTGGAGCCGAACTCGGTAAAATTAACGCTGGCATAGCCTTGGTAGGGCCGCAGCGCATTCGCGACGCCATTAACGCCGGTCAGAACGCCGGGCTGTAGCGTGCTCCCCAAGCGAAGTTGGTTCAGGTCGCGGCGATACTGCAGGTGGCGGCCGCGATTGCCGATGTAGCTGACGTCGATGGAGGTCTTGGCGCCAAGTTCCCGCTGAATGCCAAAGCTCCAGGAGTAGATGGTCGGAACTTGGCCTTCGGCGTCGATGGCGACAATGTTGACCGGGGAGCGGCGTCCGCCGGCAATGAGGGACGTATTGATCCGGTCGACGTTCCCGACGTATACGGTGGGTTGAAACGTCAACGGCGGGTTGCCGAGTCCGTCGAAATTGTTGGCATTCTGGCGGATGCGTTCGTAGAAGATGCCGCCGCCGCCGCGGATGGCGGTCTTACCGTCGCCAAACGGATCATAGGCAAAACCGAACCGGGGTCCGAGGTTGTTCCAGCGATGTTTGACGCCGCCTTTGGGTAGACCGTTGGCCGCGCCTTCTTCCACCATGCCGTTGAAAGGATTGCCGGCCCCAGGGACGAGAGTTCCGAGCGTTAAGCCGGGGTTCAAGTCGATGCGGGCGGCCTGGGCCGGGTCATAGCGGCGCGGGTCAAAGTAGTTCTGCAGGAAGGTTCCGTAGGTATACGTCGGACCCATGTAGGCCCAACGCAAACCGGCTTCGAGCGTCAGTTTGCGATTGACGCGCCAGGAATCCTGCGCGTAGCCTTCGATGCCAAAGAAGCGGAACGAACCATAGAAGCGGCCGTTGCTCTGATTCACCGAGGTGTAGTTACCTAGCAGCATGTTGCCGAACGTGTTTCCGGTGGAGAGCGGGTTGTCGGCCGAGTCGCCGAAATTGAAGTTCATGGCGTCGGTCCAACTGGGCTGTTGACCGTTGAGGTTCATGTTGAAAAAGCCGCCAAACTTCAGCGTGTGCTTTCCGATGTTCTTAGTGAGGTTGTCGGTCCACGTAAACTGCTTGGCTTCCGAGAGCCATCCAGCGGCGAAGCCGGGATAGTTGCAGCTTCCGATGCCGCAGTTGAAGCGGGGGAAACGGCTCCGCAGATTGGCTTCCGGGAAGAACTCGGGGAAGGTGAAGCCAAGGGAGGTGCGGTCGTAAAGCGCCTTGTTGGCATCGTCCTGCACGTCGACAAGCTGGGTCAGCCGGTTGTAGCTGAAAATGAACTCATTGGTTGTCGAGGGGGAGATGACATTGACGAGGTTGTAGCTCCAGGAGCTGCCGGGTTTGCGGCGGAATTGGGGAAAGACAGGGTACGGAGTGGAGGCAAAGATGCCCAAACCCTGCTCTTCGTGGTTGGCATCGTCGGCCCAACGGAAGAAGAAGTTGGCGCGTTCGGAGATGGTGTAATCGACGCGGGCCACCTTGCCTTCCTTATTGAACTGGTAGGTGTCCTGGAAGAAGGACCGGACGGTCTCGGGAACGTTCGGCGTGGGGACGGTGCCCGCGTAGTTTGCGCCCTGCAGGACCTTCAGGAAGGCCGGGGTATTCTGTGCCCATTGCGTGCGAGGGACGATGTTACCGGGATAGGGCTGGCCGCCGATGATGCGACCGCCGGCTTCGCGAACGAGCGAACCCGGTTGGAACACCTGGCCGATGCGAAAGCCAGTATCGACGCCTTGGGCCGTCAGGATATTGCCAGCGCGGTAGAGACGGGACAGGTCGCCACCGAGGATGTCCGGATGGGGGAGGTCCACGAAAGTTCCGCCGCTGGGGCGCGTGGCGAGGGTCTTCTCATAGTTGAAGAAGAAGAAGAGTTTGGGTTCCTTGAGGCTGGAGAATTTCGGAATTACAAGCGGCCCGCCAATGTTGGCGCCGAATTGGTTGAACCGAAGTTTCTGGGTGGTCCCGGACCGGTCGAAAGGTTGGCGGGCGTCGAGGGCGTTATTGCGGAGGAATTCGTAGAAGGTGCCGTGGTAGTTCTTGCCGCCGGACTTCGTGTTGACCGAGATCATGATGCCAGGATTCCGGCCGAACTCCGCGTTAAACGTCGAAGTCTGGACACGGAACTCGCCTACGGCGTCGAGGGAGACCTGGGTATACTGGCCGTCGTTTGCTCCGACGTCGGTGTTGATGGCGCCGTCCAGGAAGACGTTGTTCGCTGAGCCCCGGAGACCGTTGACGTTGAAGGCGTCGGTGTTGTTGAAGGCTAGCCGGAAATCGGTCCGGTCGTTCGAGACGACCCCGGGCAGGGTCCGCATGAGCGATTGGAAGTCGCGGCCGTTGAGGGAGAGATCGGTCACCTGCTTGCCGGTGATGGTGAAGCTCTTGTTGGCCGTGGAAGTTTCGACGAGGGGGACTTCGGCTTCGACGGTAATGGACTCGGTGGTGGCGCCGACCTCTAGAGAAACACTGCCGAAATTGAGGATTTGATTGGTGTCGAGTTGAACGTCGGTCCGGGTGAGGGACTTGAAGCCGGGGGCCGTGAATTTAAGGGTATACAGGCCGGGCTGAATATTTCCGAGTTGAAAGCCGCCGTCGTCAAGGGTGGCGACTTCACGAACGGTCACTGACTTTCGTTGGTCTGTAGCTGCGATTTTGGCGCCGCGGATGGCTGCGCCGGAAGGGTCGACGAGAGTTCCCTGAATGGTGCCAGTCTGTGCAAAGGTTAACGAGGCACAGAAAAAGACGAGAGCTAAGTGTTTAGCGGACATTGCCGGAGATGCTATCAACGCTTGCGGAGAGAGTCAAACAAATGAGACTTAATGCGGGTGACAACTTGACCGGGAACTCTGCCTCTGGCGGCGCTGGAACGAGATCCCGATTCGGGTGGGCATTCCCTATACCGGTTAGCAAGTTGATACGATTCCAGTCATGCAACTGAGTACAAAGTCGGGTGCGATTACCGCGGTGGCCCTACTGCTGGTCGGCTTTCTGGTTGGGTTCGTTCCGCAATATCAGCGGGCGAACACGCAGGAGGCCGAAGTGCAGCGGTTGACGGCCGAGATAGGGAAGCTGAGGACCGAAGAGCGGCTGAGCCGGCTGCGGGACATGGTGAGCGTCGTCTACTTTCAGGCGAGCCTGAAGAACTATGGCTTGGCGAGTGAGCGGGCCGTCGAATTGTTCAAGCTGGCCGAGGATTTCACGGCCGGCGCGGACGAGGCAGTAAAGCCGCTAGCGCGCCGGGTGCTGCAGGATCGGGATGCGGTGGTGGCTGGCTTGGCGAAGGGCGATGAGGGCGTGCTGGCGCTGCTCACGCCGATCGTCGACGCGACGCACGGAATCAATCAGTAGGCCGTTAGGCCCAATAGGTTTCGCCAGCGGCAAGGTGGGCCTTGGCGGTGTCGGGATTGATCTCGATGCCCAAGCCCGGCTTGTCGGTGGCGGCGATATGGCCGTCCTTTATGTAGGGGCCGTCGAGCAGCAGGAGCTTGTCCATCCAGTCGCCTTTGCCGGTGACCGTTTCGCAGGCGATGAAGTCACGGATGCTGGTGGCCCATTGGGCGTTGGCGTAGGTGTTCACTTGGCTGCCTGTGTTGTGGGTGCCCATGGGCATGCCGAAGGGAGCGGCGAGATCGGCGATGCGCTTCGTTTCCAGGAAGCCGCCGGAGTTGCGGAGATCGGGGTGGAGGATGTCGGCGCCCTGATTGAGAATGAACGGGAGAAACCCTTCGCGCCGCGCGAGATTTTCCCCCATGCAGATGGGGACTTCCGAACTGGCGCAAAGGCGCTTCCAGGAGTCGCTGTAGTCGACGATGAGCGGGTCTTCCAGCCAGACGGGCTTGATGTCTTCGACGGCTTCGGCGATTTGAATCGCGGTGCGAACGTCGTATTCCCAATGGCAGTGGACCATGATGTCGTGGTCCCAGCCGATGGCTTCACGACAATTCTCGAAGCCCTTCTGGATGTTGATGAGGTCTTTCGTGGAGAGGATGCGGTTCGAGTGGCGTTCGTGGGGGAAGGTGAACTTATGGCAAGTGAAGCCGGCGGGATCAGCCTTGACCTTGGCGGCCCACTCCTGGCAGGAGGCTTTGTCGAGCATGTTTTTGGGTGCTGCGTGATCGTACATACGGGTGCGGTCAGCGAAGCGGCCGCCGAGAAGGGTGGAGGCGGGAACGTTGAGTAGTTTGCCGGCGAGGTCGAACAGAGCCATGTCGATGGCGGTGGCGGCGCGGAGGAAGTTGTGAGCGGAGCCGTCGGTGCGGGTGCCGGTGAGGTTGGAGGCGCCTTGGCCTAGGAGGGTGAAAATCTTATCGATTTCGAGGGGGTCTTTGCCGACGAGACAGGGTTTGAGGGAGTGGA
>JBBQRA010000088.1:0-22038 GCA_038215275.1 Bryobacterales bacterium | reverse complement strand
CGCCGCGCATAACTTTGATATCCACCACCTCATCAAGACCATCACCATGTCGAGCGCTTACCAGCTCTCCTCCGTCCCCGTCCCCGGCAACAAGCAGGACACCATGGCCTACTCCCGTTACTACCCTAAGCGGATTAGCGCCGAGCCGTTGCTCGACTCCATCTCTCTCGCCACCGCTGTCCCCGAGAAGTTCCGCGCCATGTACCCAGGCACCCGCGCCGCCGCTCTCCCGGAACCCGAAATCGAAAGCTACTTCCTTGAGGTCTTCGATCGACCCTCCCGCCAGTTGGTCTGCGAACGCAAGAACGAACCCACGCTGAACCAAGCGCTGCACATGATCGGCGGCGACACCGCCCACCGCAAAGTCACCGACACCAGCGGCTACGTGAAGCACGCCCTTGAGCAGTTCTCTGACGACGGCGCGCTGGTCGAAGAGCTTTACCTCCGCACCCTCACCCGCTTCCCCGACGCCGAAGAGCTCGCCGCCGCCCGCAACGCCATCCGCAAGGCCAAAGGCCGCCAGCAAGGCGCCGAAGACGTCCTGTGGGCCCTTCTCAACACTAAAGAGTTTCTCTACAATCATTAGGCCGGAGCAGAACGATGAAAATTACGAATCAGACCGACATCTTTGGACGCCGCGATTTCCTCCGCATCGGTTCGCTCGGCGTCGGCGGCCTCTCCATCGCCAACGCCCTCCGCGCCGCGAAGGACGCCAAGAAAAAGGACATCAGCTGCATCCTGCTCTGGCAAAGCGGCGGCTCGCCCCAACTCGACACGTTTGACATGAAGCCGGACGCGCCGTCGGAGATCCGCGGCGAGTTCAAGCCCATCCCCACCAACGTCCCTGGCCTCCACATCTGCGAGCATCTCCCCGAAATGGCGAAGATGATGGACAAGGTTACGGTCCTCCGCTCTGTCCGTTCAAAAGAGAACAACCACGAGCGGGCCATCAACTACCTGCTCACCGGCTACCTGCCGCTCCCGACGCTCGAGTTCCCCTCGATGGGCAGCGTCATCTCGAAACAGCTCGGCCCCAAGAATGGCCTCCCACCGTACGTCGCCGTCCCTAACACCTTCCCCTCCTACGGTGCCGGCTATCTCGGTGGCGCCCACAACCCTTTCATCGCCGGCGACCCTAACGCCACCGGCTATCAGGTGCGCGACCTCACGCTCCCCGTCGATGTCGATTGGGCTCGCGTGGAGAACCGCCGCTTCCTCGTCCAGCAGATGGACTCCAAGTTCCGCAGCGTCGAAGCCAGCCCGGACTTCGCCGCCCTCGACGAGTTTTCGAAGAAGGCCTACGACCTCCTCAGTTCTCCCACTGCGAAGAAGGCGTTCGACATCCAGTCCGAACCCGCTGCCCTCCGCGAGCGGTATGGCCGCACCCCGGTCGGCCAAGGGGCCCTGCTCGCCCGCCGTCTCGTCGAGAACGGAGTCCGCTTCGTCACCGTCGCCAAAGGCTGGCTGAACTACGACACCCACGGCGACAACTTCAATACCTGTAAGAAGGTCCTCCTCCCCGAGTTCGATAAGGCTTACGCCGCCCTCGTCACGGACCTCCATAATCGCGGCATGTTGGACACGACGCTCGTCATCGGCATGGGCGAGTTCGGCCGCACCCCGAAGATCAACGCCGACGCCGGCCGCGACCATCACAACAAGGCTTGGTCCATCGTCCTCTCCGGCGCGGGCATGACCGGCGGCCGCATCCTGGGCGCTACCGACAAAACCGCCACCGAAGTGACGGACCTTCCCGTCGAACCCGAGGACCTGCTGCACACCTTCTATAACATCCTCGGTGTCGACGCGAGCCACGAGTACCAGACACCCATCGGCCGTCCGGCGAAGATCATCAACGAAGGCAAGCTCATCAAAGAGTTGTTGGCATAGAAAGACTGAGGAGCTCCGCATCGCGAAGCTCCCCGGCTTTTCGCCGCTACTTTCACTACCAGGTGATTCGACCGCGCAACTGAACCACGCGTGGTGCGTTGGCCTGGAGCGACAGGTCCTGCAAACCGGTCGTCGCATTCGGGTTCACGTCCACCGGATGGTTGAACGCGTTGAAAAAGTCAGCCGAAAACTGCAAAGCCACCTTCTCCGCCAGGGCAAAGGACTTCGACAACGTAATGTCGGCGTTCCATGCCCCCGGCCCCCGGAAGAAGTTCCGGGCGTTCCAGTTCACCATGTCGGTGATGCCCGTCAACCGCGTACTCCCGTCCCGCATCGGTACCGGGACACGGTTGTCGAGCAGCGGACCTACCTGCCGCAGCACCCGCTGCGAGCGATCCACCGGAACCAGCGCGCGCAGCGCCCCTTGGTCCACGGCCGTCGCCTGCGTCACGTCGAAGTCCCCGGCGAACCACAGCCGCTGCGGCCGTCCCCCGAAGTTCATCGTCAACCGTTGATCGGCATTCAGCGTCGGGTCGCCGAACATGTAGCGGCCGGCGTCCACGCTCAGCCAGTTGCCGCCCCGCCACTCGCCAATGGTCGTCAACTGCCACCCTCCCACCGCGGAATTGGCCAACCTCGACGCCGTACCGAAGAATTTTCGGCCCTTGCCGAGCGGCAGGTCGTAAACCCCGTTCCACCGCACGCGGTGCGCGGGAATCGCGCCGCTGTTGTAGTACACCAGCCGGAGCAGATCGTCATAGCGCATCGACGGCGAGCCGATCACTTGAATGGCCTCCGGCACCTGGGCCACGCCCCCGCCGGTGGCGTTGATGGCGCCGTTTCCGGACTCAAAGCCGTTCGCGTCGGAGGTCGAAAGAGAGCGCGTGAACGTGTAGAAAAACTGTCCCAGCAGACCGAACGAATAGCGCTTCTCGTACTCGGCCTGCACGGAGTGCGTATTGGAGAAGCCCGTCCGGTTCACCGCCGCCAGGTTCCAATCTTTATTCACCCGCAACAGATCCCGGTTGGCCGGGGGGTTCAGGCCCGTACGCGCCACGTAGTTGTATTCTCCTTCCCGCTGTCCAATCGAATACCGCTGCTCCATGTCCCGCCCCAGGTCGCCCATGTAGCTAAGCCGGACAGCGCTGTCTTTCAGGAACTGCTGCTCGAAGGTGATGTGGTACTTCTGCGCGCGGCCGTCCTTCCAGTTCCGCCCGTCCATCAAGAGCCCGGACTGCGCGGCCGGCGGCAGCGTGACAATTCCGTTCGTGTCAATTCCGACGTTCCCGATAAAGTGGTCCGCTCCGGGCAGCGTCCGCGTCCCGTAGGTCGAGGTGCCGTCCCGCGTGCCCAGCGGGTTTTCATAGCGCAGGTTCAGCGGCGGCGTGATCCGCATCGTCTGCAGAATCTGCGACAAGGGCATCGTCCAGAAGTACTCGCCGTAGCTCGCGCGCAGCACTCTGTTGGTGCCGAGCTTGTACGCCATTCCGATGCGCGGCCCGAAGTTGTTGTTGTCCGGGCTCAAGAGATTGGACGGCATCCCGGCCTGATTCGCCGTCACCCACGTCAAGCCCCGACGCGCCCACGAGTCAATCTGCGACTGCGGAATGCCGGGGATCTGCTCGAGCGTCGTGTTGCCCGGCGTCACCACCTCAAACTTGGTCGCCAGCGTCGTGGGGTCGATCTGTACGAACCGGTTCTGCTTCTCCGAGTACGGCGACCACCGGTCCCAGCGCAAGCCCAGGTCTAACGTAAGCCGGTTCGTCACCCTCCAGGTGTCCTGAATGTAGACGCCCGTCTCGCGCTGCCGGAAATAGAAGTAGCCGCGGTTGTTCTGCGCTGACAGATACGTCGGCAACCCGAGCGCCATCGAAGCCATTCCGTTCCCCGTGAAGGGAATCGTCTGGTCCGTGGCCGGATCGAACAGCGCCGTCCAACTGTTGCCGAAGGTGTGCGAGCCCTGCGCCTGCTGCAGTTCACGGACGTTGTTCTGTTCCCAGCGAAACTTGCCGCCCATTTTCACGGTGTGCTTTCCGCGGACCCAGGTCAGGTTGTCCTCGACGACGTACCCGGTCAGATGGTTGTTCTTGATGTTGTCGTTGCTCCAGGCGAACCTGTCCGCTCCCAGCGAAGGCCACCCCAGCGCACCGAACGGATTGGGAAAGCCCAGGTCGTTCGCCCACGGCGTGAAGTCGGCCAAGGTCCCGTTGCTGTTGCGGTTCCGCTGAAAGCCCGCCGTAAACTCATTCAGCAGCGTCGGCGTAACAACGTGCGTCTCTTGCAGCGAGGCCGAATAGAACTTGTTGTCGTTGCGCCCGCTGCCGTAGGCATTCGCCAAGCCCACCGGCGGACCCGCAAACCGGCCGCCGGATTGCGAAGCCTGCAGGTTCGTCAACGAGTACCGGAACATCAGCGTGTCCTTCTCGGAAAACCGGTGGTCGGCGCGCAGGTTGTACTTGTGCATGTCGTTCACATTCGGGTACACCGCGTTGAAGTTGGGCGCGACGTACGGGTTCACTGCCGATGTCGGCATCGGCGTCACCGCCTTCATCCGCGCCAGCAGCGGGGAGATTCGCGCAGTCGGGATGATGCCATTCGGGAACGCTTGCCGGACACCCCGCGCGTCCGTCGTCAGGGGATCATAAATCGTGCTCCGGCGCCCTTGAGCATCGGTGATGTTGCTGAAGTCGCCGTTCCACATATCCAGGCTGGGGACCGACGCCTGGTAGAAGGTCTCCTGGCGCTGCAACAGCCCCTCATAGCCGAAAAACCAGAATGTCCGGTTCCGGCCATCGTAAAGCTTGGGCAGCACCACCGGCCCGCCCGCCGAAGCGCCAAACTCATTCCGGATGAGCTTCGGGGCCGTATTGCCATCCTGGCGCTGCCTCGCCCGCAAGCCACCCGCATTGTTGCGGTGCGTCGTGAACAAGCTGCCGTGCAGTTCATTCGTGCCGCCCTTGCTGATCAAGGTTACCGTAGCCGGCCGCGAATACTGCGCCTGCGAACCCGACGTCTCAATCCGGAACTCTTCCACGCTATCAAGGCCCGGCTGCGTGTTGCCCAGGCCTCCACCGAACCGGTCCACAATCGATACCCCGTCCAGCAGAATCTCTACGGCACCTACTTTCATGCCGTTGATGCGCGGGGAACCACTGCCCTCCACCCCCGGCGTCAGTGCGAAAAGGCTGCTGATGTTGCGCCCGTCGAGCGGCAATTGGCGAATCCGCTGCGCGTCCTTGACATCGCCCACCTCCGAGCTCTCCGTCGTAATCACGGGAGCCGCGCCCGTCACCTCCACCACGGTGTCGACGGACCCCACTTGCATCGAGGCGTCCACCACCGCCGTCTGCCCGGTCTGCAGAATTAGCGTCCCTGACCACTGCTTGAAGCCCTGCGCCTCCACGGCCACTTTGTAGCTTCCCGCGCCCAGCGTCGGCACCGAGTAAATGCCTTCGGCGCTGGTGACGGTCCGGCGCACGAAGTTGGTTTCCACCTGGGTCACGACGACACTCGCGCCGGGCACTGCTGCCCGCGTCGAATCGAAAACTGTGCCTCGAATGGTGGCGGTGCCTTGGCCGAAGGCCGGCAGGCCGAGGAGAGCAACCGCGGTCACTGTGCACAGTCGTAGAAAAATACGGCAACACATTGAAGTAAGCAACATGAACCTCCTGGAACTTTTGAATAGACCCATTGAACGCCCGCAATTGCGCTACTTGGCAAAGCTCTCTTGGCATGCCGAAACCGGGCGCGATGCGGCTGAGTATAAGGGAGAAATTCGATGAAGGTCAAGCGGTTTCTTGTCAGTGGCAAGAAAGGATCCACACTCCGGCAGGGCTGATCGACTGAAATAGAGAGACTTAGCGGTCGACCCTGCCCATCCACAACACTCCTGCCTTTGAGTTTGTTGATTTGAGAAATGAAGAATCCCGAAGACGGCTCGTCCGGGCCACCTCCCGTTCTGCAATCATGGTCTCCTGCGGCGAGGTATCGCCAACCACGTTGGAAAGGAAATGCACCATGAAACTCTGGGCCATCGCCTGGCTGGCCGTATCGTTCGGCGGAGTGGCCCTCGCGCAAACGCAGGCCTTCACGGATCGCACGTACCCGTCCAAGGTCTTCGGCGAAAACCGGCAATACCGTCTGATCCTGCCCCCGGGCTACGAGAACTCTACCGAGCGCTATCCTGTCATCTACTACTTCCACGGCCACAGCGACCGCTACACGCTCGAGCACTACGATCAAGGCACGGACACCGTCCCGAAAATTGCCCGCTTCGTCGCCACCCATCCCGTCATCATCGTCTCCGTCGATGGCTATGTCGCCAAGGACTACACCGGCTTCTACGGAGGCTCCCCGTGGGACGTCCGCGCCGGTGGCGGCGACTTCGATTTCGGCCTCAACTTTCTCGAACTCGTCGCGCACGTCGACGCCACCTGCCGCACGCTCACCGGCCGGCGCCATCGCGCCACCTCGGGCCTTAGCATGGGCGGCTTTATGAGCCTGTGGCTCAGCGCGCGCTATCCCCAATTCATAGGCAGCGCATCGTCCTTCAATCCCGGTCCCGAGTTCCATACCGGAGACAAGGGAGCCCGCATGTTGTGGCGTCCCAAGGATCACGTGTCCAGCCACCAACACACCATGGTCCGGTTAATCCACGCGAGCGGCGACTATATCAGCCAGTATCACGAGGAAACCCGTGATGCGTATGCCGCCTCTGCCGTCGAGTTCGAGTATCGCCGCGACGAGTACCATCGCCACTGGGCCACCTCCATCGAAGAGACCTTCGCCTTCCATCGGCGCGCCTTCGCCAATCCGGTTCTCGACACCGTGCCCGTACAGTTCAGTCACGCTAGCCCGTACCGCCGCTTCGGCGCGTGGGGATATGAGATCGAAGCGCAGGGCGCCGGTCCCGGCATGGTCTATCTCGACCGCGTCACCCAGTGCGGCTTGCGCGTCACCACCCGGCAATGGGCGCCCGATGGCCCTCCCGCGCCGCGCTCCCTCCAGCTACGAACTCCACCCCGCTACGCCGCCGGCCAAAGCTACGTGCTCCTGGACCACCATCATCTCTCCGGCAAAACGTCACGCCGTACCCTTGTCGCTGGAGCCGACGGTACCCTGCGGTTCGCTGTCGATGGCGCCGGCCATGAACTCAGTCTCGCCGGGCCAGGATGCGGCGCCGAAGCCCCTGCCCTCCTGCCGTTCACCGCCCAGGATGTCCCCCGGGTCTCACCCGGCAAGCCCGTTACGATACCCGTCCAGCTCTACAATCCTCGCAACGTACCCCAGCAAAACCTCCAACTTCGATTCGAAAGTGACTACCCCACCGTCGAAGTCCTCCAGCGGGAGACGGCCATTCCCGTCCTCGAAGCCGGCGCAACTGTCGACCTCAGCAGTCGCTTCTCCTTCCGGTTCACCGCCGGGTCCAAAGCCTACGCCCGCGCCCGTCTCCTCGTCACCGTCGTCTACGATGAGTGGCATTCCTACAAAGAATCCATCCCCATTTTGATTGAGCCCGAACACATTCCCGCCCCCCCTGCCTACGAGATCCTCGACGGCCGCACCAAGACGTTTCCTGTATTTCGGCAGAAGGGCAACCAAGGCGGAGGCACCTCGGTCGAACGTAAGGTCACCGAAGGCAGCGGCAATGGCAACGGCATTCTGGAGCCCGGCGAAACCGCTACCATCTGGGTGAAATTGGCGCAGGGGCTGGACCCGTTCGACAAGAACAACTGGCGTCGCGCTAAAGTGCGCACCAACTCCCCGGCCATCGAAGAGGTAGCCGACCTGCAGGAAGAAAAGCAACGCGAATGGACCGGCGCGCAGGAGCGAACCAGCTTGGTACGCTGGCGCGCGGACGCCCCCAAAGGAACCCGTACGCGGCTCATCCTCGACAGCGAATCCTGGAGTTTCCACTTCACGCCCGACGTTCACTACGGCGGGGAACTCCTCTATCAAGCATTTCAACGGCACGAGCACACCGTCCACCAGCTTGAACTCTCTCTGCCATGAAACGCTCCACCGTGCTCTTTCTGCTCGGCGCTGTCACCCTACCTCTCGTATCCCAAACGCCAGCCCCCGCCGGTACCCTCGTCAGCAACACCCAATGGCCCCGAACCGCCGACCTCGCCACCCGGGCCGTGTATGTCATGCGCATCGATGGCGTCGCCAACGCAGAAACAGCGGGATGGAGCCAACGCACGATGAGAACGTAACGACTGTTCTCGTTTCGACGGATCCACCCCAGGCTGGCGCCGCCGCCGTTACACCTTCTCTATTTTCTTCTTCCGCGAAGAAGTCGAATTTTCGGCCTGTCTTCCGCCCACCGTCTCCAGGTCGACGTCTGCGCCCATATCGTTCAGGGAAATTTCCTGCAGCATCGGATCGGAGAGTGCAGTCAATAGAAAGTCGGCGCTCTGCTCCTCTCCAAGGGTGTGAGTCAGCAGCCGGGCCGCCGCAGTCTCGCCGAGTTGCCGTGCGAGCCCCCGCGCCGTACCGTAAGCCGAGATCTCATAATGTTCCACTCGCTGAGCTGAGGCAATCAAGGAAAGGTCGGCCGTCATCGGCTCTCGCTTCTTGCCCTTCTCAATAGTTTCTTTTCCCTCCTCGAGGAGGCCCATCATCGCCCTACACGGTGTAGCCTCGGCGGGTTCCCCTAATAGCTCGAAAACCTGCCGGAGGCGTTCAACATGGACCTCCGTTTCTAGCAGGTGTTTCTCTAAGGCCTCTTTTAGTTTCGGATGTCTTGCTGCTGCTGCCATTTTGGGGAGCGCACCCGTTAGCTGAGTCTCTGCATGCAACAGGTCATGCAGTTGATCCATAAGCAATTCTTTGACTTGCGACATTCACTTCTCCTTCTTGTTCTCGGTTACCGGTTACCCATATTCGCGTCGGAATTCGGAGAACGAGTCCCCGTTTCCGCCGATTCCAATTCCTGGAAGGCCGGGGCCACCACCATTTCCCAGTCTCCGCCTTCATTCCAAGGCCCGTGAGAGTCCGTCTCTCCCCTGTCACCGATTCCCGTGGACGCGTTAAAGTATTGGTCCACTAGCCTCGGCGTCGGGGGAATCCGGCCGATTGAAAACGCCGGCTTGCCCAGGTTCTCCAGCGCTGCGGTAAACGCCTTCATATGGGTAATTTCGCGCGTCATGAGGAACCGCAGAGTGTCGATTGATCCCTGGTCGTCCGTGAAGTTGATCAACCGCTCATAGACAATCTTGGCTCGAGCCTCGGCAGCGATATTACTGCGAAGGTCGACGTCAAGCTCGCCGGTTATCTTCAGGTAGTCGGCCGTCCAGGGATTCCCCATGGAGTTGCAGAGAGCCACTCCCCCGCCGCCTGCAATAGCGATCAACGGATCGGCATCAGCGGCATCTCGGTCGTTTTTCGTTGGCTTTAAGTGCATACGAGCTAAGGCACCGACCACTTCCAAGTGGCTCAGCTCTTCGGTTCCGATGTCCATAAGCAGATCCTTACACTCGGGGTCGTCGCAATTCAGCCCCTGAACGGAATACTGCATGGCAGCCGCAAGTTCACCATTGGCGCCGCCGAACTGTTCGAGCAGCATGTTTCCAAATCGGACATCCGGACGCCCGATGTGCACGGTATACATTAGCTGTTTGATGTGGTGGTACATGCCCGGCTAGTAGCAATCGCGATGCCAAACTTTTCCTTATTGCGGTGCCGATCTCGATAGGGCCCCCTCGTCGCCGCTCCACGTAGGCCTCCGGTCCTCCTCCCTCCCGCTTCTTTCTATCTTTCGCGAAAGCGAAAGGGACTGTGAAGGAGTGGGAGGGAGGATTCCGCTATGACCCATGTCCGATTCGGACTCTTCCAGTTCAACCCAGAATCCGGCGAACTCCTTCGCGAAGGCCGCCCCGTCCGCCTCCAGGCGCAACCGGCCAAACTCCTTGGCCTCCTCATCGCCGCCCGTGGCGAACTCGTCTCCCGCGAGTCTCTCCACGCCGCCCTCTGGCCCGATGGCACCACCGTCGATTTCGACCGCGGCCTCAATTTCGCCATCGCCCAAGTCCGTACCGCCCTCAACGACTCAGCCGACTCGCCTGCGTTCATCCGCACCATCCCCAAGCGCGGCTATCAATTCATCGCGCCCCTCCCGGAACCAGCTGTCGAAGCACCGCCGCCCCCCAAGCGGTCCGTTCCCTTCCTTGGCCTTGGCCTTGCCGCCGTCGCCGTCGCCGCGCTCGGCCTCGCCGCCGTCTGGAAACCCCAACCCGTCGAAGTCCGCGTTGCCATCGCTCATTTCGAAAACGAGACCGGCCTCCCCGAACTCGACCAATTTGCCGGTGCTCTCACAGACGCCCTTGTCGCTGGCCTCGCCGAGCAAACTGCCGGCCGATTCGGCATCATCGGCAACGCTGCCATCCTCCGCCGCGCCCGCAAGTTCCAGGATCTCGACGAAATTTCCACCACGCTCCAAACCCCCCTCGTTATCCTCGGCCAAGTGCAGAAGGATGGTTCCGGCGTCCGCGTCCTCGCCCACCTCATTGGCATGCCCGCCAGAACGCACCTGAAGGTTAGCCGCCGCGCTCTGCTTCCCGGCACGACTGAAACACGACTTGCCGAGCAGATCATTAGCGATCTCCTCCCCCGCCTGAACTCATCCCGGCCAGCAAGTACTTGATTATAAAATACTTACCAGCTAACTTTTCGCTGGCTTGCACCCCTTGTCGTTTCCATGCGAATCCTAACCCGTGCCTAGCCTATTCACCCGTCGTCATCTGTGGACCCTCGCTCTGCCCTTGGCTCCCGTCGCCTCTGCTGCCGATCCCGTGCCCGCTCTCTACCCGGTGCAGCCCCTCGAACTCGCCCGCGAGATGGTCGGCGCCTCCCATGCCAACTTTCAGAAGGTGCAGGCCCTCGTCAGCGCCCGCCCGTCTCTTGTCACTGCCGCCGTCGACTGGGGCTTCGGCGACTGGGAGGACGCCCTCGGCGCCGCCTCCCACGTCGGTAACCGCCAGATTACCGAGTTCCTCCTCGCCCACGGAGCCCGCCCCTCCCTCTTCTCGGCCGCGATGCTCGGCCAGTTGGACGTGGTCAAGGCCTTCCTCGCCGCCCTTCCCGGCGCTCAGAAAACCACCGGCCGCATAGCATCAGTCTCCTCGCCCACGCCAAGGCCGGCGGGAAACCCGCCGAGGCTGTCTACCAGTTCCTCGACTCTCTCGGCGATGCCGGTTCGCCTCCGCGTCCGCCGCTCTCCCCCAACGACATACAAGCGCTCACCGGCGCCTACACCTTCGGCCCCGGCCCCACCGACCGCATCGAGATCACCCAGCGCAACGGCCAACTCCGGTTCCTCCGCCTCGGCGCAACCGCGTGCAACCTCATCCACCTCGGCAACCGCACGTTCCACCCCGTCGGCGCCCCCGCCGTCCGAATCCGCTTCTCCGAAACTCAGAGTCCCGTCACGCTCACCATCGAAGACCCCGGGCTAATCCTCACTGCGCTTCGAAGCTAATCAAAAATTCACGCAAGGTTAACACCTTTTATAGGTCCTTCTGCCATTCTGACAACAGGTCCTAAATGAAAGCTAAATTTTCCCTTTACACAAGTATCATTCCAGTTTTACAAACTGGTTTAATTGGTAGCCTCCTACTTACTTCCCTGTACGGGCAATTTGACTCCGCCGCAGTGGTCGGCTCGGTGCGCGATGAAAAGGGCGGCGCCGTCGCGGCCGCCAAGGTCACCCTTCGCAATAACGATACCGGCTTGGTGCTTTCCACCGAAACCGCCGAATCCGGCGACTATATCTTCCCCTCCGTCCGCATTGGCGCCTATAAGGTCACCGCCGAAAAGACTGGGTTCGCCGTCGCCACGGCCGAAAACGTCTCTCTCACCGTAAACGCTCGCCAACGCGTCGATCTCTCCCTCCGCGTGGGCACCGTCAGCGAGACGGTCAACGTAGAAGCCATCACGCCTCTCCTCGAAGCCGACAGCTCCTCCAAGGGCCAAGTCATCGCCGCCCGCCAAGTCGTCGAACTCCCGCTTCAGGGCCGCTCCTACGCCAATCTCGCCCTCCTCTCCCCCGGCGTTCGCCAGTCCCAATCCGGCAACCAAGGCTCCATCGCCTTCCGCCGCGAGGGCTCCTACAATGTCAACGGCCTCCGCTCCGTCTGGAACAACTTCCTCCTCGACGGCATCGACAATAACTTCTACGGCACCACCAATCAAGGCTTCTCCAACCAATCCATCCAGCCCTCGCCCGACTCCGTCGCCGAATTCCGCCTCATCGTCAACGCCTACTCCGCCGAGTTCGGGCGGTCCGGCGGCGCCGTCATGAACGTCGCCTCCAAATCCGGAACCAACAGCCTCCACGGCGCGCTCTGGGAATTCCTTCAGAACGAAAAACTCAACGCTACCGGCTTCTTCAAGCCCACCCTCAACCAAAAGCCCATCAACAAGCGCAACCAGTTCGGTGCCGCTGTCGGCGGGCCGATCATCAAGGATCGTACCTTCTTCTTCGCCGACTACGAAGGCTCCCGGTGGTCCATCGCCCCCTTCGCGCTCACCTCCGTTCCCACGGAAACCATGCGCGCCGGCGTCCTCCCCCTCGATGTCCGCGCCCCCTTCGCGTTCCGTGACGACCAGGGTCGCCAGATCGCCGCCGGCACCGTCTTCCCCGCTGGCACCGCCATTCCCATGACGCCCTTCGCCCGCCGCGTCCTCGCCGAACTCCCCCGGTCCAACCGCGCCGGGGGCGGTGCCCTCGGCATCGCCACCAACTTCGGCAACTTCGATCAGAATCGCCTCACCGACAACAAAGGCGCCATCAAAATCGACCACAGCATCGCCCCCAATCTCACCTCCTTCTTCCGCTACGCCCATCGTCGCCAGAACATCCAGGCTCCCGGCCTCATCACCGGCTTCGCCGGCGGTAACAACCTCGGCTTCCTCGATACCTTCAACCAGCAAGGCATCGCCGGCCTTACTTGGACCAAGTCGCCGACCGAAGTCCTTGAATACCGCTTCGCCGTCACCCGCCTCGGTATGGATCGCCTGCCGGCTCAGGTCGGAGGCCCCTCCATGCGGGAACTCTTCGGCATCACCGGTCTCCCCGAAGGTCCCCGCATCCAGGGCGGCATCACCCCGCAGGACATCCAGGGCTTCCCCCGCTTCGGCCGCCAGTCCACGAATCCCCAGGCCCAGTTCCCTACCACCCTCAACTCCCGCCTGAATCTTTCGAAAATCCGTAACCGCCACAACCTCAAGATGGGCTATGAGCTCCTCTATATGAATATCGTCGTCGACGATACCAACCCTCTTTACGGCATCGACGGCTTCGGCGGCTTCTACTCCCGCCTCCCTGGCCAGAACCTCGGCACCCTCGCCGGGGCCGCTGCCAACACCGTCCACTCCCTCTCCGACTTCTACTTCGGTGCCCGCAGCTCTTATCAGTTCGCCACCCAAGTCGAAGCCCAGGTCCGCCAGCAGGCCCATTGGTTCTACCTGCAGGACGACTTCAAGGTGAACTCCAAGCTCACCCTCAATCTCGGTCTCCGCTATGAGATGACCACCCCCGCCTACGACGCCAACAATCGCCTTGCCAACTTCGACCCGGAGCAGAACAGGCTCGTTGTCGCCTCAGATGGCGGCATTGAGAACCGCACCCTTCAGCGCCAGACCTGGAACAACTTCGCCCCCCGCTTCGGCGCCGCCTATCAGCTCGATTCGAAGACCGTCCTCCGCGGCGGCTATGGTTTCGGTTGGAACTATTGGAATCGCATGGCCTCCGCGGAATATCTCAGCACCAACGCCCCGTTCGTCACCCGCTTTTCCGCTCTGAACAGCCCCGCTCAGCTCGGCAACCTCTGCGTCGCGAACGCCTTCTCGAATTGCTTCCGCACTCGCGAACAGGGTTACCCCATCGACCCCGGCTCCAACGTCATCCTCCACATGGATCGCAACACTCCATGGGGCTACGTCCAGAACTGGCACTTCACCATCCAGCGGACGATCTTCAAAAACACTCTCCTCGACGTCGCCTACGTCGGCAACCGCGCCGACCACCTCCCTGTCCTCGGCGATCTCAATCAGGCCCGCCCCATCACGCAAGCCGAACTCGGCCAGGGCTTAACCACCCTTGGTACCCTTCTCGCGCGCCGTCCCTTCCAGGGATTCAACAACATTACCGCCGTCGTCCCCGCCGCCTTCTCCAACTACAACTCGCTCCAGATCAAGTTCGAACACCGTGGAGAATGGGTCACCCTCTTGAACTCCTTCACCTACGGCAAGGCCATCGATACCGTCGGCCAGGTGCTCGAAGGCTCGGTCGGCGGCAGCCCCAACCCGCAGGACATCCGCAACGTCGCCAACGATAAAGGCGCCTCCAGCTTCGATCAGCGCTGGAACAACACCAGCAGCTTCGTCTTCGACGTTCCTTATGGCAAGGGCCGCCGCTTCGGCGGCAGCCTCCCTGCTGCTCTCGACGCCATCGTCGGCGGCTGGCAGACCAGCGCCATCATCAACTCCCAGAGCGGCCTCCCTCTGAACCTCCGCTACCCCGACGCCGCCGGCATCCTCTCCGACGGTCAGCCGGACTTCCTCGGCAACGTCGCCCTCCGCCCCAACATCATTGACGGTTCCATCGGCGTTCTCGCTCCCGAAGGCCAGCGCAGTTTCACCAACTACTTTAACCGCGCCAACCTGGCTATCCCGCCAGTGACGAGTCCCTTCGGCAACCTCGGGCGCAACGTCGCCTACGGCTTCCCGCTGTATCAGACGGACCTTGTCCTCGCGAAGAGCTTCGCCATCCCGGTCATCAACGAATCCGCCCGGCTCCAGTTCCGCAGCGAATTCTACAATCTCTTCAACAAGACCAACTTCACCCAGCCGGAGATCAATCTGGCCAGCGGCAACTTCGGCCGCGTCGGTTCCACCTTCGATCCCCGCTACGTTCAGTTCGCGCTCAAGCTCGTTTTCTGAGCGAGCCTCTGCATCTGCAGTGGTTCGCTCAAAGAGCACCGATGTGTCGCCTCCTCTGCGCCAAAGCCCGGTGCAAATGCGGAGCGGTCGGGCCAATTAAAGGTTCGCAGCATAAATTCAAAGCATCGCCTAATCAACGATTGGGAACGTACTTTGTCTCCAGCTTCTGAGGCGGAGACCGTCCCTTCATTCCGCCACCGCTGCCTCTGCTAGCATGGCCTCTGCATGCTCCGTCGCGCCTTCCTCCTCTCCCCCTCCGTCGCCCTCCTCGCCCAAGCCCCCGCACGACGCCAGATCAGCGGCGTCTATCCCCACCTCGCCATGTTCAACTCCCAGCACGAATGCGGCACCGGCGCCGTCGTCCCCTGGGCCGGCCGCCTCTGGGTCGTCACCTACTCCCCCCATCAACCCGCCGGCTCCGACGACCGCCTCTACGAAATCGACGAACAGCTCAACCAAACCATTCGCCCCGAAAGCATCGGCGGAACCCCCGCCAATCGCATGATCCACCGCGAATCCAAACAGCTCTTCATCGGCCCCTACGCCATCGATACCCAGCGCCGCGTCCGCGCCATCCCCTTCTCCGCCATGTACGGCCGCCCCACCGGCAACGCCCGCCACCTCACAGACCCCGCCCGCAAACTCTACTTCGCCTCCATGGAAGAAGGCTTCTACGAAGTCGCCGTCCAAACCCTCGCCGTCCGCCAACTCTACGAAGACGGCAACGCCCTCCTTCTCCGCAAGGCCGCTACCGACATCGCCGGCCCCCTCCTGCCCGGCTACCACGGCAAAGGTTTCTACTCCGGCCAGGGCCGCGTCGTCTATTCGAACAACGGCGAAATCGGCGGCGGTAACCTCCCGCCAGATACCCCCTCGGGCTGCCTCGCCGAGTGGGACGGCAAGGACTGGCGCGTCATCCGCCGCAACCAGTTCACCGACGTCACCGGCCCCGGTGGCATCGAAGGCAACCCCAACCCCGCCACCGACCCCATCTGGGCCATCGGCTGGGACCACCGCTCCGTTCTCCTCATGCTCCTCGACAAAGGCGTCTGGCACTCCTATCGCCTCCCCAAAGCCACTCACACCTACGACGGCGCCCACGGCTGGAACACCGAATGGCCCCGCATCCGCGACATCGGGGAAGACGAACTTCTCATGACCATGCACGGCATGTTCTGGCGCTTCCCGAAAACCTTCCGCGCCAACCGCTCCGCCGGCATCGCTCCCCGCTCCACCTACCTCCGCGTCGTCGGCGACTTCGCCCGCTGGAACAACCGCCTCGTCCTCGGCTGCGACGATACCGCCAAAAACGAGTTCTTCAATACCCGCCGCGTCAAAGGCAAAATCCCCGGCCCCGGCCGCTCCCAATCGAACCTCTGGTTCCTCTACCCCTCCAAACTCGACACCTTTGGCCCGCCCATCGGCCGCGGCGCCGTCTGGGTCAACGACGATCTCCCCGCCAACCAGCCTTCCGAGCCCTACCTGTTCAGCGGATTCGCCCAGCGCCTCCTCCACCTCGCCCACCAGTCCGCCACCCCTGTCACGTTCCGCCTCGAAGTGGATCGCGCCGGCAACGGCTCCTGGGCGCCCCTCCGCCAACTCACCGTCCCCGCCCACGGCTACGTCCACCATTCCTTCCTCCCCAGCGAGACCGGCGCCTGGATCCGCCTCACCCCCCTTCAGCCCTGCGTCAAAGGCACGGCGTTCTTCCAGTACGCCGCCCGCGATACCCGCCGCGCCGCAGCCCCCGCGCCAGCCCCTACCGCCCCCGGCACGCTCCTCTGGACCCGCGACGGCAACACCGGAACCCTCCTCCTCGCCACTCCTAAAACTCTTTACGAAGTCACCGCCAACCTAGCCGCCCGGCCCCTCGCCGATGCCAAGCTCCACGCCTGGATGAACGACAATCTTCCCGCCCCCGCCGCCGCGCTTGAAGCGGACGCCGCCTCCGTCGTCTATGTCGATGAAGCCGGTCAGCGCTGGCGTCTGCCCAAAGGTCCAGCCCCGCCCGCCGGCTCGCGCATCGCCCGCGAGGTCTCCACCGAGCGCGACCTCTTCCACTCCCACGGAACCTTCTACGAACTCCCTTCCAACAACGCAGGCGGCATCGCCTTGGTCCGCCCCGTCTGCACCCACAACCTGCCCATTCAGGATTTCTGCTCCTGGCGCGGCCTCACCGTACTCGCTGGCCTGCCGCGGGTCGAACTGCCTGCCGGCGAGTTCATCACCACCACCGATGGCCAACATCGCCTCTGGCTCGGCGCATCCGACGATCTTTGGCGCTTCGGCAAACCCAAGGGCGAAGGCGGCCCCTGGCACGATACCCCTGTCCAAGCCAACACCCCCTCCGATCCCTATCTCATGACCGGCTACGACCAGAAGCAACTCCGCCTCTCCCACAACGGCCAAGCCAAGGTCGATATCCGCATCGAAGTCGACCTCGCCGGCAGCGGCCTCTGGGTCCCCTACCGGACCTTCCCCGTCGCCCCCGGCCAGCGGGTTCTCCACCGGTTTCCGGCTGGTTACAACGCCTACTGGCTCCGCGCCGTCGCCCTCGCGGACGCCGTCGCCACAGTCACCCTCACCTACTCCTAGCGCCTACTGCAAAACCTTCAACGCCGGTTCCGGCTCCCGAGCCTCTTCCCCCGACGTCCACTTGCGCCAGGTCTCCCCAATCGCAATCGACCCCCGGAAGATCAGCCCCACCGGCACCACGCCCCCCAACTTATGAGCCGACACGGCCGCCAGTCCCATCGACGCAATGCATCCGCATTGCTCGCAGTCCGGCTTCCCGCCGTATTGGCAAGGAGTCACTTTTGTCTTCAAGTCCGCCGTCAATACCTGCGTCGTCCGCGCAAACACGCAATCCTCCGGCGTATGCGGAGGCGTCGCAAACTGCTCAATCAACCCCCTCGCCATATCCACCTTCGGATAACGAGCCCGCAGATCCAGCAGCTCCTCCATCGCCCGCAGCCGCTCCTCGCGAGTCAGGATCTCCGGCATCGAATCTCCAATCTGCGGCGTGAACATGCTGAACCAAACCTTCCGGATCTCCGGCCGCGGCGTCCAGAACTGCAAAAACTTCTCGAGATACCCCGGCTGCTTCATCATCTGCCCGGTAATCGTGCTGTGGATCGTGATGTGCTGCCCTTCGATGTTCTTGAGGATCCGGTCATACGTCGCCGGCGCCCGCCGCACGTCATGGTCCGGCTGCAAACCATCAATCGACACCACTACCGAAAGATGCTCCATTTCCGCCCACTCTGCCGCAATCTTCCGGAACGCGCTCGTCACCACCTGCACATGGATCCCCCGCTTCAACAGCAGCGGCACCATCGTCTCCACTTCCCGATACCGCACCAGTGGGTCTCCGCCCACTAGCGAAAGATGCAGTGGCTTCAGCCGGTCCACCACCTCAAACACGCCATCGATCAGCTCCTGCCCCTTCCGGTCCGTCAGGCTCCGCAGCGTAGTCCCGCCCCCCAGATGCCCATCGTCGTAGGCATAACAACCCGGGCACTTCAGCGGACACTCTTTCGTGATTTCGATCGAAAGCGAAGGCTGCTGCCCCCGTAGAATCTTGCCCCACGCTTGCACAACCTCGGAAGTTTTCACTCAATCTCCTAACAAGCGGCGTTAACGCGCAGCTCAAGCCATAGGATGCGCGAAACCACACTTTGCGTTACGAATTTTATGTTTCCTTCATCACCGCCGCCAGGCTTCCAGATCCCTTGGCGAGCAATCCCCGGTCCGATCCGATCGCGATCACCGTATATCCCAGCTTCCGGCATCTCTCCGCCTGCTCCACGCTCCGCGCCAAAATCCCTGCCGCCTTTCGCGACTCCCGCGCCGCCCAAAACTCGTCACTCGTAACCACCATCCCCATGCTGATCGACAAATCCGTCGCCCCACAAACTACAAGTGAACGGGACCCGCAGGACTCCACTAAGCGCCGCTTCTCGACCATGCACCGGTCCAAGCGCCTGGAATTCGACCAGGTCCTCGTCATCGCCCAGAAATCATCATTGGATGGTGACGATGCCGACCAGCACCGGAAGCTGGCCTACGTTGCCCTGACTCGGGCAAAGAAAGCAGCGGCGATGTTACGGTTTTAGCCAGGCCAGACCTCCGCCTTGGCTCACCAAGTTGGTGCATTCGGCTAGCGATGAGCTAAAGAAAAGCCGTTCTTTTTCAAAGACTTACTTCTTCAAAGTTCTGTTTTGGCACATTGCTTTGGCGCAAATGGGGTGGATTCGCCCTGAAATGAACCAAACTAAGGGAGGGCGTACCGGGTGCCGCTACGGACCCCCACCGAAATGAGCTTTTCGGCTTTCACAAGCTGTTCAACGATGCGGCGGATGCGGGACCTGGGGATTTCCGCCCCGATCCGCTGATGGAGCTCACCAATCTTCGATTTGGGGTATCTGCCGATATCCTCGACAATCAAGGCCGCCAGTCGATGGGGCTCGATTCGTTTGAGCGTCGTATCCCCAACGAAATTGAGATCGCGCAGAAGCCTCGGGTCGATAAATAACGTGTGGACTTTGTTCGTCCAGCAGATCGGACTAGGCCCCACTGCAAAAGGCGCTTGATCCAGTGCTGAAGCATCTCGGCCGTCGTCAATTCCAACAATTCGGTGAGCTCGCGAGCGGTTAACGCATCATGTTGAGCGAGCAAACCTAAGGCGATCCGTTCACGCTGGCTCAACTGGTACGTCTCGTCGGCCTTTGAGATAAAGTCGATGACGGCAGGCTTCAGAATACGACGTCGAATACTAACCTGGACTCGATCACTGCCCTCAATCAGCTCCGGCGCTGGACGTCCCTGAGAAGGAGAATTTCGAAAATCTTGTCGAAACCGCTACCTTCCCGCTCCATCAGCTTCAGGTCATGAAACAGACGGGCAAGTTGATCGTTCCGACGAACGCTGGCATGGAGTATGTTTTGCGGTGTTACGCCCATCGGCAATAGCCCTGGGTTTACGACCTCCAATCGATCGGGATGCAAGTTGAGAAATATATCCCCACGCTGTGTATAGGGCCGGTGCACGATCGCGTTGACCAGGAGTTCTCGTACAACCACTTCATCAAAGGCCGGCACGTGTTGGCGATAGAGTCCGTCGGGCAACTCATAACGCTCCCGAAAATCTGGTATCCCATTCCAGACCGATTCAATCAACTCCATCGGGCTAAGAGTATGGTCATCCCACACCAACTTGTTGATCTTTCAGCGTTGTTCGTCGTACTTGAGAAACTGCACTACAGGGGCGCCTGTCAAATCGGCCCGTTGGTGCTGCTGGCCAATGCAAAGAATACCCAGATTTGTCAGATGGGGTCCTTTTGCGAGCAGATAATGCTGCAATAGCTCGTCGTCAGTCTTCTCCCGGACCGAAGGCTTAACAAGATCAGAGGCCCGAAGCGCCTGAAGCAGCGCATTAAGCTTCGAGGGATCTGCCTCAGCGACCGGAACCCACTGCACTGTCTGCGCCTCCCAGGGCCGGGCCTCCCGGTCAGCCGCCAAGCGAAGAACGTCGTCACCCGTTACTGGTTTGCTTTGATCTGCTATCCGGATGAAGTACCGGCCGTCAGTTGTTGAAGCGACAGAAATTGACCGGGGAATCACGAGCACGATGTATTGATCGTCGCCATTTGAAGAGACATCCGGGAGCGTCGTGACATTGACCGTCCGTTCAGCGATCCGACGGCGGACGGTGTCCAACAATTCCGGTTGAACTCGCTGACCCGAGGGCGGCTTAGAATGGCCATCTTCAATGCCAATTAGCAATCGTCCACCCGTCGCGTTCGCAAACGCGATGCAGTCTTTGGCCAACTCGTTCGAGTCGGCCGTCTTGCCCGTGACCGTGCGCAACGATTTTTTGTCGAGTAGCTGTCCTTCTTGGCCCAAGTCCCTATTGTCTCTAATCCCAGGGGATCTTCAACCCCCGAGGACTCCAAATCCCTGCGGGGGCTGAGGGCAAAATGCAATCGAGGGTCGATGTGCAGATACCGTCCGCATGAAGCGATAACTGCGGGACACTCAGGCCAAAGGGCTCGAATCGCGACAAGCCACTGATCGAGCATCGCCCTGAATCGCCGTGGGCGTGAGTACTCCACGCAGCCAAGTTGCTGTGCCAAACCAAAGCTCCCGAACAGCGAAATTTGATCCGGGCCTTTAGCGGAATAGCACCGGTAGGTGAGCCAAACTAACAGGTCCAGCACTGCAGGAGCGGCGGCCACCACCTTCACGGCGTCAAGGTCGGCCGGGATCGGATGGGCGGAAATTTCTCGATAGAACTCATCGCTGAGGACGATCACGTTGGCGAATTCCTCAGAAAGCGGGACTTGGGCAGGATCTCGGTCGTACCAGATCTGAGCCTCCGACAAGAAATTAAAGCGAGCTCGATGGACAACTATCGAGGCGGAACGGCCGGAATCGGTACCGAAGGAAATCGTCGCGCCAAAAATCCGTTCAAACGCCGCCACGAGACGCCGGTACTCCTTTCCGTCCTTCGCCAAGCCGAAGGTATCCAGAAGTTCCGCAGCGGACTCAAACCGAACGACTTGGCTCTGCTGCCGTACGGCCAGCGTAGCCAGAAAGATCGGAACCAAGCGATCCTGCCCGAAAGGCAAGCCAAAGTGAGGATGTCCAGTAATCTGAAGCGTGAAATGCCCGTTCCTGCGTTCGAACAGCAGCTGGCCGGCCGGCGGTCGGCGAATCGGCAAGCCACAGAGTACAAACGGCCGCGCGGTAAATCCGAGCCTTTGGGTGGCGGTTTCTCGCTTCTCCCGCACAAGACAGATGCCATCAGCCTACTTGATCTTCTCCTTGGAGACGACGAACTCGCCAAAGTCTCGGGCAAGAACTTGCCCTGAATGCTCCAGGATTCCCCTGCGTTGCCCAGCGCCACTCATCGCAGCCCCGCAGCAACACGAAAATCCAAAAACGAACCCAAATTGGTTACATTTTTGGTTACAATCGACCGTTTTTGATGCCTTTGGGGAGTGTGGCCGGAGTGGCCTAAGACATTGAAACTAAACCAACTAGAGGTTGGTTGCGGGGGCATGAATTGAACATGCGACCTTTGGGTTATGAGCCCAACGAGCTACCAGGCTGCTCCACCCCGCACTTCAATACTACCAAGCGGCGTCACACTTTGGCAACAATTTGCTCTACCAAAGTTCACATTGCTTATCGACAGGCCGAACCA
>JBBQRA010000087.1:0-22079 GCA_038215275.1 Bryobacterales bacterium | reverse complement strand
CGCACTCCCGCCTACGCTGCGCTGCTGCTGATTCCCTCCGCCTCACACCTCTATCGAGGGGGAACGTGTCACTAGGCCGTTTTCACAGTTGCAACACATTGAAATTAAATCACTTCCGCCACGGTGGTGTTTAAGTTGAGTTTGAGAAACACGGATGATCGAAATCATGCAGCGTTCCCGCCCATTCCGATATGGCATCCTCCCGCCCGATTCCGCCCATCTCCCCCCGCCAAGCCCGTATTCTCGGCGGCATCATGGCCGCTTGCGGCCTCTTCCTCATCGCCATGACGGGCGGACTGCTGGTCCTCCTCGCGCAGTCGCTCCTCGGCTACCCCACCATCCTCAAGAACATCGAGTTCACCGGTGGACCGATCATGGCGGGGTGCGTCTTCGCGCTGTTGGCCGGCATCCTTGCCTTCGGCATCGCCGCGTTGTACAGCGGCATATGGCAAATCCGGCATCTACAGCGCGACCCCCGCATGTTCGCGGTTGCCCAATTCTCATTCACCGCAATTACTATCCTGGGCACCGTCGTATCGATCGTCGGCGTCCTATTGGACCAGTAAAAAACGATGGCGGAGAAGGCGGGATTCGAACCCGCGGTACCCTTTCGAGTACACACGCTTTCCAAGCGTGCGCCTTAAACCACTCGGCCACCTCTCCGCAAAAACGAATCTCTAGTTTACCGCGTTCCGGTATAGGAAGTCACGCACCCGGAGATACCATTCCGCCGCTAATTCCTTCTGCCAGTTCTCGGCCGGCGCCTCACACCACGCCTCTTTCTCCAACTGGATCCCGCCCGCCCTCAGCGCCCCGTCAGCCGCCGCACCCATCTTCTTCGCCAGCGCCACATCTTGCAACACGTTCCGATGCTGCAACAGTCGCACCGTCGCCTTCTCGGGCTTAAACTGCGCCGGCAATTGCCGGCAGAGATAGTCTCGCCACGGGCTGATCATCACCGCATCCGCCCGGGCCGCCACCGCCGGCTGACCCCAGAATCGCGGGGCAAACGCGGGCACTGTCGCCCATTGCACCCGCACTTCCATCGGATACACAATCCACCGGTCACCAACCCAAACCTGCGGCTCCACCTTAATCCGCCGCACCGGCGACGTGCCATCCACCCACAAGTCCAGCCAGTAGCTCCGAACCTCCGGCTTCTCGCTCCGGCCCTTCACCGGCATCTCGACTTTGGTCAATTCATCCGGCAGACCCGCCGCATCGTGACCCACCTGATACAACACCGCCCGCGCCGCGTTCTCCGGGTTCTGACCGACTTCAAAATACCAATCCACCCCGGCCGGTACCGAAATCGTCAGGAAGTACGAGGCGTACGCATTGCGAGCCACCGCGGGAGACAAAATCTCCCGCGGCCGCTCCACTTTATCGACGGCCACTACTTCGCCGTCGGCGCCCGGGCGTTGAAACTCGCTGCGGACCTGTAGATCCTGCCCGAGCGCCAACGCCGCGCTGCCCACCGCTACTGTCAACCAACGCCACATCAGCCCAGATCGTACTTTTCGATATGAACCGCCGCATCGCCCTTCACGAGCACCGGCTTCTTGAAGATTCCCTCGAGCTCTTCGAGGTACTGATTCTTGTGCGACTTCAGCACCTTGGCCACCTCGGGATGCACCCGCAGCATGACTTCCTTGCCGTCCACCGCCCGCGACAACTTCTGCGACTCGGCCAGAATTTCGCCGATCACCGTCTGCACGCTCTTTACCGTACCCGATCCCTCGCAGTACGTACACGGCATACACAGGCTCCGCTCAAGCGACTGTTTCACGCGCTTGCGCGTAATCGCCACCAGTCCGAAGTCGTTGAACTGCAGAATCTTGTACGGCGCCCGGTCAACGCGCATGGCCTCTTCCAAAGCCTGCATCACCTTCTGCCGATTCTTCCGCTCGTCCATGTCGATGAAGTCGACTACGATGATGCCGCCCAGATCGCGCAATCGGATCTGCCGGACAATCTCCTTCACCGCCTCCGTGTTGGTCTTCACAATCGTGTCTTCCAACCGGTTCGACTTGCCGACGTACTTGCCTGTATTGATGTCGATTGCCACCAGCGCTTCCGTCTGGTTGATCACGATGTATCCGCCCGACTTCAGCCACACCTTCGGCCGCAGCGCCTTTTCAAGCTCCGCCGTAATGTTGAACGTGTCGAAGATCGGCACCGGCCGCGTCCACAACTTCACCTTGTTCACCAGCGCCGGCTGGAACCGCTGCACAAAGTTCACCGTGCTCTCGTACAACTCTTCGTTGTCGAGCCAGATGGTCTTGTAATCGGTCGTCAACTGGTCGCGCAGCGTCCGCTGCACTATGTCGAGGTCGTGATGCACCAACAGCGGCGCCGGCCGCTTCTCCGCCTTCGACCGGATATCCAGCCAAAGGTTGTACAGGAAGTTCATGTCGGCGGCAAGCTCTTCTTCGCTCTGCCCTTCCCCGGCCGTCCGGATGATGAACCCGCCCGGCATGCCGGTACGGTGGGTCTGCAGAATCCGCTTCAACCGTAACCGCTCTTCGTCCGAACCGATCTTCCGGGAGACGCCATTGTGGTCGGTCGTCGGCATGTAAACGCAGAAGCGTCCGGGCAGCGCGATGTGCGACGTGATCCGCGCACCCTTGGCCCCGATCGGCTCCTTGGAAATCTGCACCAGGATCTCCTGGCCCGGCTTCAGCAAGTCGGTGATTTGGGGCAGCGGCGGACGTTCCCGCCGTTCCCGGTCACCGCCCCGATCGCCGCCTCGGTCTCCAGTGCGTTCATTGCGCTCCGGCCGTTCGGTCCGTTCGGTCCGCTCCGGACGCTCCCGCGCTTCCAGCGGTGCGGCCGCGGCAGCCACCACCGGCGGCGCGTTAGGATCTTCAATCTCGTTGCCACGCTCCCTCGGTCCGCGTCGCCGGCCACGCGACCGCCGCCCCCGCGCCTGGAACCGCGAGTTCCGGTCCCGATCGCGCAACGCCGCCGTCAAACTCTGCGGCTGCCGCGCCGGCTCCGGACCCTCTTCTTCGCCCTCGGCCAAAATCACCGGCTCATCGTCGTCTTCGCTCTCGCCGTCTTCCTCGCCGTCCTCGTCCAATTCGACTTCCGCCGAGCCTTCTTCAGCGGCAATGGCCGCCTCGGCTGCCGCCTGCGCCGCGTCGAGTTCGTCCTCTTCTTCTTCGATATCGGCGTCGAGTTCCTCGCGCGCCTCTTCAATCGCGGCCTCTTCGTCGGCCTCGAAATCCTCTTCAATGCTGTGCGCGATCTCGATGGGCGCTTCCGGCTCGGGCTCAGGTTCGGAAATAACTACAACTGCGGCCACGAACGGCGGCGGCTCCGGCATCATGGCAACCGGCTCCAAAGTTCGGACGACCTCCGGCTCATCGGCAGGCTCCGGCACGATAGACACCACGTCCTCTACCTGGGCCAGTACCTGCTCAACCACCGCTTCGTTTTCCAGTTTCGCCGCTACCGGCTCCACCACCGCCTCATGCGCCACCACCGGCGGACGCACCGCCGGCTGCTGCCTCCGGTATTTCGCTAACGATTCTCCCGGCAACATAATCGGTTCCACCAGCGACGGAGCCCAGATCGACCCTGTCGACCGCGTCTCCACTTCTGGGGCCGCTTCGATCGTTTCCGGCTCGTCATCCGCCTCGCCGTCAAGGGCCGGCGGCTCGTCCGCACTCGCATACTTCGATTCCGGCAGATTGCCCGGCCCCCGCTCCCGGCGCCCCCGGCGGCGGCCACGGCGACCCCGGCCCCGGTCCCGGTCACCACCACGATCTCCCCGGCCCGCCTCTTCGGTTCCCGGCGCCGCACCCTCGATAGCTACCGCCTCTTCCTCGCCTTCTCCTTCCTCGACCACCGGAGCCTCGGCCAACACCGGCGCTGCAGCCACTAACGCTATCGGACGGCGTTCCCGATCCCGGTCGCGATCCCGGCGTCCACTCGGGCGCTCCCGCTCCCGCTCCCTCTCCGGCCGCGGCTCGTCGCCGCTGACCTTGTCGAGATCGTCATGGTGCTCTTCAAAAAAGTCTGAGACGTACAGGAACGCGTCCCGCTCCAGTCCCAGGTCCACAAACGCCGATTGCATCCCAGGCAGAACCCGGGTCACGCGGCCTTTGTGAATGCTTCCAGCCAGCGAATATTCGTTCGCCCGCTGAAAGTACAACTCTACTAACTGATCGTCCTCAAGAATCGCCACCTTGGTTTCGTGGCGGTTCGATGAGATAACTAACTCTTTGCTCATCGCTCACTCTCCTCACGGAGCAAGCGGCCAAACGGTACGGCGCAAGTAGGGCAAGAATGTCACGCGGGCGGCTACAGAGCCGGCCCATGCGGAAACTAGAATCCGAAATCAAATCTTGGTCTGTCCTCTACGCCGGAGCTGCGTCTGCCGCCGCTTCCAGTTCGATTCGTCAATTTACAAAACGCCGGAGCCGCACATTGTGCACGAGCCCCAGCATCATAAAAACACTCAGCATGCCGGATCCGCCACTGCTCATGAAGGGAAGCGGAATGCCCGTCACAGGCATCCGGCCCACAACCATGCCAACGTTCACCAGCATGTGAAACAGCAAAACCGAGCAGATTCCCATGCAAATATACATCCCCGCGCGGTCGGGCGAGGTCTGTGCATTCTGCACAATCTGCATCAACAACAGAAAATACAACCCTAAGACGACAACTACGCCGACAAATCCGTGCTCCTCGGCAAAGGCCGAGAAGATGAAGTCCGTATGCGGTACCGGTAGGAACTGCAGTCTCGTCTGCGTCCCCTGCGTCACCCCTTTGCCCCACATGCCGCCGTTTCCAATCGCAATCTTCGATTGAATCACCTGATAGCCTTCGCCCTTCGGGTCGCGGCTCGGATCCAGAAACGTTTCAATGCGGCTCTTTTGATAGTCCTTCAGCAAAAACCAACTCGACGGGATCAATACGGCCACTAAAATGCCAAGAGCCAGCGCATACTGCCAGCGCAGCCCCGCGAGAAAGATCCCCGTGGCGAGAATAGGAAGGTAGGTGAGTGAGGTGCCCAAATCCGGCTGCTTCATTACCAGTAACATCGGTAACCCGACCAGACCAATGAGCTTCAACAGATCTCGCCAGTGAATGGCCTCTGTCTTCAGCTCGGTCAGGAACCGGGCCACCATTAGAACTACGACAATCTTAGCGAATTCTGAGACCTGCAGGAGTACACCCCCCGGAAGTGCTATCCACCGCCTCGCCCCAAACACTTTCGTCCCGATCACGAACGTCAACAGCAACAGCGCCACGATAACGCCGTACAGCACCGGCACCTGCCCCAACAGGGTGTGGTAGTCAATGGAACTAACCAACCACATCAGCAGCAAACCTAATACCACCCACACAACCTGCTTCCACCAGGAGTTGTGCCACTTCGTTCCCTGCGTGGCGCTGAAGATCTGCAATACGCCCAGCCCGCAGATGAAGAGCGATAGCAGCAGCAAAGCCCAGTCCAAATCCCGCAATGTGCGATACGAAGGCATCAGTTTAAGGCGAACCCCTTCTGGCCCAAAGGCGCCATCGCCAGCGACGGAGCCCGCTGGACATTCCGCGCCTTCTTGTCGAAATAGACTTTCATCACATCCCGTACCATCGGCCCGGCCAGATTTCCGTGCTCGCCGTTTTCAAAGAGAGCCGCCACCACAATCTCCGGGTTCGTCCGCGGCGCAAACCCCACAAACCAGGCATTGTCCCGCAAGTCCTTAGACACCATCGATCCCCGCGCCCGCGAATCGTAACCGTACAACTGTGCAGTCCCCGTCTTGCCGCAAACCTCAATCCCCGGGATTCGCGCCACACCGCCCGTCCCACCTAAATTCACCACCCCGTACATTCCATAAACCACGCTTCCGACATTTCCCGGATCGACTGTCAAAGTATGAACCTCTCGCTTATTCGGGTCTTTCACCAAATGAGGCCGAGTCCAGATACCCCCGTTCGCAATCCCGCCAATCATCACCGCCAACTGAATCGGTGTCACGTTCAAATACCCCTGGCCACTCCCCACGTTCACCGTATCGCCGCCCATCCATTTCTGCCGTAGCGTACGCGCCTTCCACTTCGACGAGGGCATCAGCCCTTTGCCCTCAAACGGCAGGTCGATCCCCGTCTCCTTGCCCAATCCCAGTTGTTCCCCATACTCATAAATCTTATCGATCCCCATCAGATTCGCCGCGTTGTAGAAGAACACGTCACAGCTTTGCTGCATCGCCCGCTGCAGATTCACCGTCCCGTGCCCGCCCCGCGCATGACACCGGAAGTATCGCCCATAAAATTGAGCGCCACCGCTGCAGTGGAACGTCGTCTTTTCATCAATCACGCCAGCCTCTAATCCTGCCAGGGCCACGAGCGGCTTGAACGTCGACCCCGGGGAGAAGTTCGATTGAATTGCCCGGTTGAACATTGGCTTGTCCGGGTTCAACACAATATCGTCCCAGTCCTTCCGCCGGATCCGCCCCGCGAACTTGTTCGGGTCGTAGGCTGGACGGCTCACCATCGCCAACACCTCGCCGGTCCGCACGTCCAACGCCACCACCGCCCCTTTGCGACCCTCCAGCGTCATCTCCGCCACAATCTGCAAATCGAGGTCGATCGTCAACTGCAGACTCCGTCCCGGAATCGCATCCTTATAGCCGATCACTTCCCGCTCGTTCCCCTTCGAGTCCACCACCGATTGCCGTTCTCCATCGGTACCCATCAGAATGCCGTTGTACTGCCGCTCAATCCCTGCTTTACCGATGACGTCGCCCTGGTTGTACTCGGCGAAGTCCGGCAGGTCGAGTTCGCCCTCCGTCACTTCGCCGACATACCCAATCACATGCGCCAGCAGATTGTCCTTCGGGTACAGCCGGTGCTGCACATGCGCCAACTCCAACTCCGGAAACGTATCCGGGTCATTGTGGCTCTCGACAAAGGCGATCTCAGCTGGCGTCATCTCTTCTTTAATGACGATCGCCCGGTACCTCGGTACCGTCTTCCACCGCCGCAGCCGTCCCAACAAGTCTTCAAGATCCAAATTCAATCCCGCCGCAATCGCCGGCAAGTGCTCATCCTTCAAATTCTCGCGGGAGAGAATCACCGAAAAAGACGAATGATTGTCCACAATCACACGCCCCTCCCGATCGAGGATCTTGCCCCGTGCCGCCAGCATCGGGGTCGACTTAATCCGGTTCCGGTCCGCCGCCTCGGTGTAAATCTCGTTCTCCTGCACCTGCAGGTTCCAGAACCCTGACAAGATAAACAGAAAAACCGCCACAATAGCGTACTGGAAAAACGCGATCCGCCCTGCCGCGAAGGTCGTATCGTCGCGCAGTACGGCTGGGTCTAATTTCTCGTGCTGAGTAGGATCGTGCAGATGCTGCGACACGCGGGGGGGGGGAAACTCTATTCCTAGTCTACTGGCAAACTATGTCCGCTCGCGCAGACGATCCAGAATCAAGAACAATGGTACGGCCACGAGCGCGTTAAACGCCCCAAAAAGTAACGTTTGTAACAAGTCGAACGTGATGTTTTGGCCCAGCAGGGCCCGCCCCAGCACCCACAGAAAGAACTGATGAAAGAAGAAAAAGAAGAAGCTCAGCACCAGCCGAACCGTGATGTTCTGAACGTCAAACCGCAAGCTGACCGACGCCGCAAAATACCCCACCAACGTCTTCACAATCCCAAACACCCCGATGTAGTGATTCGACATTGAATCCTGCACCAGCCCAATCGCCGCCCCGATCAACGTACACGTCACTGGTTCGCGCCGCATGAGCGAGAAGTACACCGTCACCAGCAGCGGCAGCTCCAGGTACGACAGGTGACGGAAGAAAAGCGGAACGTTCACTTGGAACAAAATCGCCAGCAACGGCACCACCACGAACCAGTAAGGCCGGTAGCGGGAAATTTTGCTCCGCCGCGGATTGTCGATCAGGATCTGGTTACTGAGTTCCGACATGGCGCTAAGGCTGGACCGCCGCGGGCGCCGCCGGCGCAGTCTGAATGGGTTGAGGCTTCGGCTCCGGCGGCTTCACCGGGGGCACAAACAGTGGCTGCGACGGACGCGAAACCTGCGCGGGATCCATATTGAAGTTTGGCAGACGGGAGCCCGCATTGCCGAACTGTACGCCTTGCACTTCGCCAATGCGCCGGATTTTCTCGCGCAACCGGTCCGCATCGGTCGACACCGTCGGCAAACCGTCCTGCGTTGCCCCGCCCGTCGCCGACGGCTTTGCCGCATCCACCGGTGGAGGGGTCATGACGAATACCGGCCCCTCGGGCGGCAACTGCCCCTCGGGTATCGCCGTATGCACCCCTTCGAGCACCACCAGCACCTCTTCCAAACCCCGCATCAGTCCGCTCGGATCCAAATAGATCTCCTTGAACGCCAACCCGGTTTTCACCACCTTCACCTGCCCCGCCGGCAGGCCCTTCGGAAACACCCGGTCATCCCCCGACGTGAAAAACCACTCCCCTTCCTCCACCTTCACCTCGTTCTGCACCCAGTCCACCTGCACCTGGCCCCGCCCCAATCCCTTCAATGTTCCCGGCACCCGGTTCTTCTGAGAAATCACCCCGGCGGCAAACGTTGGATCCGTAATCAACAGCACCTGCGCCGCCCCCGGAAATACAAATGTCACCTTGCCGACGATGCCATCCGGCGTAATCACCGGCATCCCCCGCTGTACCCCGTCGTTCTTCCCCCGGTCAATAAAAACGACCTTCGAATTCGCCCCGGTCCCTGTCCCGATCACCCGCGCGGCCACCGTCCGACTCCGGCTTCTCTCTTGAAAAACAGACAATGATTTCGCCCGGTCCGCCGTCGAAAGCTCCGTCTTCAAGAACTGGTTCTCCAGCTTCAGCTGATCCAGCTCCGTCTGCAGGCGCACATTCTCCTGGTTCACGCCAAACAAAACGAAGTAACGCTCCACCAGTCCGATCGTCCCCGACCGCAGGACTTCGAGACCTTTGGCCAAGGGCGACACGGCCGTCACCGTCCACATGCGCAATAGCGTCACGTCCTGATTGGTTCGGACCTGAAAGGCCAGCAGGATGAGCTGCGCGGCTACCACCACGACAAGCACGGCCAAATTGCGGTACCGGCTGAACATACAAAGCGAGGCGGATACGTTATTCGATTGCGATTCGGCGCAACAGTTTGAAATCGGTTAACATCTTGCCAGTCCCCAGCACCACGCTGGCCAGCGGATCCTCAGCAATCGAAACCGGCAGCCCTGTCTCTTCCCGAATCCGTTTATCCAAATTCTTCAACATCGCGCCCCCGCCCGATAGCACTATGCCGCGGTCGCTGATGTCGGCCGAAAGTTCCGGTGGCGTGCGCTCGAGCGCTACGCGAATCGCATTCATGATGGTCGCCACGCACTCGGACAGGCTCTCGCGAATCTCCGTGTCATCAATGGTAATCGTCTTCGGCACGCCTTCAATCAGGTTCCGGCCCTTGATCTCCATCGTCAGTGGCTTCTCGAGCGGGTACGCCGAGCCCACCGTCATCTTGATCATTTCCGCCGTCCGCTCGCCGATTAGCAGGTTGTACTTGCGCTTCAGGTACTGCATGATGGCGTCGTCCATCTCATTGCCCGCCACCCGCACGGAACGCGAGTACACAATACCGGAGAGCGAAATCACCGCCACGTCCGTCGTGCCGCCGCCAATGTCGACGACCATGTTTCCCGACGGCTCGGTGATCGGCAACCCTGCGCCAATCGCCGCCACCATCGCCTGCTCCACCAGGAACACTTCCGATGCCTTCGCCCGGTAGGCGCTGTCGATCACGGCCCGCTTTTCCACCTGCGTGATCTCGCTCGGTACCCCGATCACAATCCGAGGATGCACCAACATCTTCCGCCCGTGGGCTTTTTGGATAAAGTAATTGAGCATCCGCTCAGTCACTTTAAAATCGGCAATCACCCCGTCCTTCATGGGACGAATCGCTACAATGTTGCCCGGCGTCCGGCCAACCATCTCCTTGGCCTCCTTGCCTACGGCTTCCACTTCGCCATTATTCTTATTAATGGCGACGATCGAGGGCTCATTCACAACAATACCCTTGCCCTTAGCGAAGACCAACGTGTTGGCCGTCCCTAGGTCGATGGCAAGGTCCGAAGAAAAAAGGCTAAACAGGGAACGCAGATTCATGTAAAACGCTAGCCTCAGGGTAGCATAGGGTTTCTTTCTTTTCAGTAAATTACGGGCAAAGTCGCTTAAGGAATCGACATAGCCAGCCGTTTGAGCCGTCCGAACACAAACTCGAGCGCCGCCCGGTGCCGCCCCAATTCCGCCACCTCCACTTCCCGGAGGTGCCCCGTAATCTCCTCTGCCGCCGGCACAATGGCCGGGAATCGCCGCCGCATCGCCGCCAGAAACGCCCCTCGCCGGGGCCAATCCCCCGCCCCCAACGCCACATCCACCCACATCGCCACCTGCCCCAGCGTCTGGCACCGGCTCACCCCCGTCGCCGCTCCCGGCTCTCCTTCCATCTGCCGCAAAGCCGCCTCCAGCGCCGCAAACCACGGTGCCTTCCAGTTGACGCCCCGCCGCTCCATCTCCTCCCGGATCAGAATATGCTGCACCGCGTCCAGCGCATGCACGCTCAAACAGGCCGCTTCCCCGCCTGTGTACGCCGGAGCCGGATACCGCTTTGCCTTCAGCCAGATGTGGCCAAACTCGTGCGCAATCACCGCCTCCTCCGCCGTCCCCGTTCCCGCCAGCAAGGGGTTGATCAGCACGAAGCTCACCCGCCCGTCGGTGCCCACATAGTTCACCGTCATCGCCTGCGCCCCCCGGTATTGCGAAACGAACCCAATCTGGTCCGTGTAGCCCGCCAACACCTCCCTCCGAGGCGTCTCCGGCGGCAACGTCAACGCGGTCGTCTGCGCATTCGCCGGCAGCCGTAAGAGCACCACCGCAATCTTCCCCACCTCTTCAATCGACCGCTGCCACTCCGCCATCGCCGGCGACAACACGACCCCGCAAACCAGAAAAAGTGCCCAACTCATCTGCTCTTTATTACACTACAGGCTTGATCTCCCGACGACATCTCGTGGCCTCCCCTCTGGCGCTCGCCGCCTGCAAAAAGGAGAAAGCCAACGGTTTCGACGGCTATGCCTTTGTCGCCAACCAGGATGGCCAGGCCATCGCCGCCGTCGACCTCACCGCTTTCGCTGTCGCCAAACACATCCGCATTGACGGCCAACCCAAGTCGGTCCTCGCCCACCCCACCCGCGACGCCATCTACGCCCTCGGCACGGGGAACGGAGCGATCTATGAGATCGACCCCGCCCAACTCGCATTCCGCCGCAAAGTTATCCTGTCCTCCGACCTTCTCGACCTCCAGCTCACCGACACCGGAGAACTTTGGGCCCTCAGCCGCGCACCCCGACGCCTGCTCCTGCTCGACCCCGACACGCTCCGCCCCATCCGCCAAGTCCCGCTTCCCGCCGAACCCGTCTCCCTCGCCCTCGCCCCACGCGAACCCTGGGCCCTTGTCCTCTATGAGGACCATCCCCCCACCCTCATCCAGCGCAACGAAGGCCGCCACGTCGCCAAGTTCGAACTCCCCCACCGCCCTACCCTCGCCATCTTCCAAGGCAACGGCAAAGCCATTATTTTCGGAGCCCGTGAAGCCCAAGCGCTCTCGATTTACGAACTTCCCAGCCGCCAACTCATCACTCACCTTCCCCTTGCGCTTCAGCCGGAGCGCTTCTGCCTCAAAGCCGACGGCGGCCAACTCTTTATTACGGGCCAAGGCCTCGATGCTGTCGTCGTGGTCTATCCTTACCGCGGCGAGGTCGCCGAAACCGTCCTCGCCGGACGCGCCCCCGGCGCTATGACCGTCGCATCCACGCCAGACGTCGACTTCCTCTTCGTGGCCAGCCCCTCCCGCAACGACGTCAGCATCCTCGACATCGTCACCCACAGAACCGTCGCCGTCGTCAGCGTTGGCCAGGACCCCTCGTTCCTCACCGTCACCCCCGACAACCAGTACGTGCTCGTGCTCAACCGCGCCAGCGGCGACATGGCTGTTCTCCGCTTGAAATCCATCGTCCCGAACCGTAACAAAACGGCCCCGCTCTTCACTATGATTCCAGTAGGCTCGCGACCGGTCCAGGCCGTCGTCCGTGCCGTCTGACACGTTTTCCAGCATTTCTACGCGCTAAATACAGAGATGAGACCTCTCGCCGTCCTCCTTGCCCTCGCTTCGCTCGCCCTCTCCCAAGGGGGCATCGACTTCAACGGATCGTATGCCAGCCCCGAGTTGCAACTTGAAATCCGCCGTGGCGGCCTCGGGATTCTCGTCGGCTCGATAGCGATCAAGGGGCAACGCTTTCCCGTCAAAGCCGTCAGCGAAGGCGAACTGTTGAAGGGCTCCTTCGAAGTCAGCGGCCAGTTCTTCCCGTTCACCGCCACCCTCGATGGCGCCCAGCTTCGCCTGATCAGCGAAGGCCACCAATACCTTCTCACGCGCGCCGGGGCCGCTCCCGCCGCCCGCCCGGGCCCTGCTCACCGCCACGCAAACGGCTTTTCCGTGCAGCCCCCCGCCGGCTGGACGGTTGCCGACAAGGATCAGGGCGTACTCATGCAGCCGCCGGGCGCCGCGCCCCAAGAGGTGTATTTCGCCCTCATTCAGGAAGGCTATACCGCTCAGGAGGAACTCTCCTCGGTCCGCCAATTGAGCGAAGCGTTTCTCAAAAACGCCGCCTCCGTCCGCCGCGCCGGCGACCGCGAATCCATACCCGGCGGCTCCGCCTACCACTGGGAGGTCGTCGATCCCCGCAACCAGCAACTCGTCGCCCTGTCGATCTACATCGTCCCAGCCGGCGCCCGCGCTCATCTGGTGGTCGCTGGCGGTCCGGCCGAAAACGTCCGTGCCCAGCGATCCGCCCTGCTCGCGGTCGTTCAATCCATCCGCTATCAGCCGCCGCCCCCCGGCGTGCTCTCGGGCGTTACTCGACCCTGGGACCAGAAAATCCGCGGCAAGGTCGTCCGCCAATTCTGGGCGAGCCAAGGGATGTCCAGCGACAAGAAACACTACCTGAATGCCGACGGTTCTTATGCGTATTGGAGTAACAGCTTGGTTAGCGTCGACGTCCCTGGCGCGAGCGCTGGAAGCATTGGCAAGAACAATCAACGCGGCCGCTGGAGCGTCGTCGAACGCGCCGGAGCGCCATATCTGCAGATCATTTATAACAACGGAGAATCCAAACTCCTGGCCATCACTCAGGACGCCCGCAACTGGTATCTTAATGGCGAAAAGGCGTTCGCCATCGAGCCGCAATAGAGAGGAGAAAGCCCAGTGCTCACTAGACGATCCGCCCTCAGCCTGCTTGCCTTGCCGCCACTGCCGGACCCTCCCGTACCCGTCCAGCCTACGTTCCGTCAGCCCCACCGGCATCCGGACGACCAGCCAGGGCAAAGCACTGTTACCCCTGCGGGACGCCTCGCCGCATGTGAAGCTGGTCGACTTAACCACCGCTCAAGACCACGACCTCCGGCTGCCAGCCCCGGAACTGTCAACAGAATCGAGACCTTTCCTCGACGCCACTCTCAGCGACGACGATCAAATCGCGCGATCATCGCTTCCCACCAAAAGGCTGGCCTGGATGCGCTTGTGCTCTCGGGCAACACGAACGGAGTGTTGCTCACCCGCGCCCGGTATCCGCTCCCGCAGCGCCACGAAGATGCGAATGCCGGCAATCCGGACGGATTCCTGTTTCCCGTTCTTAACCGCGCCAGCGCGACTGCTATCGTTTAGTTTTAAAATACTTCCACCGCAGAGCCCACATCCATGAAATGCCTCGCGCTCCTCTTCCTCCTAACGTTCCCCCTCGCCGCCCAGCCGCCCCAGCGAGATCTCAAGTTCGAAGCTCCGAAAAAGGTAGCGCTCGTCATCGGCAACGGCAGTTACCCCAAGTGGCCCCTCCGCAACCCCGCTAACGACGCCCGCGCCGTCGCCCAAGCCCTCACTGACGTCGGCTTCACCACCATCACGGCCCTGGATGTCACCCTCCCCAATCTCGACCGCGCCGTCTCCTCCCTCGTCAGCCAGGTCCGGCAAGGCGACGTCGTCGCGTTCTACTACGCCGGCCATGGCATCCAACTCGAAGGCGAAAACTACCTCGTCCCCGTCGACTTCGACGCCAAGGACGAAGCCGACGCCAAGTACGCCGCTTACGCCGCCTCCCGCGTCCAGGAACGCATCGAGAAGGCCGGCGCCCGCGTTACTCTCGTCGTCCTCGACGCCTGCCGCAACAATCCCTTCGCCGCCACCCGATCCACCAGCGGAGGGCTCGCCGCCATGGGCACCGGCAAAGGAACCCTGATCGCCTTCGCCACCGCCCCCGGCAAGACCGCCGACGACAATCCCAAAGGCAACAACGGCCTCTTCACCACGCATCTCATCACCGCCCTAAAGGAGCCCGGCCTGACCCTCGATCAGGTCTTCAATCGCGTTCGCGAACGCGTCCACAACGCCTCCAGCGGCCGCCAGGTCCCCTGGACCGTCTCAAGCGTGATCGGCGATGTCTATCTCCGCCCCGGAGCCGCGGGCGCCACCCCCGCTCCCCAACCCCAGCCCGCCGCCGAATCTGTCGCCGCTGCCCCGCACGCCGTGCAGAACCCGCTCTCCCGCATCATGACCAACTCGGTCGCGCCCAACAACACCGCCCCCGCCCCGGCCCCGCCACAGAACATCCCCGATATCGCCGCCGGCAACGCTGCCTACCAGCGCGGCGATACCCAGCAAGCCACTACCATCGCCCAACAGATCCTCCGCGTCGAACCCAACAACAAAGACGCGCTCCTCCTCCTCTCTTACGTCCACTTCCGCAACCAGCGCTGGGACCTGTTCGTCCCCACCTCCGTCCAGGCTCTCCGCGCCGGCGCCACCCTCCCGTTCACCCTCGGGCACCACCACACCCTCACCGGCGCCCACGCCGCCAGCCTTGTTGTCTCCCGCGAGCAGATTCAATTCCAGAACACCGGCGGAAACTGCACCAGCAAGAACATCTCCGTCCCACTCGCCAACCTTGTCTCCGCCCAACCCATCAGCAGCAACCAAGGCGTCCCTTTCGTCAATCTCAAAATCATCGACGAAAAAGGCAAGACCCAAAACTTCAATTTCGTCGACCCCACCACTGAGGTCCGGGCCAACCCCGATGGCCTGCCTATCCTCGTCAGTCCGCCCCGCGCCCTCCAATTCGTACAGGCCGTCGCCGCAGTTTTGAATCAGGCGAGACAGCCGTAGCGAAGTTTGCTATCCTACGAATTCATGCGTTTCACGCACCACAGCCTGCATCCTCACCATCGCCATACGGCGGTTGGGCAGGCTGGACTGTAGCTTCGAGATAATCTCTCCAAAAGCTTCGATGACTTCCTCACCAGCCCGCCGCGAAAACGGCGGGCTTTTTCCTTATGGACCTAGACTTTAAAAAATCGGACGGCCTTGTTACCGCCGTCATTCAGCACTACGAAACCAAGCGGATTCTCATGGTCGGCTACATGAACGAGGAATCGTTCCGCCTCACCGTCGAGAGAGGCTACGCCATCTTCTTCTCCCGCAGCCGCCAGAAGCTCTGGCTCAAGGGCGAATCCTCCGGCCATAAACTCCTCGTCAAGTCCATCCAGACCGACTGCGACAAAGACGCCGTGCTCGTCCTTGTTGACCCCGTCGGCCCCGGCGTCTGTCACGAAGGCTACGAAAGCTGCTTCTTCCGCACCCTTGCCGACGGTGAATGGAAAGTCTCCGAGAACCAAACCTACGATCCGAAGGCCGTCTATGACAAGTAACAAGCTCAAACTCGGCATCCCCAAAGGAAGCCTCGAGAACGCGACCATCGACCTCTTCCGTCGCGCCGGCTACAACATCTCCGTTTCGAGCCGCAGTTACTTCCCGTCAATCGACGATCCCGAAATCGAGTGCATGCTCATCCGCGCTCAGGAAATGGCCCGCTACGTCGAAGACGGCATTCTCGATGCCGGCCTCACGGGCCTCGACTGGGTCAAGGAATCGGAGGCCGACGTTGAGACCGTCGCCGACCTCATCTATTCAAAGGCCAGCTTCGGCAAGGTCCGCTGGGTCCTCGCTGTCCCGGAGTCCTCGACCATTCATAGCGTGAAGGACCTCGAAGGCAAAGTCATCGCCACCGAACTCGTGCAGTTCACCAAAAACTACCTCAAGGCTAACGGCGTCACCGCTAAGGTCGAATTCTCCTGGGGCGCCACCGAAGTCAAACCCCCCATCCTCGCCGATGCCATCGTCGAAGTCACCGAAACCGGCTCCTCGCTCCGAGCCAACAAACTCCGCATCGTTGAAGAGCTGATGAGCTCGAATACCCAACTGATCGCCAACAAAGATTCCTGGGCCGACGCCTGGAAGCAGCAGAAGCTATCGGACATCCGCCTTCTTCTCGATGGCGCCATCGCCGCCCTCGGCCGCGTCGGGCTCATCCTCAATGTCCGCACCGCCGACCTCAACAAGGTGCTCGCCACCCTTCCCGCGCTCAAGAACCCGACCATCTCTCAGCTCAGCGACCCGGAGTGGGTGGCTGTCCACACCATCCTCGAAGAGATCACCGTGCGCACCCTCATCCCCCGGCTCAAGGCCGCCGGCGCGCAGGGTATCGTCGAGTACCCGCTGAATAAAATCGTAATGTAAGGCACCCTAACATGATTAAGATAGTCGACGCCGGTCAAGTTACTAAGATACTATCGCGTAAAGCGGCCCGCCTGGGCGAGGCGGAAGCCATCGTCAAGCCCATGCTCGAAGCCGTCAAAAAGCGCGGCGACACGGCCGTCCTCGAATACGCCCGGCACTTCGATAAGCTCGAACGCAAATCGCTTCGCGTCCCTGAAGACGAAATCGCCCTTGCCGCCGCCGGCCTCTCGCCCGAGTTCAAAGCCGCCGTCAAAACGGCCGCGGCCAACATTCGGGCCTACGCCAAGCTCCAGCTTCCGGTCGCCAAGTCCGTCACCGTCTCCCCCGGCCTCAAGCTGGGTCAAATCGTCCGGCCCCTCGATACGGTCGCGGCCTACATTCCCGCCGGCCGCTATCCCCTGCCCTCTACGCTCCTGATGACCGTCATCCCGGCCCAGGTCGCCGGCGTGCCCAACATCTGTGTCACCTCCCCCCGAGTCGTCCCTGAAATCTACGGCACGGCGGCTCTCCTCAAAGTCCCCCACGTCTTCCAGATCGGCGGCGCCCAGGCCATCGCGGCCTTCGCCTACGGCACCAAGACGATTCCCCGCGCTGACCGCATCGTCGGCCCCGGCAACATCTATGTCGCCGCCGCCAAAAAGCTCCTCGCCGGCGAAGTCGGCATCGACTTCATCGCCGGCCCCACGGAGATCCTCATAATCGCCGAAGCGGGCAACCCCGCCTGGATTGCCGCCGACATGCTTGCGCAAGCCGAACACGATACGGACGCATCCGCCGTCCTCCTCACCACGTCCAAGCTCCTCGCCCTCGCCGTCCAAAGTGAAATCGAAAAGCAGTTGGCCACCCTCCCCACCGCAAAAACGGCCCGCGTCGCCGTCGACAAAAACTCAGCCATCATCCTCATGGAGTCCGTCGACCAGGCCATCGAAGTCGCCAACCGCTTCGCCCCCGAACACCTGTCGATCCCCTCCGCCTCCTGGCTCAAGCAGATCCGCCACGCCGGCAGCGTCTTCATCGGGCCCCACAGCCCCGAAGCCGCCGGCGACTATGCCAGCGGCCCCAACCACGTCCTGCCCACCAGCGGCGCTGCCCGCCTGCGCGGCGGCCTCTCCGCCGCTGACTACGTCAAGGTGATCTCGACCCAGGAGCTCAGCGCCGCCGCGCTGAAAAAGCTCACCCCCGCCGTCACCACCCTAGCCCGCGCCGAAGGCCTCGAAGCGCACGCCCGTTCCGTGGAGGTTCGAAGTGCCAAGTAGTCCAAAACTCCGCCCGCGTCCGGCGGTCGAAAAGATGGCGCCGTACCACCCGCCCACCGGCGGCCGTGGCGATAAGCTCCGTCTCGACTTCAACGAAAACACCATCGGCTGCTCGGAACAGGTCACCCAGTTCCTCGTCGAACACCTCGTCGAAAACGACCTCGCCGTATATCCCGAGTACAACGATGCCCGCAAGGAACTTGCGGCTTACTTCAAGGTCGGCGAGAACGAGTTCGCCCTCACCAACGGCACCGACGAAGCTATCCAGGTCCTCATCAACACTTACGTCGATGACGACGACGAAGTCCTTATCCTGAAGCCCGCTTACGCGATGTACAAGTTCTACGCCGAAGTCGCCGGCGCCCAGGTTCGCGAAATCGCCTACCGCCCCGGCACCCTCGCCTTCCCTCTCCAGGAACTCCTCGGCGCCATCCAACCTTCCACCAAAGCCATCCTCATTTCGAATCCGAACAACCCCACCGGCACCGGCGTCGATCTCGATGGCGTCGTCCGCATCCTGAAGCGCGCCCCCCACTCCGCCGTCCTCATCGACGAAGCCTATTACGAATTCTCCGGCGTCACCGCGATCGGCCTGCTCAAGGAGTACCCCAACCTCTTCGTCTCCCGCACCTTCTCGAAGGTCTACGGCATGGCCGCCCTCCGCATCGGCTGCCTCTTCACGCAGGCCGCCAATGTCGAATGGCTCCGTAAGGCGCAAAGCCCCTACTCGGTCAACTCCCTCGCCGTCCTCGCCGCCCGCGCCGCCGTTCGCGATCCGCAGTTCATCGAACGTTACGTCGGCGAAGTCCTCGCCGCCCGCGAACTGCTCTACGTCGGCCTCGAAAAGCTCAACATCCCCTACATCAAAAGCCAGGGCAACTTCGTCCTCACCCAGATGGGCGACCGCGCCATCGAAATCCGCGACGGCCTCCGCGACCGTAGCGTCTTGGTCCGCGACCGCAGCTACGAAATCCCCGGCTGCGTCCGCATCACCGTCGGCACCCGTCCGCAAATGCGCATCTTACTTAAGGAGTTGGAAGACCTGTGGCGCAAGAAATGATCATCTTCGACATGGACGGCGTCCTTGTCGATGTCACCGAATCCTACCGCGAAACCATCGTTCGCACCGTCGCGCACTTCACCGGCCAGACCATCGAACGCAGCCTCATCCAGCAATACAAAAACGCCGGCGGGTGGAACAACGACTGGCAGTTATCGCAGAAAATCGCCGCCGACCTCGGCGTCGAAGCCGCCTACCCCACCGTCGTCGAATACTTCCAGAAAATCTTCTTTGGCGATGGCGACGGCGGCCTCATGCAACGCGAACAATGGATCGCCCGGCCCGGCGCCCTCGAAAGTCTCGCCGAACGCTACGCCTTCTCCATCTTCACCGGTCGCGAACGCGCCGAAGCGCAGATGACGCTCGACCGCTTCGCGCAGGGCCTCACCTTTGCCCCCATCGTCGGCGCCGACGACGTCCAATACGGCAAGCCTGACCCCGAAGGCATGCTCCAGATCATGTCCTCCTTTCCCGGCCACGGCTTCGTCTACATCGGCGACACCGTCGACGACGCCCGCAGCGCCAAACTCGCCGGCGTGCCCTTCATCGGCATCGGCCACGGCGACACCGGCACCCTGCTCCTCGACGAAGGAGCCCAAGCCCTCATCCGCAGTATTAACGACCTCGAAGGAGCGCTGGCCACCATATGAGAACTGCCACCGTTGAGCGCATCACCAAAGAGACCCAGATCCGCGGCAAACTGAAGATCGAAGGCAAAGGCCGCTACCAGATCTCCACCGGCATCCGATTTTTCGACCACATGCTCGAGCTGTTCACCAAGCACGGCGGCTTCGATCTTGAACTCAACGCTACCGGCGACCTCGACGTCGATCAGCACCACACCGTCGAAGACGTCGGCATCGCTCTCGGCCAGTTGTTCGCCCAGGCCCTCGGCGATCGCAAAGGCATCAATCGCGCCGGCTACTTCGTCATGCCGATGGACGAGACCCTCTCGGCCGTCGCCATCGACCTCGGCGGCCGCCCCGCGCTCGTCTATACGGACTTAGTCAAGGTCCGGTTGGTTGGCGACTTACAAACCGAGTTAGTCCACGACTTCTTTGATGGTTTCGCCGTCCACGCCGGCGCCAACGTCCACTGCAAAGTGCTCTACGGTCGCAGCAACCACCACAAACTCGAAAGCATCTTCAAGTGCTTCGCCCGCGCCATGAAATTTGCGACGTCGAAAGACGCCCGCCTCAAGGACCAGCTTCCCTCCACCAAGGGACTCCTCGAAGGAACCAAAGCATGAGCAAAGTAGTCGTCTTCGACTATGGCGCGGGCAATCTCCGCAGCGTCCTCAACACCCTCGGCGCCATCGGCGCTCAATACGAACTCGTCGACGACGCCGAAGGTCTCGCCACTGCCGAAAAGATCATCCTCCCCGGCGTCGGCCACTTCGGCCAGATGGTCCGCACCCTCGACGCCATGCGCGTCCGCAAGCCGCTCCTCATGCGAATCGCCGACGGCGTTCCCTTCCTCGGCATCTGCCTCGGCCTCCAGGCGCTCTTTGAAGAAAGTGAGGAGGCGCCCGACCTCCAAGGCCTCGGCCTCTTCGCCGGCAAAGTGAAGCGCTTCCCGGACGATGCCCGCGTTCCTCACATGGGCTGGAATGAACTCGAAGTCAAGGCCGGCTCCCGCCTCCTCCGCAACCTCCCCGAACGGCCCTATCTCTACTTCGCGCACAGTTACTATGTGCCAGCCCACGAGTACGCAGCGGCCACCTGTATATACTCTGAACCCTTCACCGCCGTCCTCGAACATGAGAATGTTTACGGCGTCCAGTTCCACCCTGAAAAATCCGGAGCCCTGGGGTTACAAATTGTTAAAAACTTCGTGGACCTTTGACACTATGCTCGCTAAACGCATCATCCCCTGCCTCGACGTCACCGCCGGCCGGGTCGTCAAGGGCATCAACTTCGTCAACCTCAAGGATGCCGGCGACCCCGTCGAACTCTCCGAGCGCTACAACGCCCAGGGCGCCGACGAACTCGTCTTCCTCGACATCACCGCCTCCTCCGACGAACGTAACACCATGGTCGATGTCGTCGCGCGCACCGCGCAAAAAGTCTTTATCCCGTTGACCGTCGGTGGCGGACTCCGCTCCATTGTCGACGCCCGCAAAATCCTCATGGCCGGCGCCGACAAGGTCAGCGTCAACACCGCCGCGGTCCGCGACCCCAATCTCATCACCCTGCTCTCGAACGAGTTCGGCGCGCAAGCCGTCGTGCTTGCCATTGACGCCCGCCGCCGCCCCGGCGGAGGCGGCTGGAACGTCTTCACCAAAGGTGGCCGCGTCGACGAAGGCATCGACGCCGTCGCTTGGGCCGCCAGAGGCATGGAACTCGGCGCCGGCGAAATTCTGCTCACCTCCATGGATACCGATGGCGTCCAGGACGGCTTCGACTGCGACCTCACCGCCGCCGTCTCCCGCGCCACCCGCATCCCCGTCATCGCCAGCGGCGGCGCCGGCAAGCCCGAGCATTTCCTCAAAGTTTTGACCGAAGGAGAGGCCGACGCCGCGCTCGCCGCCAGTATCTTTCACTTCGGCACTTACACCGTCGACGACCTCAAGGAGTTTCTCGACAAGCGCGGCATCGTCGTCCGGAGAACCAATTGATCCTACCCTGCATTGACCTCATGGACGGCAAAGTCGTCCAACTCGTACAAGGAAAAGAGAAAGCTCTCGAAGCCGACGCCCCGGAGGTAATGCTCCAGAAGTTCGCTGGCTTCCCGGAGATTCAGGTCATCGACCTTGATGCCGCCCTCGGCAGAGGCGAAAACGACGCCATCGTGGAAGCCCTCTGCGCCCAGGCCCGCTGCCGCGTCGGCGGCGGCGTCCGCACCCCCGAACGCGCCGAAAAGCTCGTCGAACAAGGCGCCCACCGCGTCATCGTCGGCACCTCCGCCTTCCGTCCGGACGGCCCCAATCACGCCCTACTCTCGGAAATCGTCGCCGCCGTCGGTCCCGAGAAGATCCTCATCGCAATGGATTCGAAAGGTGGCAAAATCACGGTCAAGGGCTGGACGGAATCGATTAACTTCACCGCCGAAGAGTTACTCACCTAACTCGAACCCTACTGCAGCGGCTTCCTCT
>JBBQRA010000086.1:0-22083 GCA_038215275.1 Bryobacterales bacterium | reverse complement strand
CAGGGCATGCCAGCATCGCCTGTGCCGCGTTCATCGAACGCCGGCATGTCTGGATAGAGCCCCGCCACAAGTTGAATGACGGAAAACCCCTTGTCTCGTCTGTCCGCGGCAAGCAACTGAAAGTCCTCGGGCCAGCGAAGGCGCTTGGCGAGGCCCATCCACCAGGTGTCGCCGAGCCAAAAGAAGGGCGTGCCATCAGCGTAGGCAAAGTGACGCCGGTCGGGGGCCACTTGGATGCCGCCGTGAAGGAAGAGAGGGTTGCTCCCTGTATAGGGGCTAACGATGAGTTCTCCCCTAACGCCATGCAAGCTGCTATTCGCCGGGTCGGTGCACTCGGTCTGAAAGCGGTGTGTTCCGGGGAGATGCGAGGAGTAGCGAACCTTCCAGACTTGCCCTCCCGCCCAAAAAGCAGGAACTCGCCGCCGCGCTCCTGAGGGGTCTGAGAACACGACGTCCAGGTTCACTTCGTGGAACGGGTCCTGGTAGCTCTTCGCTGATTCAAAGCGGAACTCAGCGACGCGGTTGGCCTCCGTGGCAGCCATAGCGCTGCCGCTGAGGCAGAGCACAAACGCCACCTTGTTGAGTATGGATCTCGAAAGCATAATTCAACCTCACGAAATAATTAGCGCGCGCCGGGCTGCGCGGCCTGTTGCGCCGCATTGAGTTTGGCTACGATCGCTCGCTCGCGAGCCGCATCCTCGGGCCGCTTCAATTGCTGATAGAGTCGCGCTAGAAGCACATGGGCCCCACGATGTTCTGGCTGAGCCTCCACTACCCTCTCCAACATCAAGGCCGCCTCAGCACCGTTTCCGCGCGCTTGCGTCAACTGAGCAAGGAGAAAGAGGGCTCCATAGTCACCGGGCCGCTCTTTCACGGTTTGCTCTAACAGCGTGGTGGCCTCGCCCGCGCGATCCCTTTCTTTGTAGAGCCAGCCCAGGAAGGCGGTCGCATTGCCGTCACGAGGGTTATCCTGAAGTGCGGCCTCCAGCATGGGAATGGCTTGGTCGGAACGGTTGGCAAAGCCATACGTCACGCCCAGCATGGAACGTAGCCCGGCAAGCCTTGGGTTTAGCTTATTTGCAGTCTCCAATTGCCTGATCGCTCCCTCGTAGTCCCCTCTCGCCATCAGCAAAGATCCCCGCATGAAAGAAGCCTCCGCGCTGCGATCTGCGTGAAAATTGTTCTCGATCTTCTTTTGCGCCTCGTCCAGCATGCTGGACGCGATATACGTTGACACCAAAGTGTAGAGGGCTTGGCGATTTCGAGGGTTTTCCTGGACAACGTTTTCCAGGCTAGAGATACCGGCTGCCACTCTGCCCATCTGCAATTGACAGATGCCCAGTAGATGGCGAGCGGTGGAGTAGCGGGAATTTCGTTCGAGGATTCCCTGATAAATAGTCACCGCCTTTTCGAACTCTCCCTCCACTTGGGCGCGCCAACCCAAATCCATTTGCACGCTGAGCGGGTCGGCGGCCAAGGCGGCCACCGGCGTCGCCAGCAGGAGCAAGAACGGATAGATAACCAGCATTAGAAATTGAAGCTGAGTGATCCTTGCATAATACGAGGAGATCGGCTTGAAGTGAAGCGCCCAAACTGGGCGTTGACTTGATTGCCCTGAACGTCGAATCGCGCTTGATTGTCAACGCCATTGAACTGCGTATGGTTGAAGGCGTTATACATCTCCCACCGGAACTGGAAAAAGCGGCCCTCGTTCTTGATGGGGATTCTCTTGAAGAACGAGATATCGAAGTTGTTTATCCCGGGGCCGCGGAACACATCTTTCGGCGCGTTTCCGAAATCACCCCGCGCTGGCCGGGCGAACACGGAGGTGTTGAAGAACCTATCGAAGGTTTGTTCGCTCTTGGGGAGGTTGGCCTTGCCTGTGACGATGACACGGCCACCGTCGCCGCCGCCCGTGATGTCGGCGCCATCGACGGTGGAATAGCCGATGTCCCGCGGCGTGCCGCTGGCCAGAGTGACGATGCCCGAAAGCTGCCAGTTATCGAGGATCAGCTTAGCAAATCCGTTCTGCATTTTGGCGCCCGCGTTTGGCAAGTCCCAGAGATAGTTCAATACAAATACGTGGGTTTGGTCGAAGCTGGACTTGCCATAATTCCAGATGCGGTACGGCCGGAATATCGGCAAAAAGCCATTATCGCCGCTGGTAAGATCCATCGCCTTGGACCATGTGTAGGCGACGCCGAACTGCAAGCTGGTACTCATCCGTCTATTCAAAGATGATTGCAGGGCGTTGTAGTTGCTCAGGCCCGAGTTTTCGACATAGCGAAGCGAGCCATACCCGGGATAGGGGCGGAGGAAGTTATCCGGCAGCGGACGTCCGGGGGCGCTGGGGTCTGCATTGGCCGGGGAAAATCGAGCACCATAAGGCAGCGTGTTCAAATCCCGTGACTGCTGCAAGTGCTGAGATCGATTGCCCACATACGACACGTCCACTACGGTTTTCCAACCAAGATCATGTTGCACGGCCAGCGAATAGTTCGTGACTGTGGCGCCTTTGGGGTTGCGTTCGTATGCGCTGATATTGCTGGGGAAGAAGGTGCCGGCGGCCGACTTGAAGGAATCGAGATTGCCGTAAAAGATCTGGGGATTGTATTGCACAGGAGGATTGGTGCGTGTTTCCCACAGATAGGAACCGGCTCCGGGCACCGCCTGCTTGCTGACGCCAATCCCGCCGCGCAGCGCGGTCTTGCCATTTCCGAACACGTCGTAAGCAAAGCCGAACCGGGGCCCCGCCTGCCAACCGCGTGTGGCGAATCCTGGCGGTAGTAAATCCGAACCGGATACGACCATCCCGTTAGCTGGATTGCCTGAACCGGGAGCAAAGGATCCGATCTTCACCGCAGGTAGGATTTCTCCAGTGAGTGGATTCCGTCCGGCGCGAACCCCATTAGCCAGCACGGGCTGAACGAAGACAGGTACTTCGTTCCGGTCGTAGAGTTCGAGAGCCAAGGCCGCGCCCTTGCCGTCGGTAACCTTCCATGGCGTAAACTTGGTGAAGCGGACGCCAAGATCGATCGTGAGCCGCCGGTTGACCTTCCAGGAATCCTGGGCGAAGATTTCAAACAGCGCTTGGCGCGCAACTCCAGCAGTGCGGGCCGTACTCTCGCTGTACGTTTCAAAGTTTCCTAGAACTGCATTGGAGTAGGCGTAGTTGGAGTCCAGCGGGTTATTTACGTTTCTTCCGAAGGCGAAGTTGCCTCCGAAATTCGAGCGCGGCCCTTCGCTGTTCATTTGATACTCACCGTAAATACCAAACTTCAAGGAGTGCCCTCCGCGTACCCAACTCAGGTTATCGCTGTAATTGTAGCGCCAGTCTCGCGCGTCAATTGGTAGGCGTCCATCGTAGCCAACTCCGGCTGCGCTAGGAACACCTCCGAAGCTCAGCGCCGGCATGATGTCCAGAGGATTGCCCGCCGGGTTCAACTGCCCCAGCGAACCAAGACCAATCTTCGAGCGAGTCGCCCGATCAAAGTAATCGGAGGAATTCGGGGCGCCAATTTCGCCCAGAACACGATAGCCGAGCTGAGCTTCGTTGATGATGTTCGGGCGAATCACCTTGGTATAGTTGGACTGCACCTGGTCGGTTTTGAATAGATAATGGCCATACACGTGGTCCCAATTCGAATTGACCGCCGCCGCGGCGTCGTGCCCGCGCTGATCCGCCCACCATCCCGTGTAGCGAACCGAAACCCGATCGTTCTGGGTGAAGTTGTAGTCGCCCTTCAAAGTATTCAGTTTCTTCGGATGCTGGCGGATGCCCTGGAAGGTGTAGTTGTAGTTGCCGCCCGAAATGCTGCGATCCAAGAAATTTGGCAGAGGGAAGACGTTGAGAAGCGCCTGACCGTTCCGATTCAAGCGATTGGCGGGAACTACGTTTCCGGGAAAAGGGGCCCCGGTGGCCGGGTCCGTTATGGGGATGACTCGGCCACTAACGTCGAGGGTTTGCGAGAAGTCCCCTTGGCGCTCCAAGGCCGTTGGTACCGTGACTCGGCGGGTGTTGCCGGGCTCCCGGATTTCCCAATTCTCGCGGGAATAGAAGAAGAAGAACTTGTCTTTGTTCTTATTGAACTTCCCGGGGATAAAGATCGGGCCGCCAATGGTGCCCCCGAAGGTGTTGTAGCGATAGAGGGGACGGACTTGGCTGTTGCGGTTGAGAAAGAAATCGTTGGCGTTGAGCGCATTGTTGCGAACGTACCAATAAAGACTTCCGTGAAACTCTCTGCTGCCCGACTTGGTAACTAGATTGATGCTGGCACCGGCATTGCGGCCGTATTCCGCCTGATAGTTGTTGAGAAGTACTTTGACTTCCGCGATGGCATCAAGACTGGTCATGCCGTTGAACCCGCCCACGCCATCAGCGTCGTTGCCGGACTGTCCGTCCGAAGACATGGTGTTCATCCCGCTTCGCTGTCCGCCGATGTTTGGCGTGTTCGTGCCAAAAGTGCCACCCAGCGCATTCTCATCGTTGCCAGTCCCAACGCCAGGCAGAACCCTCAAGAGAGAGATCACATCGCGCCCGCGGGTCATTAGCTGATTGAGCTGTTTTCCGGAAAGTTCGGCGGAATTCCCGGAACTGGTAGTTTGTACTGTGGCGCCAATTGCTTCCACCGTGATGCGCTCGCTCACGGCGCCTATCGCCATCGCCAAGGCGCCAACGTCCAACCTTTGGGTGGCTGTCAAGACGAGGCCCGTGCGCTCTAACGTCTTGAATCCGATTTGCTCGAGTGTCAGATTGTAGGTACCCGGCAGAACCGCGTTGAAGGTGAAGTCACCACTGTCGTTGGTCTTAACCCTGCGCGATTCATTGGTTGCGTTGTTCCGGAGAGTAGCTGTAGCGCTTCTAATGCCCCCCCCCGCCCGCATCGGTCACACTGCCCGAGACGGTGCCGGTGATTGTTTGGCCCCACGTCCCAAGAGCACTGACAAGAATCAAAGCGAAGGTTTTAAAAACCCTGAAATTCGGCATGGAAGTCTCCTTTGTCGCTCTCATCGAGAACTGCCTGTGGTGCTGATCATACCAGTTGGGCTTGCAGACTGTGAGGACAATCCTATCGAAAACTATGACAAAACGATCAATTCCAGTCAGTCTCGCTCGGTTCAACTACCTCCGTGTACTGACCCGCTGGTACAGCTAGCAAGAACGTTGTTTTGCCAGAAGGCCAAGTGATCTTTACGTTGGCGCTAGTGCTTGCACCGAGGCCAAGCACCTCGCGAGGATCATGGGAAGAAAGGAAACTCCCCCCACTGTTGCGGAGGCGCCGCAACGGGGACCGCCCGGAGGGCTGCCACTCAATACGAGCGCCTTCCGCCAGAGAATTGCTTGTGCTCGCGAGCAGTTTGAGGCCAATCCAGTTGTTTCGATTACCTCCTTGGTTTTCCAGCAGCAGCGGTGCTGCCCCATTTATGCACACCACGACATCAAGGTCACCATCGTTGTCAAGGTCGCCAACCGCCAACCCGCGAGCGTTCCAAGATCTTCTGAACACTGCTCCGCCCCGCGCACTCACATTCACATACCTACCCTTGCGGTTTTCGAACAGCAGAATCGGTTCGGCGTACGTAACTCCCGGCATCCGTTTCGCAATCATGTCGTCCGGATGGCCATTGGCCAGAATCAGGTCCGGGTCCCCGTCGTTGTCGTAATCGAAGAACTTAAGTCCCCACCCGCTGAGCAGGCGAGTATCTCGTCGAACTTCCCCTTGTTCCTCCTGAAAGGTCAGGTCCCGCTGATTTCGATACAGCGAAAAGTACTGCTGGTCGATATTAGCCACGAACAGATCCTGCCAACCGTCGGCATCGAAGTCCGCCGCATCGTTGCCCATTCCGGATCGCGGTTCCCCGTCCTGACTGTAGGCAACACCGGCGTCAAGCCCCACGTCTTCAAACTTGCGCCCATCCCGGTTAATCAACAGGGCATTCGGAGCCATATCGCTTGCAACAAACAAGTCGGGCCACCCGTCATTGTTGACGTCGGTCACCACTACGCCGAATGCCTTTCCCTCGTAGCTGGCAACGCCTGTTTTCTCGCTAACGTCCGCGAAACGCCCCCGGCCCAGATTGCGAAACAACCGGCTGCGCGTCGAGTTGAAAATTCTCGGGACGCAGTAGGCGCTTACCTGCAACTTCGCATCCCAGCAATGGATTACCAGGTCTTTGCGATACTCCACGTAGCTTGCGATAAAGAGGTCCAGCTTCCCATCGCGGTCATAATCTATCCAGGCGGCAGAGGAATACCAGCCAGTGCCGCGCAAGCCTGCATCAAGCGTCACATCGGTAAAGGTGCCATCTCCATTGTTGCGATACAGAATGTTTTGGCCGTACTGCGTTACCAGTAGATCCACATCTCCGTCTCCGTCATAGTCGGCGGCTGCTGCGCCCATGCCAAAGCCGCCCCCGGCTACCCCCGCTGACGTGGTGACATCGCTAAAAGTACCGTTCTTGTTGTTCCGGTAGAGCACATTCGTGAGAGGCTTTGGTGGAACATAGAAGTCCGCGACGCCACTATTGACGAAATACAGATCCATCCAGCCGTCACCGTTGTAGTCGAAGATCGCAACGCCGGCCCCAACAGTCTCAGGCAAGTGACGGTCTACGGATTTGGCGTTCTCATGCTTCCAGAGCAGGCCAATCCGTGCGGAGGGAATCTCGGCAAACTGAACAGTCCGTTCCTGGCTGAAGAGTGAGGCGGCTCCAGCGATGACAATGAGCCACAAGATCTTCATGCTGCCCTTGACGAACTGATCATATGAGAATACCATTTGGCAAGTGTAATCGATTTTCAATATGAGACAGAGAAAACCCTCGGAAGGCAAGCCCGAATTCGAGAGTGCTCGACCCATTCCGTTACTGGATCGTTCGCTGCCGATCAAAACGGGATTTATCTCCGCTGGCGCGGCTGACTTGAGTTCGATCCTCTATCCCAACCACCACACGATGCTATATGCTAGCGGCGGCTCGGCGATTTTGGAGCTGACGGATCGAGAGATACGAGCAAATGATGGTGAGTTTCTACTAATTGGGAGTCAGCATCACTCGCGCATTCGGGGATGCTGCGTGCAGTCCGCGCGCTTAATAGTGCTGGCATTCTGTCGCGACGTGATCATGAACGCAACGGCTCTGGCCGAGGGTATGGAATACTTGCGAAGTTTTGAGAGTCGAAGCGACCAGACGCCACGGTTGGTTGCAGCACCCAAGGAGGTGGCTGACGAAATCGTCGACTTGATTCAGCGGATTCAAAAAGAATCAGAATTGAACTGTCCGCAGGCATCCCTGACGCTGAAGACGTACCTGAAAATGATACTGGTTCTGCTCCATCAGCAATGCGCTGAGCAAGCGCAGCCGCAGACGATCCACCCTCGCAACTTCGCCCGGCTGCAGCCGCTGCTCGACCGTTTTACGGAAAACCACATGGACGCGATTCCTGTGGAGAGAGCCGCGCAATTGCTCAACATGAGCAAATCCCATTTCATGCGCTATTTCCGGCGCACGACGGGAATTTCATTTGTGCCCTACCTGAATCGTCTACGCATCTCCAAAGCACAAGAACTGATGAGGCAGCAAGAAATCTCGATTTCTGAGGTTGGCGAAGCCGTTGGTCTTTATGACCAAAGCTACTTCAGCAAGGTGTTTCGCCAAGTCTGTGGAGTTGGCCCGAGAGAGTATCGCGATCAGCATCGCAAAGTCGCTCTGTGAGTCAGTGAAATGGACATCTGAAGCCCGCGAACGCTTCGCCGAAACCAAGCCCCGGAAGACCCCGAAAGGCAAAAGCAAGAAGAAGCGAAAGAAGCACGTATTCGCCAAAGAATCGGCAACTTCCAGAGCTATCCCAAAGACCAGACTGCAGAAGCAGCTGCACGGCAAGACTGTACCTGCGATGCTCAAAGGCATCCCCACCGTTTGCGACATCGGCGGCAAAAAGGGAAACAACGGGCACGTGAAGTGGTCGCGCGGATACAAGCTCCATCTCGATTGTCGCCGATGGCCAGATCCCCGTCAGCGCCTTGCTCACCGCCGCCAGCGTCCACGATTCTCAGGTCGCCATTCCGCTGATGGAGATGAGTTCAAAACGCGTCACCTTCCTGTACGACATCATGGATTCCGCCTACGATACCGCGCCGATTCGGCAGGCCAGTACAGACCGCAACCACCAGCCAATCATCCATCCACACACCCGGCCCAAGAGCAGAACGCAACTGCCGGCCCGGGTCAAGCCGCAACCGCAACTGAGCCCGGCACAGGCTGAGCGATTCAGGACCAGGACGATGTTGGAGCGGGTATTCGGCCGTTTGAAGGATGAATTCGGCGCAGGGCAGTTTCGGGTGCGAGAAGCCAAGAGTGATGCTCATTTGATGTTTGGTGTTCTCGCCCTGACAGTCGACAAGTTGCTCCGGCTCCATCCCTAGTCCAAACACCCCTGAATTGCGAGATATTTCGGTAGGCATTAGGTCCGTATTGCCGAAATAACAACTGAGTTCCTCAGAACCGATACTTGTTGCCGGAAAGTACTTTCCAGGCCTCGCTACCACGTCAGTCAAGCGTTCTCCACCGAGTTTTGCAAGCAGGTCACAAGCCATTTCAGGAAACATCTCGCCTCACCACAACCACTTAGCAGGAATGGCCACCGGCCCCGCCCCTCCCATGCTTCACAGTATACAGTGGGAGCGCCCCGCCGAGAATCACGACTGGGAGGGCAGCCCCATAACGAACGAAGCCAATTTTTTCAGGCCCTCCAAAAACGTAAGCGCAAGATAAGAAAAGAGATATTCTCCGCGCCTCAGCAACAAAGACCCGATTTCTATGCAAATCGGGCGGACGAAGCCAATTCAGCCACCGCCCCGCCCCATTTGGCCGTCGCCACTACCAGCGGGAACGCCCTCGCGGGACTCAGGACCGCGACCGCAGCGACGCCACGAACGAAGCCAATTTTTCCACGCCCGCAGAAAACGTAAGTTATTGCAATAAAATGAGATACTCGCCACCGACAGACAAAAACTACCCCATTTCGACGCAAATCAGGCAGACGAAGCCACTCCGACCGCAGGCCAACTCCCGGCGGCGGTCCGGCGGGGCTTCGAACCCCACCGAACCGCCAACACAGAGCCTAGTAGAATAGGCCCAGTATGCTCTCCCGTAAGAAACTCCTCGTCCTGTCCGCCGGCCTCTGCGGCCTCCTCGGCCTCGGCTTCCAAGCCGCCCGCAAAGCCCCGGCCAAAGACCCCCTCCTCACCGGCTACGAACTCGCCACCGTCGCTGCCGTCGCCGACGCCGTCGACCAGATTACCGGCCAGCGCGGCTTCATGTCCCACGACATGCGCCCCCGCACCGTCACCGCTCGCGTCGTCGGCCGCGCCGTCACCGCCTACCTCGAACCGGCCACCCCCGAGAAGGCTACCCCTGCCCTCTCCACCCGCGAATCCACCGCCATGATCGACAACGCAAAACCCGGCGAAGTCGGCATCATCGTCATCAAGGACGGCTTCGACGTCGCCGGCATCGGCGGCCTCATGGCCACCGCCGCCAAAGCCCGCGGCATGGCCGGCGTCATCGTTGATGGTGGCGTCCGCGACATCAAGGAAGTCCGTAGCCTCGGTTTCCCTATCTACGGTCGCAGCGTCGTCCCCTCCTCAACCGTCAGCCGCTACGCCGGCATCTCCCGTAACGTCCCCGTCCAGTGCGCCGGCGTCGAAGTCAAGCCTGGAGACATCATCGTCGCCGATGAAGACGGCGTCGTCCGCGTCCCGCAGGCCCAAGCCGCCGAAGTCCTCAAACGTGCCCAGGAGATCGACGAACGCGAAACCAAGATGGTCCCCTTCATTCGACAGCACAAAGCGCTGAGCAAGGCCGTCGAGGTCTTCAATCGGATTTAGCTGAGGGCGGTACCACGGGGCAATATCTGTTTACCCTAGACGTGGTAGGGTTAAATTTCAGCAAGCGCTGGATACACCCAAAGCATCCAGTCGCCGATAGATGGTTATATGCGGAACAGGCGTTACGAGCCTAGATTAATGTGTGCGGATCTGATTGACGTCCACTGGCGCGACAAGGCCGGGCGGCGCAAGAAGTCCATCGCCAACCTCGAAGACATCTCCGAGTCCGGGGTCTGCCTCCAGATGGAGGCAGAGATCCCCCTGAACACGATCATTACCGTAAGCGGCCCTAAAGGCGACTACGTTGGCCAAGTCCGGTACTGCGTTTACCGGGAAATCGGGTTCTTCATCGGCGTCCAGTTTGAACCGGGCAGCAAGTGGTCCAAGCGCGAGTTTAAACCGATGCACCTCTTCGATCCGCAGCGACTTGTTCCGGCCAACCCGCCGGAACAATAGCTCACGGTAACTTCGTATCGGCGAACTGCCAGGCGCTCTGGAACTCGCGTTCCACAAATGCCAGACTATCGGTCTTCCCCTGCGACCGCAACGCGTGCCCCAGCCCATGCAGGCTCCGTCCATTGCGAGGGTTCTTCTCCAGGTCCTTCCGGAAGACCTCCTCCGCTTCGCGCGCCGTCCCTGCCCGCAGCAACGCCCCTCCTAGCTGCTCCCGCGTCGGATAGTACCAGTCCGGCGGCTCCATGTAGCTCAGCGTATCTTCCAACTCCACCGCCTTCCGCCACTGGCTGATCTCCTCCGCCACGTCGCCCCGGCTCCGAGCCATCCGCGCCCCCAGGTCCACACTCGCCAACGCTAGGATCTGTTGCGCCGGGTTCAACATCGCCACCACCTCCGGTGGAATCTGCTTCGCCAGCGCCTCCATCTTCGCCCGTTCCCCGGCCGCTGCCTTCGTCCGGCCCAGCCCCGCCAGCGCCGCACTCCGCGCATAGTGGTAGCTCGCCCGCAAGAATAGATCCTTCTCCGTCGGCGCCTTCTCCCGCAGCATCTCCTCCCACTTGCCGAACCGCACCAGCACCAGCCACTCGTACGCCCCATAGGCCGCGATCATCGGCATCCCGTCAATGGCGCCTTCCACGTTCTTCCGCAGCCGCTGCGCCCAGTCCCGGGCGTCCTTGTATCGCCCCTGCATCATCCGTGAGTAGGCCACAAAGTGCAGGTTGTGCGAGTAGTAGCCCAACGGATACATCCCCTGCGCCTTCGACCGTTCGAGGTAAACCCGGTCCGCCTCCGACGCCTTCTCATTCACCATCGCCGACCGCTCAAACTCGCCCACCCGCGCATAGATGTGCGACGGCATGTGCACCAGATGCCCCGCCCCCGGAACCAGCGTCTCCAGGCGCGAAGCGCTCGGCAGCGCCCGCTCCGGATTTGGTGACGCCTCGATCGCATGAATGTAGTAGTGGTTCGCCCCCGGATGATTCGGGTTCCGCCGCAGTACCCCTTCGAGCACCGTGCAGATCTCCAGCGTCCCCTCCGCCGGTTTGCCATCCGCACCCCACAACTGCCATGGCCGCAGGTTCATCATCGCCTCGGCATACAGGGTCGTCGCGTCCAGGTCATCCGGGTACCGCTGCATCACAGCCTTCATCGCGGCGGCGTACTTCTCGGCCAACGCCTTCCGATCCGCCGCCGGGTCTTTGGAATACCGCTGCACCAGCGCCTCGACATAGGCCTTCTCCCGCGCCGGTGCCTTTTCCATCAGTTGCGTCGCCTTCTCGATCGCCTCCCAAGCCAGCGCCTCCCGCTCCGGCATCGCCGGCAGGTTGTAGTTCGGCCCCAGCGCGTACGCGATACCCCAGTGCGGCATCGGCGACGCCGGGTCCAACTCCGCAGCCCGCCCAAACAGACGGGCCGCCTCGTCGTGATTGAAGCCATAGATCAGGGCCAACCCCTGGTCAAAGAACTGCTGGGCTTCTTTGGACTTCGTCGCGATCGGGTGGGAGTGGGTTCCCATGCCGTCCAAAAGTTCCGACGGCTTCGCCCCCGCCGGACCGTGATGCTGGTGCTGGGCATAAGCCGCGCCAGCGAGCACCGCAAACCATAGGATCAGATTCATCATTCGTTACTCTCCTGCTATATCATGCGAAATAGACCCCCTGCCGTGGATCACGCAACCATGATTCCGATTCAAGGACTTTTCGAAACCCACCTCACCGTCGCCAACCTCGAGCGGGCGATGCAATTCTATGAGGAAACCCTCGGCCTCTGCCGGGCCTCCCTCGTCACGGAGCGGCACGTGGCGTTCTACTGGCTCGGCTTCCATGGCCAATCCATGCTCGGTCTCTGGGAGACCGGAACCAGCCCCCCGCACCTCAGTCTCCATACTGCGTTCACCGTCGCACTCGAAGATCTGCTCTCCGCCCCTGCCCGCCTCCGCGCCGCCGGGATCGCCCCGCTCGACTTAGCCGGCAACCCCGTCGATGAGCCCGTCGTCCTCGCCTGGATGCCCGCCGCCTCCCTCTACTTCAAAGACCCCGACGGCAACCTCCTCGAATACATCGCCATGCTCTCCGACCCGCCCGCCCCTCAGCGCGGAGTCGTCGCCTGGAGCGATTGGCGGTAGACCGCAACCGAGCCCGTCCCCTCGCTGCCGTTCACCGTCACTCTCACCGGCGCCGTCGAACTGGCATCGGTTCCCGATGGAATCCGCAGGTTGATTTGCATCACCCCGATCGTCCCCGGCGCCGCATCGGCATACAGAATCTCCGCGCCAACTCCTCCCACCGTCGCCGTCGCTCCAATGGACAGCCCATGGCCAGTCGCGAAAAGGACAATGATTTCTCCCGCAGCCGCCGGCCTATCCGCAGCGTTCCTGCTGCCATCCTGGTTCCATGCCCCTGGGAACAATCCCAGCCGTGTCGCGGCCACCGCAACCGGTACCGCATCCGAGCTTCCTACCGTCAGCCGAGCCGCGGTCTGCCCCGACAGCTCCGCCGGTACCTGCGCATTGATCTGCTCCGGACTCGTGAACAGCAACGTCGAGGCCAGACCATTCCACCGGACCTCACCGCCCAACCCGGCCCCGTAAATCGAGACGAGACCTCCGGGTACGACAGCTCCCTCGCTGCCGTCAAACGCGTTCACTACGGCGCGAACGCCCGCCACGGCGGCAGGACCTAGCGCCCAAAGCTCGTTCGTCTGGCCCTGCGCCGTAAACCCGCCGAAGAAGTAGCTCACCCCCTCGCCGTATGCGCTCTCATGACGGCTCCGCGGACTCGGCGCCGCGCCGTCGACCGCCGCCTCGCTCCACCGGCGCGACGCCGGGTCAAACTCCCAGGTATCGTTCAGGCTCCCGCGGCCCGACCCACCGAACAGGACCATCCGGCTTCGCATCGTATCGAACGAACGGCCATAGTATTGCCGCGGGCTCGGAGCCGGAGTGGCCACGCGCTCAGTCCATCGGCCGTTTGCCAAATCAAAGCTCCATAGGTCGCCCAGAGGGCACGGCCCGAACCCGGAAGCGCATCCACCATACAGCAGCATCTCGCCGCGCGCCGGGTCATACACCGCGTGATGCAGGCATCGCCGCACCGGCCGGTTCGAAGCCGGAGAGATGTCCCGCCAGCGGCCGGTACCGAATTCGAAAGCCCAGGTGTCGTCGAAACGGCCCGAATTGGTGAAGCCGTGCGAGACGATCAACCGGTCCCGGCCCGGCTCATAGATGGCGGAGTGTCCGTAGCGCCGGCTGGGTCCTTCCTCGGCAGCACCTAGGCGGGTCCAGGAACCGCGGTCGATCTCATAGGCCCAGAGGTCGTTGAAGAAGCCGGAGGCTTGGCCCCCGAAGAGCAGCAGACGCCGCCGCCCAGCGTCGAACACCAGAGTATGGCCCCAGCGCGCGGCAGGCAGAGTCCCGGCGGGCCGTAGCTCCCGCCACTCGCGCCGGTCGAGCGCGTAGACCCAAAGGTCGTTCTTCGCCCCGGACTCCTGCCCGCCAAATAAAAAAATCTGCTGCCCCAGCGGATCGTGGGCGATCGTGCCGTCGAGCCGAGCCCCCGGCGCCACCGCCCCGGACGGCAAAAGCGTATACCGCAACGCCTGTCCATGCAACCCGCCTACCACCGCCAAAGCCAACCCAAGAAGTATGCGCATGTCTTGAAATGACGGGTCTGCGTAACTTTATTCCCGATTGGGGCGAATTTTTTTCATGGACTCGCTGACCCTTCGCTTCTCCGCCGAAGCGCTCTGTCATCAGACAGAGTTGCTGCGGGCCGCCACCCGCCTGCTCGGTGCCCGGGACCGGGCCGAGGATGTCCTGCAGGAAACTCTACTGCTCGCGTGGCGGAAGTTCCCGGCCTATCAGCCCGGGACCAACTGCCGGGCTTGGCTCTTCCGGATTCTCCGGTTCTGCGCGCAGCGGTATCGGCGGCGGGTTGAGTTTGTCTCGCTGTCAGACCAGTATCCAGTGGCGCCGGTTTTACCGGAGGTGGACGTGGCGCGAGCGATCGCCGCGCTTCCGGCGCCGTTCCGCCAAGTAGTCCTACTCGCTGACATGGAGGAACGGGACTACCGGGACGTGGCGCGGCGTTTACGGATTCCCATCGGTACGGTCATGTCGCGCCTCCACCGGGCCCGGATACAATTGCGGGGTGAGCTTTCGTTTAGCCGTCCTGTTTCTTGCCGCCGGCTCGCTGGCGGCTGAGCCGTTTTCGCATAAGCGGCATGCCGCTATGAAAATGAAGTGTACCGCTTGCCATGCGACAGCGGAGTCGGAGGCGCAGGCGGAATTTCCGGGGCTCGCAAAGTGCCAAACGTGCCATCCCGAGATGGCGTCCCTGCCGGTCCGTTCCGCCCGCGTCTACCGGGTAAAGGATTTCGTCTTCTTCCATCATCAGCGGCATAGCGAAGCCAAAGTTGTCTGTGCCACGTGTCACGGCGAAGTCTACGCGATGGATACCCTGAAGTTGGAGCGGCCAACGACAATGGTTGCTTGCGTCGCGTGCCACAAAGAACAGAAGGCCACCATCGCTTGTAATATGTGCCACGAACTGGGCCAATGAATACGTTGTAACAATCGGTCGACCTGCCCATCAAACGGGCATGAACGCTGAAAACACAACCTTAGCCATCGCCGGAGGCCTTCTGGCCGCCGCAGTACTGCGGGCGCAAACTCGCCCCCCCACTGACCTTGAGATCCTGAACTATGCCCTGACCTTGGAGCACTTGGAGGCTGCCTTCTACAATCAAGGACTCCGGCAGTTCTCCTCGACCGACTTCGCCCAATCCCCTGTCTTCCTTCAACTCGGTGAAGTCGCCGCCCTCGACGTTTACGCTTACCTGAGCCTCATCCGAGCCCACGAGAACGCCCACGTCCGTTCACTTACCGACGCCCTTCGCGGCTTTGGCGCCAAGCCGGTAGTCCCTTGCATTTACAATTTCGCTTACTCGGGCGTGACGGAGTTCCTAACTGTCGCACAAACCCTCGAGAATACTGGCGTTTCTGCTTACAACGGCGTCATCGGGCAAATCAACAGCCCTTCGATCCGCACAGCCGCGGCAACTATCGCAACCGTGGAGGGGCGACATGCCAGCTACCTGAATGTTCTGAATAATCAGCTTGCCGCCCCCTCCGCCTTTGACGCTCCGAAGTCGATGACTGAGATCGTCGCCGCCATCGCTCCCTTCCAGCGATCCTGCCCCGCCGCCTAATCCGCCCCAAGGAACCCACTATCATGGAAAACACTACCTCACGCTCATCTCGCCGCAATTTCTTTTCTACCGGAGCGCTCACGATTGGCCTCGGGGCCGCCGCCGTCACTATTTCGCCGCGCCCCGCCGCCGCGCAGACAGGCGTCACCGACCTGCAGATCTTGAATTTCGCTCTGACGCTGGAGCATCTGGAGGCGGCTTTCTATAACCAGGGCCTGATGCGATTCGTCGCAGCCGATTTCAGCGCCGGGGCCTTTGTCCCGCTGGTGGGAACGCTAGTCGCCGCCAAGGCATTCGATAATCTGAAGGCCTTTCGCGATCACGAAAACGCGCACGTCGACAGGCTGAGAACCGTCATCCGCTCGCTCGGCGGCACCCCGGTGGAAGCTTGCCAGTACAACTTTGGCATCACGAGTCTGACGAATTTTATTTCGACCGGAGCAATTCTCGAGGAAGTCGGCGTCATGGCCTACGCCGGAGCCCTGGGGATGATCCAGAGCGCGGATCTCCGCACCGCCGGCGCTACGATCGCCACGGTAGAGGCGCGCCACGCCGCTTACCTGAATCTACTCCAGCAGGATATTCCGTTCCCCTCTGCCACCGACAGCACTCGGACAATGGCGGAGATTTTGGCGGCGGCCGCTCCGTTCATAACGACGTGCACCTCGACGGGCGGCGGTGGCGGTGGCACGACGACCACTAAGGCCGTAGCCGGCCCGAAGAACGCAACCACGGTACAGAAGTTCTTCTCGCTAGACGGCACCGCCTCCACTAGTTCCAACGGCGCGCCGTTGACTTACAACTGGATCGTCCTGAGTGGCGCGGCCGGCATGACGCAGTCAATGACGGCCACCCCTTCCGTTCAATTCGCCGCCTCCGGCCCATATACCTTCGAACTCACCGTCACGGACAGTACTGGGGTGAAAGCCACCGATACTGTCACGATCAACTATTTCGGCCGCTAAGCCGCACTTACTTGATCGTCATCTTGTCGAGGGCCTCTCCACCGGAAGGTAAAGGGGAGGCTCCTGCTTTGAAGCCGTTAGTTTCGAGGATATAAGCCACGATATTGGCATACGAGTCAGCCGGCAGTGAGGCGGGCGCTGCTGGCGGCATCGTCTTTTGCGACTTATCGTAGAAGGCGCGGAGGGGACGGCCACCCCAGTTACTCTTAAAGTACGCACCGGCAAGAGGAGTGCCGAAGGTGCCGTTGGTCATGCTGCTGCCATGGCAGACGGCGCAGTTGGAGTTATAGGCCGCTTTGCCAGCCTCCACTTGAACCGAAGTGAACTGCGGGGAGATTCCACCGGGTAGTGCAGCGGGTGTGGCCGAGGGCTCAGTTTTCGGCTCCGCTTTGGTCACGACGGGCTCCTCCGCTATGCCGGTGCCTTCACCGGTGTAATTGAAGGCAAGGATGGATCCTTTATCGAGCATCGTGCGCGTAGTGCCACCGCTGGCCGATTGAGCAAGTCCGCCTGGATCCGTAGCGACGTAGATGGTCTTGCCGTCGGGGCTGACCGCGGTATCGCGGAAGCGGTTCTCCGACTGGAAATAGCGGAACAAATAGCCAGACTTCGCCTTGCCGTCGGGTTTCAAGGGGACAACGTAGAGTGAGCCGCGCTTCAGCGCAGTAACCAGGAGTACGCGATCCCAGCCAAGGATGCCCGTGCCCTTGGACTCGTAATACTCGATGCTTGAGACCGCAACAGTGGGCCAGCAGATAAAGTCGATGCCTTGGCAACGCAAATCCTCAAAGTTGTAGCCGCTCGGCACGGTGAAGAGGGTGGCGAGGGGCGGCTCCATCTTCTTCTTGAAAGCCGATTCCGGCTCGCGGGGAACCGAGGGATGGATGGCAAGGTCACTGAAGCGGAGTTCGGAGCATGGCGTTTTGGCTTCAGCCCAGCGGGCGAACTCATAAGCTTTGTTGTCCTTTAGGCCGACGACATGGGGCCAGCCGTAGTTGCGGCCGGGCTTGAGAATATTGACCTCGTCATCGGTCTTGGGACCTTGCTCGGAGGAGTAGAGGGTCCCGTCGGGGCCGAAGTCGATGCCCTGGGGGTTGCGGTGGCCATAGGTATAGACGTGGCTGACTATGCCTTCGATCTTCGGGTTATCGGCGGGGATGGTGCCGTCAATGTTCAAGCGGAGAGACTTGCCCTGGTAGGAGACGTAGTCCTTGGCGTCGAGCTCCTGGCGAGTCGGAATACGTTGAGACTGCACCGGCAGGCAAACGTTGCCAAGCTGGTTGTTGCCCTGGTCGCCGAGAGTAAGGTAGAGCTTGCCGTCGGGGCCGACCTTGATGCGCCCGGCGACGTGATCGTTGCCAGCGGGCAGGCCGGCGATAACGGTCTGCGGGTTCGATAGCTTCCCATCGACAGCGGTATAAGTAAGACGAACAATTTTGCCGTAGAGGTTGCGATAGGGGCTCGCGGGGTCGGCGACGGTGGGGTCGGCCGGAAGGGAGTTGTCGACGTAGGTGTAGAAGACGTAGACGTGGTCGTTGCCGGATCCCTTGAGGAGTTCCGGATGAAGAGCCATGCCCAGGAGCCCGTCCTGTCCGCCGGGGGCGGAGACTTCCGGAAGGGTGGCGGCGAGCTTCTTTTCGCCGGTGGCAGGGTCAATCCGGGAGATTTGTTTGCCGGTCCTCTCAGTGACCCAGATGTGACCATCCGGACCCCAGGTGATCTCCCAGGGTCCGGCGAGGCCAGATATGACGGTGCTCTTCTTGAACTGCTTAGGGCCGCGGATGACGGTTTCGGGACCGTCTTGCGCTTGCAGAAGGCCTAAAAGCAAGGCCGGAACGAGAAAGGAAGCTTTGATCGACATGGGTCTTTGGGGGACTACTTGGGAACAGAGACGGTGATATTGCGATAACGGATGATGCCGTAGTGGTCGCCCTGGAGGAAGAACGGACCGGGTTCGGATTCGTTGCTATCGAGGGCGCCGCCGGTGGGTCCGGGGATCTCAACGTTGTCGTGGTACACCTTGCCGTCGCGGAGCACGGTGACATGGCGTCCGACAAAGGTGATATCGAATGAGGTCCATTTCCCGAGGTTGAGCTCAGCGTTGGCTGGCGGCGGGTAGTGGCTGTAGACGGCTCCCATCTCGTGGTCCGGCAGTTTGCCGCCTTCGGTGCCCACTTGAATTTCATATCGGCCGCGGAGGTAGATACCACTATTGCCGTGGTCGGGGCAGTTGACTTCAATGTGCAGTTTGAAGTCCTGGAACTTCTCGGTAGTTTTGAGGTTGGCTCCACCGGGACCGCGCTGGCCCGCCACCTGAGGATTGTCGTTGATCAGTTCGCCGTCACGGGCAATCCACTTGTTGTTCTTGACGTTCCCGATAGGCTCCCAGCCGGCCAGATCCTTGCCGTTGAAGAGGGCGCGGGGCTCGGTCCAAGCTTTAGGCATTTTGCGATCGAGTTTGGGGGCGCGGACGGCGGCGAGCTTGGGGCCGTCCTCGGCACCGCGTTTTTCGACGCCGGCGAGTTGGTTCTTGGCAGGGGAGGTGAGTTCCCAATTGATGGCGGGACCGCGGCCGGCGGCGGCCACGGCGACGGTAAGTTTCTTGCCTTCGACCTTGGCTCCGAGGATGGGCTTCCAACCGCCGCCCCGCGGTTGCACGCGACCCTCGAGTTTGCCGTCCCTTTCGAGAAGCTCCATCCACTGGGGCCAGGGATTGCCGGTGGCGGGGGTAACGTTGAAATCCCAGCGGCCGAGGAAGGGTTTCGTGTTCTCGGCAGCGGCGGCGAAGGGCAGGGTTGCCGCTATCGCGGCCAGGGCGAACAGTTTCTGCATTATTCCACTGTATCCCGTACGCTAGCGACGGAAGACGGGCTGGGTCCATGCGGAGAGGCCGAAGGAGGAATCGATGCGCGCGCGGACGTACTTTTCCTGGCCGGTGAACTTATAGACCGGGATAGTGTCGAAAGTTATAGCGAGGACCTTGCCGCCGTCGCCGATGAAAGTGGTGGTGAACTTCTCCATGGCGCGGGCATTGATTTCGACGCGGTATTCGGTGGCGGTGATTTGGACGTCGAGGAGGTTGACGCCAGAGCTGGAATAGAAGTCGCCGCGCTCGAGGGCTTCGGTAATGGCGGCGGCCGAGAGTTCCGTGGCGCGGACGACGACCCAGCCGCGACCGGGGTTCGAGAACTCCTGGCCCGTGCGTTTGAAGACGTGGGCATCATCGACGCTGATGCCATAGAGGCGCTGGCCGCCGGTGAGGAGCTCGTCCCACATCTGATCGAGCGAAGGCGATCCGCCGCCGCCGTTGTTGTTCACCGTGGGGTGGCCGTTGTAGACCTCGAAGTGGGTAAGGCCTTTGATGCCGAGCATGTCGCGGGCGGTGATGGCCCAGTGGAAGTTGGGATGGTTGATGGAGGGAAGGGCCTTGGCGCCGCGGATGAGTTCGACGTTGCGTTGGATGGTGTCGGGGACGGAGGCCCCGTGCTGGGCTTGAAGCTCTTTGGTAAGGTTCAGTGCGTTGATGTGGATCGGCTTCTTGAGGTATTGGTCCGTTAACTCCTCGGCGGGGAGGAGGAGAAACTTTTCCTTGGCTCCAAGAGTTGCGTTGAGGGCGGCGATTTCGGTGAGGTGGTTATGGTCGGTGAGGGCGAGGAACTGGTAGCCGTGTTCTCGGTACCAGGTGGCCACTTCGAGGGGGGAGGAGTCGCCGTCGCTATTGAGGGTGTGGGTGTGGAGGTTGCCTTTGTACCAACTGGGTTTGCCGGCGTCCCACGGAGGGCGGACTTGGGTGAGGGCCACAGCGGCGGCGAGGAACGAGAAGAAAGTGAGACGAAGGACCCAAACGGCGTTCATGGGAGTAGTGTACCGTTTGACAGATATAGGGAGGGGTGGAGTCGGGGTCACCTGGCGAAAGTGAACTGCCGGTGGTTGGCTTCCAACCGGGACAGTTCCGAGATGAGTCCGTCTCGGGATCGTCTAGCGTGACGCGCCACGGCTTGAAACTCGGAGGCCCATGCCATAGCTTCGCGGGAGCGCTTTTGGCGCTTCTCTTCAACTCTTTGGGTCAACAGTTGCGCAATCGCTTCGGTGGGCAGATTGCGGGCGAGAGCTGAACGAGCAAGGGACATCGCCTCGGTCTTAGCGCTCTGAAACCCCACTAATGCTTCCAGGCTTCCACCCTGGTTGCGGCTCAGTATTTTTCCGGAATGCAGGATTACCAGATCGAGGGAGACCACAATGACTGTGTGGTCCGGCCAGTCCGTGATCCACTGCCGAACGGTTTGCGGATTCGTGTCGAAGGTGGTGGCTTGATTTTCGCGCGGCGCCTCTAACCGATAAGTTGCGAAGGGAGTAGCCAACTGCCTTCCGCCGGGAGGGATTTCGACTCCGTTTTCCTGGATTCCGAAGTTATAGAAAACTCGTTTGCGTACCAAGCTTTCCCCGGCGGCCGATACGATCCCGTAGTTCAGAGCGTACGCTATGATTGTCAAGCTGGTATTGTTCTCGATCAATACGGCGCAGGGCGGTACACCTATCAGTGATCCGGCTTTTGAAGGCACCGACGCAAGGTATACCGTGGCCGCCGTCCCGGGGATTAAGTCAATGGCCACTGCTCCGTCGAGAGGCCTAAGGAGGAGCTGTGGATCGGAATCCATACACGGTCCGTGCACCTACGGTGCGGAGCGGCGATGAGCAGCGGTAACGGATGGCGGGAGTCCGCTGGGGCGTGGATTGCGGATCAGGGGAAGGAGGGCGATTTCGGGAGGAAATACGTCCTGGACCCGATCATGCTGCCGCGCACGTTGGCGCGAGGGCCGCGAAAGGTCCTGGACGTGGGCTGCGGGGAGGGGCGATTCTGCCGGATGCTGCGGCGCGAGGGCGTGGCGGCAATCGGGATCGACCCCACGTCCGGACTGCTCCACTATGCGCGGAGGAAGGACCCCGGGGGTACGTATCTGGAGGCGTTCGCCGAGCAGTTGCCCTTCGGTGATTCCACCTTCGATCTGGTGGTGAGCTATTTGACACTGATCGATATCCCGGACTACCGGGCAGCGATCCATGAGATGGCGCGCGTGCTGCGGCCCGGCGGAACGCTGCTGATCGCGAACCTGACCTCGTTCAATACGGCGGCCGAAGAGGGGGGATGGGTACGGGGTACGAATGGCGAGTTGCTGCACTATCCGATTGACGACTACCTCGAGGAAAGGTGGGCTTGGATGGCGTACCGGGGGATTCGGGTGCGGAACTATCATCGGCCGCTGCGTGCCTACATGAGCGCGCTGCTCGACACCGGGCTGCGGTTGGTCCATTTCGATGAGCCGGAGCCCACGGCCGCGGCGGCGCGGGTGAAGTCGGCGAAGTACCGGCGGGTGCCTTATTTTCTGGTGATGGAGTGGGAGAAGGCGACAGGCTGAGTGGCATACTGGACCCATGCGTGTTGTGCTGCTTTTTGGATTGTTCGCCGGCTTCGTATTTGGGTGGGGGAAGACCGGCCACCGGGTGACCGGACAGATTGCGGAGAACCATCTGTCTTCGAAGGCGCGGAAGGCGATTCAGGAGTTGCT
>JBBQRA010000085.1:0-22092 GCA_038215275.1 Bryobacterales bacterium | reverse complement strand
GGCAACGCGGTGGCCCTGCCGGACAACTCAGAGTTGCTGGAGCGGTTGCGCAACGAGATGATGCCGCCCGACGATGAACCCCTTGCACCGGCTGCCAGCGGCTTGTCGATCGCAGCGGCGGTGCCGCTCTCGTTGGAGGAGCAGTTGGTCCCGGGTCTGGCCTCCCTCGAAAGCTTGAGCCAAAGTGCTGATTCAACCGCCACCCGGCGCCGGTCCAACGATTCCAACAGCGCACATGTCAAGGTGGAGACTTCGAAGCTCGACTTCCTGGTCGACATGGTAGGCGAACTGGTGATCGCACAGTCCCTCGTGCAGCAGGATCCTTCGCTCGCGCAACTGGGAGAACCGCGTCTGGGCCGGAACCTGTCGCAGCTTGGGCGGATCACGACCGATCTGCAGAAGATCGCCATGTCGCTGCGGGTGGTTCCCATCCGGCAGACCTTTCAACGGATGCAGCGGGCCTTCCGTGACCTGGTGAAGAAGTCCGGCAAGCAGGCCGAGCTCGAACTGATCGGCGAGGACGCCGAACTCGACCGGTCGATCGTGGAGCAGTTGGCCGATCCGCTGATGCATATGATCCGGAATTCGGTCGACCATGGTCTTGAAGCCCCCGGCGAGCGGGAGCAGACCGGCAAGCCGGGAATCGGCAAGGTGCGCCTGGTTGCCTCTCACCAGTCGGGAAATGTATTGATTGAAGTGTCCGATGATGGCCGCGGCTTGAATCGCTCGAAGATTTTGAAGAAAGCCATCGAGCGGGGCTTGATCCCGGAGGACGCCAATCTACCGGTGGACAAGATCCTTGAGCTGATCTTTGAACCGGGATTCTCGACCGCGGACCAGATCTCCGATGTCAGTGGCCGAGGCGTCGGCATGGACGTCGTGAAAAAGCAGATCCAGAAGCTGCGTGGACGGATTGAGATCCGCTCCGAGCCCGGCACCGGGACGACCTTCCTGCTCCGGTTCCCGCTCACGCTCGCCATCATCGACGGGCTCATGGTAAGGGTGGCCGGGGAGCGCTATATCCTGCCGTTGCACTGCGTCCACGAGATCTTCCGGCCCGTGGCCGATTCGATCTACCGGGTCAATGGGGCCCAGGAGGTGGTGCTGGTCCGGGACCGGGTGGTGCCGCTGCTGCGGCTCTATCAAATGCTGGGCCGGACTCCGGAGACGACCGACCCCTACACGGGGATCCTGATCGCTGCTGAGCTCGAAGGCCGCCGCTACTGTCTGCTGGTCGATGAACTACTGGGCAAGCAGGAGGTGGTGATCAAAAACCTGGGCGAATATCTCGGCACGATGCCGGGCGTTTCCGGCGCGGCGATTCTGGGCGATGGCTGCGTGGGTTTGATTCTGGACCTCGAAGGCATCTTGTCGAAGGAGAGCTATGATGCCGCTGCCTGAGGCAGCCAGCTTGGAGCTCCGGAGTCCGGCCGGCATCCCGGAGGCAGAGTTTCGGGACATCTGCGCCCTGGTGCAGCAGCGGCTTGGCATCGAACTGCGAGCGGGCAAGGAAGCTTTGGTTACGCTCCGACTGGCCGAGCCGATGCGGCGCGGCGGCTACGCCTCGCTTGGTGAGTACATGCAGTCCGTCAAGCGCGACCCGAATGGTCCGGCCATGCTCGAGTTCATCGACTGCCTCACGACGAACCATACGAATTTTTTGCGCGAGGCGAGCCATTTTGAGTTCTGGCAAAAGGATGTACTGCTCGCGCAGCGCCACCGGCCGGAGCTGACGGTGTGGTGTGCGGCTAGTTCGTCGGGCGAAGAGCCTTACACGATGGCCATGTGTGCCGTTGAGGCGCTGGGTGAGGGGGCTTATCGTCAGGTGCGGATTCTGGCTACCGACATTTCGCCGTCGATTCTTGACCAGGCCCGGCGTGGCGTGTATCGCGAGGAGCGTTTAGCGCCGTTGCCCGAAGCCTGGCGCCGCCGCTTCTTCTTACGCGGCGAGGGGAAGTGGCAGGGTCACTTCCGGATCAAACCGGAGGTTGGCCGGATGGTCGAATTCCGGCGGCTGAACCTGATTGAGCCGTTGCCGCCGATCGGCCCATTTCCGGCGATCTTCTGCCGCAATGTCATGATTTATTTCAATTCGGCGACCCGGGGTCTGGTGGTGAACCAGCTGCGCGGTCGCCTCGAACCGGGCGGCTATCTGTTTGTTGGTCATGCCGAGAGTTTGAACGGGCTGGCCTGTCAGCTGGATTACGTAAAGCCGTCGGTTTACCGGCTGGCCGGTGGAATACGACCGTCAGGAGGAATCGAGAGGAGCTAACATGGTACCCAAGGGAAAGAATGCGATTGTAATTGGGGTGTCTGAGTGCCGTACGAGCAAGGACCGGGATAGTTACCTTGTAACTTATGCGTTGGGTTCCTGCATCGGTTTGGCGGCGTATGATCCGAGTTCGGGAGTGGGCGGCTTGCTGCACCTTCAGTTGCCGGACTCCGCGCTGGACCGGGAGATGGCGGAGTCGCATCCGGCGATGTTTGCCGATACCGGTCTGCAGCTGCTGCTGAGTAAGTTGAGCCGGCTCGGCGGCGACCCGAAGCGGACGTTGATCCGGATCGCGGGAGGGGCGCAGATGATTGGCGGGCCGAAGATTGCAAGTCTTCGCGGTCCGTTGTTCCCCGGGGAGGGGACGGGTGTGGGCAAGCAGAATTATCTCGCCGTCCGGAAGCTTCTGTGGCGTCATGGACTGATGCTGGAGGGCGAAGCGGTGGGGGGCGGACAGGGACGCACCCTGGGCTTGACGATTGGCACCGGGGAATTTTGGGTCACATCTCCCGAGCCTGGATCGATCGCGGTGTAAGTGGGTGGAAATTCTGGATTTATTCCAAAGAAGCGATGATTTTGTCCGATGAAGATAAGTAAGAGGGAAACTGGATATGGCACTTCGAGTATTGATTGTCGATGACGCGCCGGCGATGCGGCTCTACATCCGGCGAACACTCCAGATGTCCGGTCTGGCCCTGAGTGCGGTGTTCGAGGCTGGCGATGGCAAGGAAGGCATCGCGGTTCTCGAGCGGGAGCACTTACAGGGCGCGGGTATCGATCTGGTATTCACCGACATAAACATGCCGGTGATGAATGGTGAAGAGTTTGTCACGCAACTCCAACAGGAGGAGCGATTGCGGGAGGTGCCGGTGCTGGTAATTTCGACCGACGCCACCAAGACGCGCGTGCTGCGGTTGCGGGAACTGGGAGCGCGGGGTTACATCAGTAAGCCATGCGCGCCGGAGATGATCCGGTTGAAGGTTGAACAAATTCTTGGGAGGGACTATGCTGCCGCGTTGTGCTGATGTGGATTTGGTCGATGCCGCCAGCGAAGTGCTGGGAATGATGTTTTTTACCGACGTAATGAACGGCAACGTCGTCGCTGATCCGCCGGAGAAGCCGGTGACGGTGAAGGTAGAGTTTCAAGGCGCCAGTTCCGGGATGCTGCACATGAGCATGCCTCGGGAGACAGCCGAGGCGCTGACGGCGAACTTCCTTGGCTTACCAATGGGGGAGGCTCCGACGGAGGAGCAGATGAACGACGTTGTAAACGAGTTGGGCAACATGGTTTGCGGTTCGTTTCTGAGCAAACACGAGTCGGAGGAGTTGTTTGACTTGGCCAAGCCGGAGATTCTGGCTGCCGCGGCCGAACTGCCTGCTCAGGTGGCGACGCTGCACCGGTCGCTGCAACTGGACAACGGAAACATGGTTCTGGCCTTGAGCTGGGACCGGCTGAACCACGCCGCGTAACGATGGGGCCGGGGGCTTTTGCTCCGGAGAAGGGAAACAAGCTCATGGTGAACAAACGAATTCGGGTGCTGGTGGTTGACGATTCGCAGAACATGCGGCGTCTGCTGACCGAGACCTTGGCCAGTGAACCGAAGATTGAAGTTGTTGGCTCCGCGGCCGATCCATACGAGGCGCGGGATCTGATCGTGGCGCTTCGTCCCGACGTGCTCACCTTAGATATCGAAATGCCTCGGATGGATGGCATCACGTTTCTCGGCAAACTGATGGCCAAGTTGCCGATGCCGGTGATCGTGGTGAGTACGCTCTGTCAGAGCGGTTCGCAGGCCGTAGTGGAGGCACTTCGACTCGGTGCTGTGGAGGCTTTGGTGAAGCCTGCGGGAGCGCGGGAGATTCCCGAGTTCCGGCAGCAGCTGTTGCTCAAGGTGTTGGGCGCTGCGGGCGCGCGGCTCCGGGGCCCGGCCGCGACCAGCTTAACGCCGGTGGCTAAGTCTGGACTTCCGGGGCGAGCCAGTTCCCGCATCTTTGCCGTGGGGGCCTCTACCGGAGGTACCCAGGCGGTGGAGTGCCTGTTGCAGCAGTTGCCGGCTTCGATCCCGGGAGTGGTTGTGGTTCAACACATCCCCCCCGTGTTTTCGCGCAGTTTTGCCGAGCGTCTCAATCAATGCTGCGTCCACAGCGTGAAGGAGGCCGAGGATGGAGACTTGGTGGCCGACGGCCACGTGCTGATCGCTCCTGGTGGACTCCATGTTGTCCTGGCGCGTCAAGGCAGCGAGTACCGGGTGCGTTTACGAAAGGGTCCGCCGGTTCACTATCAGCGTCCCGCGGTGGACGTCCTGTTCCGCTCGGTGGCCGCTGTCGCGGGTTCGAACGCTCTCGGCGTGATCTTGACCGGCATGGGCTCGGACGGCGCCGCCGGTTTGAAGCAGATGCGCGACGCCGGCTCGTGGACCATCGCTCAGGATGAACATACCTGCGTCGTCTATGGCATGCCGTTGGCCGCCGTTGAAGCTGAAGCCGCTTGTGAGGTCCTGCCGCTTGAACGCATCGGCGCCGCCATGCTCCAGGGTCTGTCCCGTTCCAGCCGTCCAAGGCCCTATCATCAAGAGTTGGTCTCCACCACTTCTTGATGGCTCAATGAAAACCTGGAAAGTAACTCTCGAATTTGACGGCACCCGCTACCATGGCTGGCAAGAGCAGCGAAACGCCCGCTCCGTGATGGGCGCGCTCCGCGAAGTGATTGAACCCTCTTTCGGCGCCCCTGTCGAACTGATGGGAGCCGGTCGCACGGATTCCGGTGTTCACGCTCTCGGCCAGGTGATGCACATCAAGCTGGCTGCCAGCGATCGCCGGACCACCTTCCCTTCCCTCGCCAAGCTGCGGCGCGAATGGAACGATCGCCTTCCCGCCGATATCGCCATCCTGCAAATCGAAGAAGCTCCGCATCGCTTCCACGCCCGCCACGACGCCCTCTCCCGCGCCTACATCTATCAGATCGCCACCCGCAAATCGGCCTTCTCAAAACGCCACGTCTGGTGGATAAAAGACCCCCTCAATGTCCCCGCCATGGAGGCAGCAGCCAAGCTGCTCCCCGGCCGGCATGACTTCGTGAGGTTCGCCGCTAAGGATCCCTCACGCCCAAATGAATCTACCATTGTGGTGGTTGACTCGGCGGAAATATCCGACGAAGACCACCTGCTTACCATTCGCCTCGAAGCTTCCCATTTCCTCTGGCGCATGGTGCGCCGCGTGGTGGGAGTCCTCGTAAAAGCCGGCTCAGGAGAGGTGACCCTGCAACAGTTTGAAGAACTGCTGCAGGGCCACGGTGGAAAAGAGCTCGATGTCGCCGCGTGGACCGCGCCGGCCAGCGGGCTCTTCCTCGAATCAGTGACGTACCCGACGAACTAAGTAATGTGCGCGCCCTGAGTCTCGACGTAAACCATGTATAGGCTTTGGCTACCCGTCATGAACAGCTTGTTCCGCTTCGCGCCCCCGAAGCAGACGTTAGAGCAGATTTCCGGCAGCTTGATCTGACCGATCCGTTGGCCATCCGAAGCGAAAATATGGACGCCGTCGTACCCGTCGCCCACCCACCCGGCGCTTGCCCAAATGTTGCCGGCGATGTCGCAACGAATGCCGTCGGCGAGTCCATCGCCCACGCCGTCGAGCTTCATCGCGCAGAACGTCTTGCCGTTCGCCAGCCGTTTGCCGTCGACGATGTCCCAGACTTTGATGATTCGCGGCGCTTCCGGATAGTGGGTTGCGCCGGTGTCGGCCACGTAGAGCTTCTTGTAATCCGGCGAGAAGCAGAGCCCGTTGGGTTTGAAGATCTCGTCGGTCAGCAACGTCACCTGCCCGGTTTTGGCGTCGATACGATAGACGGCCTCCTTCAGCAGCAGTTCGCCCTTGTTACCCTCGTAGTTCATCAGTGACCCGTAGCCGGGGTCGGTGAACCAGATGCTCCCGTCCGTGGGATGGACGATGGCGTCGTTCGGAGCGTTCAGGATCTTGCCGTTGTACTTGTCCGCAAGCACTGTCACGGAGCCGTTGTACTCGTATCGGGTCACCCGCCGGGTGCCGTGCTCGCAGGATATTTGGCGGCCTTCGAAGTCGAACGTATTCCCGTTTGAATGCCCCGCCGGCTGGCGAAAAGTGGAAACGGTGCCGTTTTCTTCGAGCCATCGCATCTGCACGTTGTTCGGAATATCGCTCCACAGCAGGTACCGGCCGACTCCATTCCACGCCGGTCCTTCGGCCCAGAGGCAACCGGTGTGGAGCCGCCGAATGGGCGTGTTTCCTAACTTATACTTATCGAATCGCTTGTCGAGCGACACGATATCGGGATCGGGATACCGGCCCGGTTGAGACCAGTCCCGCTTCTGAGCGAAGGCGGCGCCGCCGGCGCCCAGGGTTGAAAGTAGAAAGTTTCGACGTTGCATATCGCAGTGGAAAAGTATACTGAAGAGCGTAGATGAAGACCATCGCCTTGCGTTTCTCCCTTGCCTTGTCTGTCCTGCCTCTCCTCTGGCTTGGAGCGGTGTCGGCCGTCGCCGGTCCCTTCCCGGCAATCTTGGAACCCGCCCGCGATCACGGACGATTCGTGGTTCGCGGCCCCAGCTTCGCCCTCAACCTCAGCGCCCACGAACTTCGCCTTCTGACCAACGGATCGGAAAGCACCCTCACTTGGCAGGGCGCGCGGCCGGAAGCGCGCTTGGCAGGCGAGGTCCGCGCCCACACGGTTCTCCACGATCTACGCGGGACTGATCGGGCCGCTTGGCGCCGGGACATCCCAGCCTTCACCACCGCTCGCGCCCGGCAGCTCTATCCCGGCATCGACCTCGTTTATCACAGCCGCGCCGGCGCCGTGGAGTTTGACCTTGAGTTAGCTCCCCAGGCCGACGCCGCCAGCGTCCTGTTCTCCCTCCCCGGCGCCACCCTCTCCCCCTCGGGCGAACTCCAGTTGCCGGATGGTTTCACCTGGAAACCTCCGGTGGCTTGGCAAGGCCAGACCGCGGTTTCCGTCGCCTACTCCTCCCGCGGTACCGGACGGTTCGGGTTCACTCTCGGCGACTACGACAAAACGCGGCCGCTGCTGATCGACCCTGTTCTGAGCTACGCCACCTACCTCGGTGGCGCCCAGGTGGATGACGCCCGCGCCATCGCCGTCGACGCCGCAGGCAACAGTTACGTCATCGGTTCGTCCACTTCGCCGGACTACCCGGGCACCAGCCGCGGCCAAACTTTTGGTTCGCAGGACATCGTAGTCGCCAAGCTCAACCCGGCTGGCTCCGCCGTCGTCTGGGCCACCTACGTCGGTGGCCAGGGTGTCGACATCGGCCGGGCGATTGGAGTTGATGCCGAGGGCAACGTCTACGGCGGGGGCTCGACCGCATCGACTAACTTTCCAGTCTCTGACAATGCCTTCCAACGGGTGTTGGGCGGTGGAAGCGCCATCACGGATGGAGTGGTGTTCCGGCTGAACCCCGCCGGAAGCGCCCTCACCTGGTCTACCTATCTCGGCGGTTCGCTCAGCGACCTGGTGAACGGCCTGGCGATTGACTCGACGGGCGCGGTCTACGTCACCGGCCGCACCGACTCAACAGACTTCGTCAACACGAATCGGGAGAACTTGCCCGCGCGTGGCGGCGGCGATGCGTACGTCACCAAGTTGAACTCGAGCGGCTCCGCGATTGTCTATTCGCTCTTGCTCGGAGGCTTTGCGCTCGACATCGGCAACGGGATTGCTCTCGATTCGACCGGCTCTGCGTTTGTGGTTGGCGAGTCCCGGTCGGAGAACTTCCCCACGACGGAAGGAGCGTTTCAAACAGCTCGGCGGGGCGGCTCGGACGCATTTGTCGCCCGGGTGCGGCCCGATGGCAGCGGGCTCATCTACTGCACCTACTTTGGCGGCGAAGCGCAGGAGGCCGCCAATGCGGTGGCCGTCGATGCGGCGGGCAATGCGTTTTTCACCGGGCAGACTTTTTCCTCCCAGCTCCCGGTGACCCCGCTGGCCTTTCAGCGGTCGCCTTCGCTCACACCTGACGCCTTTGCCGCCAAGCTGAATCCGCAGGGCACAAGTCTCTTCTATAGCACTTATCTGGGCGGTGACAACGAGGACACCGGCTTGACGATCACCGTAAACCGGCTGGGCGAAGCCTATGTGGGCGGACAGACAAACTCGGCGAACTTCCCTCTGCGGAGCGACGGTCCGCTGCTGGCGACGCCCTTTGCGGGTGGGTATGACGGATTCCTGAGCAAGTTAAATTTCGGCGCGACGGCGCTTGGATTCTCGACTCACATCGGCGGAGCCGGCAACGATTCGCTGAACGGCATCGCCATCGACGGCGGTGGACGCATCTGGGGCGCCGGATCGACGGAATCAACAAACTTTCCGGCGACTGCCGGTGTCGTGGCCAACCGTCTAAGTGGCGCATCGGACGGCTTCGTCGTCCGCTATTCCGAGATTTCCGTGCAGGTCACCCCGGCTGTGATTTCGTTGGGCGCCGGGGAGAGTCGGCAGTTCCTGGCCGAGGTTTCAAACACAACCAACACGGCGGTCCGCTGGGGTATTTTTCCAGCGCTTGGAGCCATCTCGACCACCGGGCTCTATACGGCGCCGGCAAGTTTTACGGGCACACAAACCGTGACCGTGTCCGCGATCTCGCAAGCCGACGGGACGAAGATCGGCGAGGCGATTATCACGCTGGTGCAGCGCGTGGAGATCTCGGTGACTCCGGCGGCGGTCACGCTGCTGGCCAACCAGACGCAACAATTTGCGGCGACGGTACAGGGTTCGACGAATACGGCCGTTACGTGGACGATTTCACCTGAGTCGGGCGAGATATCAGCAGCCGGCCTGTACCGGGCTCCCGGCGTGATCTTTGCGCCAACCGCGGTAACGGTTCGCGCGGCCAGCGTCGCTGATTCGCAGCGCTTCGCCACCGCCACCATCACGCTCTCGCCGCCGGTGGGTCCGATTGCTCCGCAGATCTCCATTGCAGGCGTTACCAACGCGGCAAGCTTCCGGTCGGCGACCGACCAGGGCGGTGTCTCGCCCGGTCAGTTGGTCACGTTCTTCGGCCAGGATATGGGGCCGGTTCAGTTGGCTGGACTTCGGCTGGATGGCGCGGGGCTGGTGGGCAATACGCTCGCCGGAACTCGCGTGCTATTCGACGGCGTGGCCGCTCCGATGATCTACACGAGCGCAACGCAGCTGACTGCTGTCGTCCCCTATGCCATTGAAGGCCGCGCGACGACGCAAGTCCAGGTGGAGTATGAAGGGCGCCGGTCGAACACGATTGCCCTGCCGGTGATCAATGCCGCGCCGGCGCTGTTCACGGCGGACTCCACGGGCCGGGGCCAGGGCGCGATCCTGAATCAAAACGGCACTTTGAACGCTCCAACGAATCAGGCTGACCGCGGCAGCATCGTGGTCCTCTACCTGACCGGAGAGGGTGCGACGAACCCAACTGGAGTGGACGGCAAGCCGAACGCCTCACCGGCGCCGCAGCCGAAGCTGCCGGTATCGGTGAGCATTGGCGGTATCGATGCCCAAATCCTTTACGCCGGCGGCGCGCCGGGGCTGGTGGCCGGGGTAATGCAGATCAATGTCCGGATTCCGCAAAGTGCGCAGAGCGGAGAACTGCCGATTGCCGTCAATGTGGGCAGCGCCAGCAGCTGGCCGAACGTCACCGTGGCGGTGCAATAGTGCGGACTCTTTTACTGTCAACTCTTCTCGCTTCTGTGGTTTTGGCCCAGCCGCTTCGCTACGAAGTGAAGCGAACGGCTGGGGTGATTGCGATTGATGGCAAGGTGGAGGAAGCGACATGGAAGGTGGCTCCGCCCATCGAGTTCATCTTTCCGTGGGAGTTCCAGAAAGGCGCCAAGCAGAAGACGGTGGCGCGGCTGCTGTGGGACGATCGGTATCTGTTCGTTGCTTACGAGTGTGACGATGCCGAGATCACCGCGCAGTTCGACAAGCGCGATGATCCGACCTATCGGGACGATGCGGTCGAGCTGTTCATCAACCCGAAGCCATCGCAGTCGAACTACTTTGGCCTGGAGATGAACGCTCGCGGCACGCTATACGACTACTTTTATCTGTTCCCGGAGTTCCTGCTCAAACGCCTCGATTTTACGGACGTTCGGGTGAAGACGTCGCGGACGGAGAAGGGCTGGTCGCTCGAACTGGCGATTGCCTGGACGGATTTTGAAGGGCTCGGCACGGGAAGGCCGCCGATGCGAGGCGATGTCTGGACAGCCAATCTGAACCGCTGGGACGGGACCGAGCCGGCCCGGCGCCTCAGCCAGTGGTCTGATTCCGAGATGGCGAAGCCGAACCCGCACAATCCGAAGCGTTTTGGCCAATTGATCTTTACCGACTAGTCCGCCCGATGGACCCCAATGCGGCGGCGGGGAAGCTTGCCGCCGGCTTCAGACCATAGCGGGCCGGGCGGCTCGGTCAAAGGGCCAAAGCCCTGTCGTCCGGCCTATGACTTCAGCCGGAACGGCTTATGCAGCCGCACGGCCCGGTCGCCTTCCTTGATGAACTGGAAGTTCAGAATGCCGCCGGCGTCGGTCGTGTGTTCGGTAACTTCATGGTCGTCGAGTTCGACATCGTATCCGGTGTGCGCCTCAAGGCCGATGACATAGAGGTTCTGCAAGTCGTCACTCTCAACCCGGAACTCCATGTTGTCACGGCCGAAATGGACCATGGTTCCGGCGATGTCAATGGGCGCCGGCGACTTCATGCTCCGGTCTTTGCGGATCCCTTCTTCAAAGACCTGGACTTTACCGTCGCCGTAGTGGAACCAGGTGGCGTCGTCTTCCCAACTGCTGCGGAGCACAAGGCGGCCGGCGGTGGACTGGTGCATCGCAAGGGGGAGATGGTAGTAGCTCAAGCCGGGTTGATACGGATTGGCCCAGAGCATTTCGTAAGGGATGCCGAATGTGCCCCGCATGAGAAACCGGTCATGAATGAGCCAGCCTTGGACAAACTGTGTCTCCTGCGCGTTTGTATCAAAGGCGACCATGCTGAGATCGGTGGCCCGGGCGAGCGCGGCGACGCGCAGGTCCGGCTCGCCGCCTCCGTCGTAGAAGGGGATGCGGTACTCGTTCTCGGCTGCGGGGAAAGTGGCGGGATAGTAACTGAGGATGTGATAGGCCGGCAGCTCTTTGAAATACTTTGGGGCGTCCTCGCGGAGGTCGATATTGGTGCTGTCGCGGACGGCGTGGAGCAGTTCGAAGAGGGCGTGGCTCTGTTCTCGCGAGTAGCGGTATTTTCCGGCTTTGATGGCGGGGGCTATTTCGGCGCGCCACCAGCCTTTCACGATGGCTTCGAGCTCTTTCTTGCCGCCTTCGCCGCCGAGGACGATGGCCGCGAAGGCGCGGTCGCGCATCACGGGTAGCGTACGGGCAGTGGGAGGGACCGCCAGCAGCTTGGCGAGCTTGGCTTGGAGAGCAGCAGCCTCCGGTTCCTTGATCGCCGCCTGGCACCAATCGAGGACGAGCGCCACCTGACGGGTGTCACTGGCCTTCATCGCCCAGGCGACGGCCTGTCGGGCAAAATCTTCGTTCTTGGCCAACTGTCCGTATAGCGCCCAAGCGAAGCCGGGCTCCGGCATCTGCACCTTGCCCGCGACGAGAGTCTCAAATTGCTGCCACCGGGGCGATGTCCGTTCCCGTTCCCGCTGGAGGAGACGGAGACGTCGGGCAGGTAGCAGCAGGCGCGGATGCTCCGTATAGACCTGAAAATCTTCGTCATTCTGAGCGCGCAGAGCGGCTGCGGCGGCAGGGAAAGCAAGAAGCGATCGGCGCGAAAGGCGGCTCACTCTCCTGATTGTGTCACACCGACACACGGGTGGGTTATCCGGCCCTGGCGGGAAGTTTCCGCTGCTACGGACTTGATTTATTTTCAACGGTTTGGTGGAATAGAGGCGTTGGCTATCCACATGCTGGATATCGACATGAATTGATGAAGTTCACCTTTGAACCCGCCCTCTGAGGCAATGGGCATTCAGATTGAAGCGAGTGGCCTGACTGTAAGCGTGCTTGCGGGAGCCGGTAACAAGTTCGAACCGCTTCTTTGATCTGACGCAAATTGCATCAGAGGGAATTTTTTCTCGGGCGGGTGTTCATTCCGGTTCGCCAACAAACCAAGAATTCATATCGGCCTCTCCCTGGACCCCAAGTACCGCGCACCGGTTGGCGTTTTCAGTCAGGATTTTGATTGGACGCGGGCCTGGCTGGGAACGGAGTGATCAAAGCGGACACTCTGCCCCAATCGCGTCGCGGCGCATGGTCCCGATTCCCCTACAGTTCCTCCAACTGGCCCAAGGGGTGACCGCATCGGAAAAGGTTTCTGATAACTACACCCTTTTCCGATGCGGTTTTCTAAGAGTGGTTCGTCGGAGGAACGGCCTGCTCTTAAAACGCTAAGGTACCCGTGCGAGGCTTTTCGTCCGGATGGGGCAGATAAACCGTGTGGCAGCGCTCACAGCGATAGATCTCTGCATCCCGGCCAAACTGGGCCGCAATCTCTTCTCCAAAGTCATACCAGCGTTTCAAGTGGCCCAAGCAAAACTTGTCCCCCGTGGTTCGCTCGTTGCAGGCCCGCATGCGGAGCAGGCGGGTTTTCACCTTCGCTACGGTTTCTGCCATGGGATTGGAAACCGTCAGTGTAACAGATTCATTTCTTGAGGATGGACCACATGTTCGAGAAGCCGTCGGTCCACGGGCGAAAGTTGGTGGCGGCCGGGAGGGGTTTCCCCATCTTGGCCAAATCGCTTCGGATGTCCAATGTAGTTTTGGCCAGGAGGACTACCCAGGTGGAACCGAAGCAGGTTTCGTCTGCGTCGGGTCGGTTGTCATCAAACGTTAGCGCGGCCACGCCCATGCGCTCGGCGTTGGTGGCCACCACTGGTTCCAAGTTCAGATACTTATTTGAGATATGGATGGCGAGGAGGCCATCTGGCTTCAGGTGGCGGAAATAGAGGGCGAAGGCCTCGGCCGTTAACAAGTGCACGGGGACCGAATCGCCCGAAAAGGCGTCGATCAACAGAACGTCAAATTGCATAGGCGCCTGCCGCTCCAGGGTGAGGCGGGCGTCTCCGAGGTGGATCTGTTTCTTCGCCGGCGACTCGCCGAGAAAGCTGAACTCACCTTCCGCAAATTGAATCACCATCGGGTTGATTTCGTAAAGGTGATAGTCGTCGCCGGCGCGGCCATAGCTGACCAGCGTCCCCGAGCCGAGCCCGATGACGCCGACCTTCTGGGGCACGCCATCCTTCCGGGTGAGGATCGATTGCCCGGCGCCCGACTCGGCGCAGTAGTAAGTCGTCGCCTCTTTCCTCCGGAACGGATGCTGAAACTGCTGGCCGTGGTTGATGACGCCGTTCAGCAATTGGCGCACGCGCGACTTATCCATGAAGTCGCCTTCGTCCTGGATCCGCAACATGCCGTAGAAATTCCGCTGCACGTGGCGGTAGCCGCTGATCTGGTTCTGTTGAATATGAACCCACCAGCCGGCATAGCCGCCGAGCAGTGCGACCAGGACAATGGAAGCGGCGAAGCCCCGGAGTGTCGCAAAGAACGCCTGGTATCGATAGACCATTGCGGCGACGCCGAGCAGGGCGGCGAAGACCCAGCCCAGCGGGAACTCATAGAAGGCATCGAAGTAGTTGGGCGCCAATAGCCCGACCACCAATCCGCCCAACGCGCCGCCTACCGAAAGCGAGACATAGAAGGAGGTCAGATAGCGCGGATGCGGCTTCAAGCTGGCAAGCTCGCCGTGGCACACCATCGAACAGACGAACATCGCGGCGGCGTAGCCGGCAATGCTTTTACGCAGCGACATGCCGGAGTGGCTATCGACCTCGATCCAAGCCACCATCACGAGCGCCGCCACCGCCAGCGCGATGTAGAACCAACGCCAGTAGAGCTTGGTGGTCTCAAAGCAGAGAATGAACGTCAGCAAGTAGAGCACCAGCGGCACGATCCAGAGAAACGGGATCGCGGCGACATCCTGGGTCAAGTGAGTGGTCACAGTGAGCAGAAGGATCGAGGGCGCCGTGGCCAGGCCTATCCAGAGAACGCGCAACGGCCAGGCAGGGGTCGGCGGCGCTTCATCGGCCTCCTCTGTGATGCGTTCGCCGCCGCGGGAACGCCAAGCGGCCAAAGCGCAGAGGGCGACGAAGACCGCGAAGGCACCGGACCAGACCCATGCCTGGGTCTGGACATCGAGGCGCGGTTCGACCAGGGTGGGGTAGGAGAGCAGGGCGAGCAGCGAGGCCCCGTTCGACAGGGCAAAGAGCCGATACGGCACGGCTCCGGCGTGGTTACGGGCATACCAAGCCTGCAGAAGCGGGCCGGTGGTCGAAAGCAGGAAGTACGGCAGGCCGATGGTCACCGCGAGCAGACCGAGGATGAGTAGCGCGGGGTTCTCGCTGCCCTCCGGCTTCCACGATGCGTTCGGGAGAATCGGCAGCGCCAGCAGGCTTGCTCCGAGTAGCGCGATATGGATCTGCGCGCCTCGCTTCGCCGGCACTCGTTCAAAGAGCAGGTGGGCGTAAGTGTACCCGCCGAGGAGCGCCGCCTGAAAGAACAGCATGCAAGCGTTCCACACCGCCGCCGAACCGCCGAACCACGGCAGGATGTTCTTGGCGATGATCGGTTGCACCTGGAACAGCAGGAACGATGAAAGAAAGATCGTGAGGGCGTAAAAGAGCATCGAGCCGCGAGTGTTAGGTTCCGTAGAGGGCGAAAATGGGGTCGGCACGGTCGCCAGTCAGAAGGACGCACGTCGAGGTGCATTTAGCTGCGAGCCGGTTTTCGGCGTCGCGAACTTCGCATTCGATGAAGCCGGAGGTCCGGCCGCGGTGGAGCACTCGGGCTTCGGCCACGAGCCGGCCGGTGGAGACGGGACGGAAGTAGTTGATCTTGAGTTCGATCGTGGTCATGGCTTCGCCGTCGTTGAGTGTCGTCATCATGGCGATGCCCATAGCCATGTCGGCGAGGTCGCAATAGACGCCGCCGTGGACGGTGCCGAGCGGGTTGTGGTGCTCCGGGCGCGCCTGCATGCTGAAGATTACATGGCCAAGCGCGCGGTGTTCTTCGACGATGCCGAGCGTCCGTGTGATGGGTACGGATGCGGTGTCGAGCAAATCGATGAGGCGGGGCATATAAGGACGGTTAGCTTAGCTATGGTAACCTGAATCTTCAACACCGTTCCGGTGCCGTCAAAGGTAAGCGAAGCATTCGTCCTCCGATCCTATCCCTACCGGGAAGCAGACCTGATCGTCAGTTTTTTTACACGCGATCAAGGGAGGTTGCGCGGCATAGCTCGCCGGGCGCGCCGGCCCAAAAGTAGTTTCGGAAGCGGGTTGGAACGCCTCTCGCAGGTCAATATGCAGTACTTCCAGCGGGAGAATGTCGAACTTTGCAAGATGGATGGCTGTGAATTGCTCCAGTCTCAATTCGCTCTTGCCAACAATTACACGGCCAGCGTAGGTCTGGATTTCATCGCGGAAGTTTGCGATCAGATTCTCCCGGCGGCCGAGCCCAACGAAAAGTTCTTCCGACTGGTGATGGCGACGCTGGAGCATTTGCGGCAGGCGCCCACTGATCGAACCGAAGAGGCGACCTGGACGGCCATCCAGTATTTCTCTTTGTGGGCCGTCCGGCTTTCCGGCTTTCTGCCCGACCTGCGCGTGAGTGACGAATCCCGAAATCTGGCCCGCGAAATGTTGACCACCCCCCTCCACAGCCTCACTCCCCGCACCTGGACCCGGACGACCTCCCGCGACCTGCGCCGCTTTCTTATCACAACGATCGAACAACAATTGGAGCGCCGTTTGATTACGGCGCAGATGCTCGAAACCCTCTGAGTATGGACTCGTTTCAGGAAACTGTTTTTAAGCTGAAGAAGTATTGGGCGGACCGCGGCTGCGTGATCCAGGAGCCCTACGATATCGAGGTGGGCGCGGGGACGATGTCTCCGGAAACCTTCCTCCGGGTGCTGGGGCCGAAGCCTTGGCGCGTCGGCTACGTGCAGCCGAGCCGGCGGCCGGCCGACGGGCGCTATGGGGACAACCCGAACCGGCTGTATAAGCACCAACAGTTGCAGGTGATTCTGAAGCCGACGCCGAAGGACGTGATCGAGCAATACCTCGGCTCGCTTGAAGCGATCGGGATTGACCTTTCGAAGCACGATCTGAAGCTGGAAGAGGACAACTGGGAGTCGCCGACTTTGGGCGCGTGGGGTATCGGTTGGCAGGTGATGCTCGACGGCATGGAGATCACGCAGTTCACGTATTTCCAGCAGTGCGGCGGAATCGATCTTGATTTGTGCCCGGCGGAGATTACGTACGGGCTTGAACGGATTGTGAGCTTCCTGCAGGGGAAGGAATCGGTGTACGACATTGAATGGGCGCCGGGCGTGCCGTATTCGGATGTGCGCTACTTCGATGAACTACAACTTTCGGTTTATAACTTTGAGTCGGCCGATGTCGAGATGCTTTGGGAGGCGCTGAAGCGCCACGAGGCTGAGGCGCAGCGGTTGATCGACCAGTACAAGACCGTCGAAGATCCGGCGGAGAAGCGGCGGTTTCCGCTGCTGGGCGCTTATGACCAGGTGCTGAAGTGTTCGAACTTGTTCAATCTGCTTGATGCGCGCGGGGCGATCAGTGTGACCGAGCGGGTGGGTGTAATCGCGCGGGTGCGGAAGATCGCCGTCGGCGTGGCGCAGGCTTGGGTGGATCAGGAACCGTTCCGGACGATGAAGGAGGTGGCGTAATGCTTCCATTCCTTCTCGAAGTCGGTGCGGAGGAGATCCCCGATTGGATGATTCCGGCTGCGCTCGAACAGCTTGGTAAGGATTTCCAGGCGCTGCTCGATTTCAATAAGCTGGGCGGCCGCGTCTCGCGGACCGACGGTACGGGTCGCCGTCTGGTGCTCTGGGCCGAAGGCATGATTGAGCGGCAGGCCGATAGCGAAGAAATTGTGAGCGGTCCGCCGAAGGCCGCAAACCCGAACGCGATCGCGGGGTTTGCGAAGAAGAACGGCGTGAATGTGGACGACCTGAAGGTCGAGACCACGGCGAAGGGTGAATACTACACGTTCCGGCGGCAGGTGGCTGGCCGCGCAACGGTGGAGTTGCTGGCTGAACTGCTGCCCGAGTTAATTCTGAAGCTCAATTTTCCTAAGTCGATGTTTTGGACCGTTAAGGGCGGACCGAAGTTTATCCGGCCGATCCGGTGGATTGTCGCGCTGCTGGGTGAGACTGTGGTGCCGTTTGAATTGGCGGGCGTGTCGTCGGGCAGCGAGACCTTTGGCCACCGGCGGCTGGGGGTTCGGGGTGCGATCCCGGTGACGATTGCGAACTACGAGGCGGAGCTCGAGAAGAACTTTGTCATCGTGTCGAGCGTAGCGCGGCGGGAGAAGATCGAGCGCGAAGTGGCGGCGCTCGGGAACGCGCAGACCGATGCGAAGCTGCTGGAGACGCTGACGTTCATTACCGAGTATCCGGCGGCGATTCTGGGCGGCTTCGATGCGAGCTATCTGACGCTGCCGAAAGAAGTGCTGACGATGGTGATGCGGTTCCACCAGAAGTATTTCGCCGTGAACGCGGCGGATGGGTCGCTGGCTCCGAACTTTATTGCGGTGATGAATATTCCGGACGATCCCGAAGGGAATGTCGTACGCGGGAACGAACGGGTGCTGCGGGCGCGGTTTAACGATGCCCGGTTCTTCTATGACGTCGACCAGAAGCGGACGCTGATCGATCGCGTATCTGATTTGGCCAACGTTACGTTTCAGGCCAAGATCGGGTCGTACCTCGAGAAGACTGCTCGGACGGTGGCGCTGGCTCAGGAGTTGGGCGGCGAGGACGCCGCCGCGGCGGCTCACTTGGCTAAGGCTGACCTGACTACCGAGATGGTGAAAGAGTTCACCGATCTGCAGGGTATTATAGGCGGGCTGTACATCGCCGCCCAGGGCGGCAAGCCGGAAGTGGCGAAAGCTGTTTACGAGCACTATAAACCTCTCTCGATGGAAGACTCGATCCCGTCGACGGCGACCGGCCAAGCTGTTGCGTTAGCGGACAAGATCGATACGCTGCGGAGTTGTTTTGCGATCGACATGATTCCGACGGGGTCGAAGGATCCGTTTGCGTTGCGGCGCGCCGCGCAGGGCGTCGTGAAAATTCTGGTCGAGGGCGAACTCACCCCTTCGCTGCAGGAACTTTCGGCGGGCGATGCCAAGCTCGAAGAGTTTTTTGTCGAGCGGGTGAAGCACTACTTCCGGGAAGTGAAGGGCTACGCGTACGACGAAGTGAACGCGGTGCTGGCGGTTGGTTGGACTGATCTGAAGGACGTGGCTTTGCGGCTCGAAGCCGTGAAGGCGGTTCGTCCGACGCCGAATTTTGAACCCGTGGCGGCGGCGTTCAAGCGGATCAAAAACATTCTTACGCAGGCGGGCGCGCTGCCCGAAGGCGCTCCGGACGCGAGCCTCTTTAACGAGGCCGAAGCCGGCGTGGCCGCGGCGGCGCAGCAGGCGGCCATCAAAGATGGCGGCTATCCCGCTCAACTCGAACGCATCGCCGGGCTGCGGCCCGCGATCGATCACTTTTTCGACCAGGTACTGGTGAACGACCCGGACCCCGCTGTCCGCGACAATCGCTTGCGCCTGCTCAATCAACTCATCAATGAGTTTTCCTCGATCGCCGATTTCTCGGAGATCGTCACCAAGTAGTTTTAGCTCTCAGTCAGGAGATATTGGATGAAGAAATACGTCTATAGTTTCGGTACAAAAACCGACGGCGACGGCAAGATGCGCGACATCCTCGGCGGCAAGGGCGCCGGGCTTGCCGAGATGTGCAAGGCCGAAATTCCGTGCCCCCCGGGGTTCACGGTTTCGACCGAAGTCTGCAACATCTACTTCGAGAACAAGAACATCGTTCCGCAAGAGATTGAAGACCAGATGGCCTCGGCCCTCACCCGTCTCGAGAAAGAGACCGGCAAGAAGCTCGGCGACGCCAAGGATCCGCTGTTGCTCAGCGTCCGCTCTGGCGCTAAGTTCTCCATGCCCGGCATGATGAACACGATCTTGAACCTCGGTATGAACGACCAGTCCGTGGTTGGCATCGCGGCCAAGACCGGCAACGAGCGGTTCGCCTACGACTGCTACCGCCGCTTCATCCAGATGTTCGGCGAGGTCGCGCTCGAAATCCATATGGAGAAGTTCAACCATATTTTTGACGCGCAGAAGGCCAAGCGCAAAGCAAAGCTCGACACCGACCTGAACGCGGAAGACCTGAAGCTGGTCGTGACCGAGTACAAGAAGCTGGTGCAGAAAGAGACCGGCAAGGCGTTCCCGCAGGATCCGCTCGTGCAGTTGAAGATGTCGCGTGACGCGGTCTTCCGGAGCTGGTGGAACGACAAAGCTATCTACTATCGCAAGATGGAGAAGATCCCGGATACGATCGGCACCGCGGCCAATGTGCAGGCGATGGTGTTCGGCAACCTCGGCGAGACGTCCGGCACCGGCGTCGGCTTTACGCGCGACCCCGGCAACGGCGACAAGGTGTTCTATGGCGAGTTCCTGATCAACGCGCAGGGCGAAGATGTCGTGGCGGGTATTCGTACGCCGTCGCCGATTGCTGAGCTGGAGCATGTGATGCCGGCCGTTTATCAGCAACTGTTTGAAACGACGCAGAAGCTGGAACTGCAGTATCGCGACATGCAGGACTTCGAGTTCACGATCGAAGAAGGCAAGCTGTACATGTTGCAGACCCGCAACGGCAAGCGCACTGGCCCGGCGGCGGTGAAGCTCGCGGTGGAAATGTGCGAAGAGGGTCTTATTTCGAAGGAAGAGGCGGTTCTCCGCGTTGCTCCGAACCAGCTCGACCAGTTGCTGCACCCGGTCTTCGACGCAGCGACGCTGAAGACGCTGCCTGTGCTGACTACGGGTATCGCGGCCAGCCCCGGCGCGGCCGTGGGCCGGATTGCGTTCTCGGCTGAACTCGCGGTGGAAGCGGCGAAGAAGTCGCCGGTGATCCTCGTCCGGAAAGAGACGACCCCGAACGACATCGCCGGCATGGATGCGGCGAAGGGCATTCTGACCGCGATCGGCGGGAAGAGCTCTCACGCGGCTGTTGTGGCGCGGGGTATGGGCCGGCCTTGCATTGTGGGCGCGGGCGACCTCGTCATCGACGAACACAAGGGCACGGCCGTTGTGAAGTCGGGCGGCAAGTCGGTTTCGCTGAAGGCGGGCGACTGGATTTCGATCGACGGCACGACGGGCAAGGTGTATGCGGGCCAGGCGAAGACCAGCGAGCCGGATCCGAATTCGGGCGAGTTTGGCAAGTTCATGAACTGGGTGGACGAGTTCCGCGGCGGCTTCGGCGTCCGCGCGAATGCCGACATTCCGCGGGACGCGAAAGTGGCCCGGGCGTTCGGCGCTGAGGGCATCGGCCTGTGCCGGACTGAGCACATGTTCTTTGCTGAAGAACGTTTGCCGATCGTGCAGGAGATGATTTTGGCCCGCGATGAGAAGTCGCGGAAAGTGGCTTTGAAGAAGCTGTTGCCGATGCAGCGCAGCGACTTTGAGGGTCTGTTCAAGGTCATGAACGGCTTCCCGGTGGTGATCCGCACGCTGGATCCGCCGCTGCACGAGTTCCTGCCGAAGCGCGAAAACCTGATGGTGGACCTCGCCAAGCTCCCGCACGCCGACGCCAAGGCGAAGAAGGAGATGTCGAAGGCTTATGGCATCCCGGTGGGCGAGCTGAAGAAGCGTCTGCCGGAACTGCTTGAGCGGGTCGAAGAGCTGCACGAATTCAACCCGATGTTGGGCCACCGCGGCTGCCGTCTGGGGATCACCTATCCGGAGATCACCGAGATGCAGGTGCGCGCTATTTTCGAAGCGGCCGCGAAGGTCGCCAAGAAGGGCATCAAGGTTGTGCCGGAAGTGATGATTCCGCTGATTGGTTCGGTGAAAGAGCTGGAGCACCAGAAGGCGATCGCCACGCGCATCGCTAAGGAAGTGTTCGAGAAGGCCGGCATGCCGGATCAGCATTACATGATTGGCACGATGATTGAAATTCCGCGTGCGGCGCTGACGGCGGACGAAGTGGCCAAGGAAGCGGAGTTCTTTAGCTTCGGCACCAACGACCTGACGCAGACGACGATGGGCCTTTCCCGCGATGACTATACTAAGTTCTCGAAGCATTATGAGGACCTGAAGATTTTTGCGGCGGATCCATTTGGCGTGCTGGACCAGACCGGTGTGGGTAAGCTGATCGAGATGGCGGTGAAGCTGGGCCGGAAGACCCGTCCGGACCTGGAAGTCGGGATTTGCGGCGAGCACGGCGGCGAGCCGAGTTCGGTGGAGTTCTGCGTGAAGGTGGGCATGAACTACGTTTCGTGTTCGCCGTACCGGGTGCCGATCGCCCGGTTGGCCGCGGCGCAGGCCGTGATTGCGAGCAAGGGCGGCAACAGCGCCGAATCGAGCCGCACGAAGTAAGCAGCCAAGCAGGGCAGGGAACGGCCGCTGGCGCAAGCTGGCGGCCGTTCCCGTGTTTGGTGGGTGCACTGGGGCCTTTTGGGGTTAAATCTGGTTCCTTTTGGGTTCTTGAGAACCCGACTGGGAACGGGATTTGGATGAACCGAACGCGGAAGTGGCTTGTTTTGAGCACTTTCCTGGGTTCATGCGTCATAACAGGCGAGGCGGCCCCGCGGGGTTAGATTCCCCCCCCGGGCGCACCCGGGTTGGTTTTAGGTTTGGGCGGCTATCCGGTCGACCCCAGCGGTTTACCCCGTAATCGGGTGATTCCAAGGGTGTTGGTTGATTAAGGCGGGGTG
>JBBQRA010000084.1:0-22238 GCA_038215275.1 Bryobacterales bacterium | reverse complement strand
GCGCCGCTTCGCGGTGGGTATCCTCAAGTCATTTCAGAAACCCGCCCAATCCATCGCCGCGATGATGCGCAAACTCACGTTCAGGACGCGTCTCGTCTTTGACTACTTGCGGATGACTCAAAATTCGAGCGCCCGGGGACTCGCCTATTGAGAACAAATTTGCCGTGGAGAGCTAGGAGAGCAGTGTCGAGTTCGGAAAGGCCCAATTCGGCGAAGCGGCCCAAGACGGGCAAAATATCACGCGGCGCCCCGGAGGAGCAGGAGGAGGCCGCCTCCAATTCACCTATCGCTGATGGGAGGCGAGCCTGCCGCGAAGGGCTGACGCCGAAGAAGCTTTTGTCCTCACGGGGAGTGTCAATAACGCGACGGCGAGCCACATACGGCGGTCAACGGGCAGCTTTGCGAGAAGTGAGATTTTCGAGCCGTCACGAAATGCTTATCGGGCAATTCCGCGGCGGAGGAGAGGGAGATCTCGCACGAGTAATTTACTTGCCACCAAACCGAACCGATGATACTTTCAAGTAGAACGTGGATTGATTTAGGGCTAGTGGATCCCTCAACGAGCCTTGCTAATTGCAACCACGCTAAAAAGTGCTAAAGGAGTATCGACTCATGCGACCAAGCGAAGCCCTGTGCGGCTCGGGTGGTGAATTGGTGATGGTCCGTGTTGCCGTTACGGCAAAGGACCTGGAAGACACGTTGGAAACACTAGCAGAACTTGATTTCCCGGTGAATCCTGAGTTGTTTCATCGCGGGGCGGAAACTACTATTGAGTTCCCCGCATATTCGGGGAAGTTAACGCAGATTTTCGACGCGCTGAAAGACAAGGGGACCCTGGAGACTGTGTCCATGCTAGCCGAAATCGGGCTCTAGCTCCGGTCAGGCCTTGCCACAGCGCCGAGCGGCCATCTTCCGGCGGAGGGCCTCCATTAGACGGCTCTCCACTTCGCTCGGAATCGCTTGCGCCTCCATGCCTTTAAACACCTTCATGGTTTTCTTGCATGTATCAACCACCACCCAACAGTTGGGGCATTCGTTGATGTGTTTCTCCAACTGGGTGCGGAGCAGCGAGTCCGTCTCGTCATCCAGGAAGCCGTTCAGCTCGGATAGAAATTCTTTACATGTAGGCAAGCGTGTCGTCTCCCTTTCGCTTGAATACCCTTGTGAGGCGTTCTCGGAGTTGCAGGCGGGCACGGAGCAGCCGGCTCTTCACCGCTGGGACGGATAGGTCGAGAGCTTCGGCCGTCTCCTCCGTCGAAAGTTCTTCCACGTCCCGCAATTGAAATACGGTTCGGAAAGCAGGTTTGAGATTCTGAATCGCCTCATCCAGAATCTGGCGGAGTTCGGTTTGCCCGTACTTTTGTTCGGGATCGCCGTCCCAAACAGCGATCTCGCGGGTGACCTGCTCTTCGCCGGTATCGATCTCTTCGTCGAGCGAAACCGTCTTGTCACTGCGGCGCTTCCGAAGTTTCATCAGCGCCTCGTTCACCGCAATCCGAACGATCCAGGTGTAGAACTTGGAGTCGCCATGAAAGCCGTCAAGGTGGGTGTAGGCCTTTAAAAAGGCGTCCTGCAATACATCTTCAGCGTCCTCGTCATTCTGCGTAATATTCTTTGCGAGGCGGAAGATCTTCCGGTTGTAGCGGTTGACCAATGCGGAAAACGCAGCGTCGTCTCCCTGACGAGCGAGTTCCACTAGAGCTGATTCGTCGATGAGTTCCTGCCCGTTGGCGGTGTCCATGCGCGGTTTCTTATCATACCAGCAGAGCCGGAATTCGGGGAGTACGGATGGGGGGGCCAAACCGGTCATATGCTACTCTGATGTTTACTCTCCTCCTTTGGATTCAGCCCTTTGAGAGTTGATTCCGCCGAAGTAAACACCTCATGTCCAGTATAGTGATCACGCTGCCGGATGGCAGCCAGAAGAGCGTTCCCGCCGGATCGCGGCCGCTTGATGTCGCCAAGGGAATCAGCCAGCGTTTGGCCGACGACGCCATCGCCGCCAAGGTGAACGGGGAGATGTACGACCTCACCCGTCCGCTCGACGGCGACGTCAATCTCCAGATCTTAACGACGCGCGACTCGGAAGCCCTGGAAGTATACCGGCACTCGACCGCCCACCTGTTGGCGGCGGCGGTTCTGGAGATCTGGCCCGGCACCCAACTTGGCATCGGGCCTCCCATCGAGAACGGCTTCTATTACGACTTCGACAAACCTGTTCCCTTCACGCCGGACGACCTCGAAAAGATCGAAGCGAAAATGTGGGAGATCCAGGCGCGGGACCTTCCCTACGACCGCGTGATGACCGAAAAGGAAGAGGGGCTGAAGAAGTACGCCAACCTCTGGATGAAGAGCGAACTGATCGCCGAGCGAGCAGGCGAGATCTTTAGCGAATACACGTTGGGACCGCAGTTCATCGATTTCTGCCGAGGTCCGCACGTCCCTTCCACCAAAAAGATCAAGGCTTTTAAGCTGCTCCACTTGGCCGGCGCATATTGGAAAGGCGACGAGCACAACAAGCAGTTGCAGCGGATCTATGGCACGGCTTTCTTCACGAAGAAGGAGCTCGACGAGTTTATCGCCCGGCAGGAAGAGGCCAAGCGCCGCGACCACCGGAAGCTCGGCACCGAACTCGACCTGTTCAGCATTCAGGAGCTCGCCGGGCCGGGCTTGATCTTCTTTCACCCCAAGGGTGGGATCATCCGCAAGACGCTCGAAGATTGGATGCGCGAAGCGTATCTCGAGCGGGGCTACTCGCTCGTGTACACGCCTCACGTGGCCCGGCGCGACCTTTGGAAGGTCTCTGGCCATGCGAACTTCTACAGCGAGAACATGTTCACACCGATGGAGCTGGACGACGCCGAGTACCAGCTCAAGCCGATGAACTGTCCGTGCCATATCCTGATTTTTGCCAACTCGCCGCATAGCTACCGGGATCTGCCGGTGCGCTTGGGCGAACTCGGCACCGTCTACCGCTACGAGCGGAGCGGCACCATGCATGGCCTGCTGCGGGTCCGTGGATTTACCCAGGACGACGCGCACATCTTCTGCACCCCCGAACAGATTGAAAGCGAAGTGGTCGCGTGTCTGGAGTTCGCCATCCACACGCTAAACACCTTCGGGTTCACCGAGTACGAAGCCGAGCTCTCTACCTGGGACGATGGGGCCAGCGGCAAGTACGACGGCACCCCCGAACTTTGGGCCCTCGCCGAGAAGGCATTGTTCGCCGCCACCGAAAAGGTCGGCATGAAGGCTAAGCTGATGAAGGACGAGGCCGCCTTCTACGGACCCAAGATCGACGTGAAACTAGTCGACGCGATCGGCCGGAAATGGCAGCTCTCCACCGTGCAGTTCGACTTCACGCTCCCGCAGCGGTTCAAGCTCGAGTACACGGCGGAAGACGGCAAGAAGCATCAGCCGCTAATGGTGCACCGCGCCCTGTTCGGCAGCGTGGAGCGCTTCTTCGGCATCCTGATCGAACACTACGCCGGAGCATTCCCGGTCTGGCTGTCCCCAGTCCAGGTCGCCGTCCTCCCGATTACGGACAAGCAGAACGACTACGCCCGCGAAGTTGTGGCCAAACTTGCAGCAGACGGCGTGCGCGTAACGCTCGACGAGCGCAACGACAAGGTGAACGCTAAGATTCGCGATGCCCAGATGCAGAAGATTCCCTATATGCTCGTCATCGGCGGCCGGGAAGCCGAGAACGGAAATGTCTCCGTCCGGCACCGGAAGCAAGGCGATTTGGGAGTGAAACCAGTCGACGAGTTCCGGGCGCATGTCAAACAGCTGATCGCGTCACGAGCGACGTCGGAATAAACCTTTGGCGGCGTGGATTCTGGCGGCGCTGCTGACGGGTTCGCTTGTCTACTGCGTGCTGATCGGAGTAGCGGTCCGGCATTACCGGGCCGCCCGGCGCGTGGGATCAGGCACGGAACCCGTCAGTATTCTGAAGCCGCTTGCTGGGCTCGACGAGGGCCTCGAAGCGAACCTGCGCAGCTTCTTTGAACAGAACTATGGGGAATTTGAAATTTTGTTCGCAATGCGCACGGAGGCCGACCCTGCCTTTGGATTAGTCGAGAAGTTGCGCCGCGAGTATCCAGCGGTGGCCAACCGAACGATTCTAACGGGAGAGCCGCCGTGGCCGAATGCTAAGGTTTGGAGTTTGTCGCTGATGATGGAGCAGGCCCAGTTCGACCTGCTGATCATGAGCGACTCCGATATCCGCGTGACTCCGGAGATGGCCCGTACCATCGCCAGTGAGTTTGCCGCGGACCGTGGACTGGCCGTGACCACCTGCCCTTACCGGGCGGTGGCCGGCCAGTCGATCTGGTCGCAGCTTGAAGCGATGGGGATGAACACGGAGTTCTGGGGCGGGGTGATGGTGGCGCGAATGCTTGAAGGGATGCGCTTCGCCGTGGGGCCTACCATTGCCGCACGCAGAAAGGCGATCCGCGAAGTTGGCGGCTGGGAACTGCTGCAACAGTACCTCGCCGAGGATTTTGTCCTGGGGAGTTTGGCGGCCAGCCGGGGCATGGGAGTGGGACTTTCTAGCTTCGTGATCGAACATCGGATCGGCAGCGAGAGCTTTCAACAGAACGCCGCTCACCGGATCCGTTGGAACCGGTCAACTCGTCGATCGCGGCCGGCTGGATACGTCGGACAGATCTTCACAAATCCGATTCCTCTGGCACTGGCGCTCGTCGCCGTGCGGCCGGAGTGGTGGCCAGTACTTTTCGTGGTGGCTTCGTTTCGTAGTTTGGCCGGTTGGGCTACAGCGGAGGTGGTTCTCAAAGACCCTGTCTTGCGTCGGCAGTGGGTTTGGATTCCGGTGCAAGATCTGCTGGGTTTCGCTTTCTGGGTGGCTGGATTCTTTGGCAATACAATCAGATGGCGCGGGGTACGTTACCGATTGCTGCCGGACGGGAAGTTTCAGCGGGCGGAATAAGCGAGCGTAGAAAGGTCCGCAACGCTTCAACCGAGGCGCTCGCAGATTCGGCGGCAACGCCGGGCGGAGGCATCTCCTGATGCCAAGCGGCTCCGCGGGAGAAGATGCGAATCTCCTGGGCGCCATGCTTGGACGAGACGGCATGTCCCTTGTCCCAATACTGCTTCGCGCGAGTATCCCAGATACGAGCCATTACCTCGGTCGCCGGCGGAGCCCAATCGGAATCAACCTGCGGCTCCCAGATCACCTGCATCAGAATGGGTGCGCCTTCAAACTCCGTCAGAAGCGACTGCAGGGCCGAGGCGCTCGCCAGCGACTCCGGCCGGGTTGGAGATAGAATGGCGACCACGCGAATGCGATCCGACGCCTGATTGAAATCGGACTGGATGCGGGCGACGCTCCCAGAATCGACACTGAGCAGCGAGGGCTGCCCTTCGGGCACGGTGCCGGGACCAAAAAGATACCAGAGGGATGCACCTAGGATGGCGGACATAGTGAGCCCCCAAAGCGCGAGAAGCTTTTTCATAACGATGCCTTTACCTAGAGTATCGGCAGGTCGAAGAAGTTTCTACGGAGCAGGCTGCAAAGTTAAAGTCGTTGCGGGTGAAGAGTAGAGCGGAAAGCCTTCTGCGCTTTGGAACGCCCGCCACTGATCCTTATAATGACCGGAAAACGGGTGACCGGAGACACCGGCCGGGAGATGGTAAAGGCCACCAGCCGGATCGCCAAAGTCGACGACGAACCGCATGGACGGGAGCATGCGTGCGGACGTCTGCTTGATGGTTGTACTCGATCCGTTGGCCTGATATGGCCCCAGATTGAAGTAGCGGCCGATCCACGGTAGCCGGTCGAGTACCGGGTGACGAACCGTGAGTTGGTTGTACACGCCGTAGCGCCACTTCCGCAGATCCGAGCCTTGGGCGCGCTGACCCTCTTCCACACCCTCCTGCAGAGCGCGCAGCAGAACGGCATCCCAATCGGCGAACCAGCCGGGGGTCTGGCGATCGAGCAGCGCTTCGATGTGAGCCGACCCGATCTGGGTATCGTAGTCGGCACCCGGCTGCCCGGCTGCCTTTTCCGCGATCATGCGGCGGAGATGCTGGAAAGTGTAGGTAATGATGAGAGGCGCAGACATCTCCGGCATCATCTGGCCGTTCCAAGCCTTCAAGATCTCCACCGCGGGAGCGAGATTGGGGTTCGTGCCCTGCCGGCGCTGCCATGCGTCCACAACATGCTTAGCCAAATGATGCGACAGGCCGGAGTACACATCGGTCTGCAACTGGATCGTCGAAGCGGGGGACCACTTGGGCTCGGCGGCGATCCGGTCGGCGATTTGACGAGCACGGTACGACGCAGTAAAGTTGCCGGAGACGGTATAGGGATAGTTGGCCGGAAACGGATTCTGATTGGCCGTTAGCACGCGACCGGACGGGGGATTGTAGAAGCTGGGGAGTTCCGCAAAAGGGATGGAGCCGTCCCAGTCGAACTCGCCGGTGGAGCCCTCCACCGGGACGTCGCCCGCGTGCTTGCGGCGGATCGGGAGTCTGCCCATCGTCTGAAGACCGATGTTGCCATCGACGTCGGCGTAGACAACATTGCTCGGCGCCCCGGGAAAAATCTCGAGCGCGGCGCGAAACTCATTCCAGTTCCTAGCCCGGTTAAGCGGCAGGATCGCGAAGACGAACGGCTCCGCAGAAGCGGCGGTCCATTGAAGGGCCGCTTGACGATTGCCGAAAGTTGCGTTCACAGGCCCGTGCACAGTCACCCACTGTTTGAACTCAACGGGGCCCTGACCCTTTACCGGGATCAGTTCGCGATCGAGTTCGGCCTGCAGGATCTGCCCCTTATAAAGATAGCGGCCGGTGGCCGGATCCAATTGCTCCAGAAAGTAGTCCTGCACATCGAACGCGAGATTGGTGATGCCCCAGGCGATCCGCGAGTTGCGGCCGACGATGACGCCCGGAATTCCGGGGATGGTGAACCCGATGACATCAAGGCCACCGCCGCGCAACTGCACGGGGTACCAAATTCCAGGGATGCCATGTTGCAGATGTGGGTCGTTGGCCAGCAATGCTTTGCCGGATACCGTGCGAGAGGGGGCCAGCGCCCAGGCGTTGGAGCCAGGTTGGATGTCTTCTCCGCCACGGGTGGAAAACAAGTAATCCAGCTTTTCCTTGTCGCCTTTCTGCAGCAGCAGAGTCTTCTGCATTTCGATCCGGGCAGTGCTCGAAAGGGTACGGAACATGAGCAGGCCGATGCTGAGCGAATCTTCAATTCGCCATGGCCGCGGGTCGAAGCCGAGCATACGGAATTCGATCGGATAGTTCCCCCGCTGCTGGCGGATGTAATGGTTCACGCCGCGAGCGAAGGCGGCGAGCGCCGAGTAGTCGGCAGGGGAGAGGGTAGTGAGTTGGCGCTCAGCGATCCGCGCCATGCGATGGCTGCGGGTTTCGCGATCCGTTTCGAGGGCGGCAGGACCGACCACTTCAGAAAGTGTGCCTGTGGCAGCCCGCCGAAGCGACTCCATCTGCCAAAGGCGGTCCTGGGCGGAGGCGTAACCTTGGGCGAAGAGAAGGTCGTCGAGCGAGGCGGCTTCGATGCGGGGCAGGCCACGCTCGTCCCGGTGAATGGCAACCGGCTTGGCCACCGGTGCCGGCATTGAGCCGCTGGTTTGCGGCACTGGCCGCCACCCAAACCACCAAACCGCAAGTACGGCGGCAAAGGCCACGAGGCCAATGAATGAGTTGATAAACTTGAGAAGCCGATTCGAGCGCACTCCCTGTATTGTATCGGTCCCGGGAGAGCGCAGCCCTTCATGTCAGAAGCCAACTACGGATATCGCTTTCTCTTACTTGCGTTTATTGTCGCGCTAAACGGATTCTTCGCGGCGTCCGAGGCAGCGATGCTGTCGGTGCGTAAGTCTCGTTTGCAGTCGCTGGCGGACGAAGGCGAGGCCGGAGCGAAGATGGCGCTAAGTCTGCTCGAAAATCCAGAGCGGATGTTGAGCGTGACGCAGGTAGGCGTGACGTTGACGAGCCTTGGGCTTGGCTGGGCGGGCGAAGATACTTTGTTTGAGATGCTGATCGGCTGGCTGCAGCCGGTGATGACCCCCGCTACCACGGCCATTTTCCATGGCGTCGCAATTACGGCAGCGTTCACCGTGATGACTTACTTTCACGTTGTTCTGGGCGAGGTGGTACCGAAGAACGTGGCCCTGGCTTCGGCGGACAAGCTGGCCGTGCTGGTGGCGCCGATTCTGCTGGTGTTCTCACGCATCGCCGGGCCGCTGGTGACAACGATTGAGCGCTCAGCGAATTTCATCTCGGCCCGCCTGGGTGTGACCGGAGAGATGCAAAGCAACGGGCACTCTGTCGAAGAGCTGAAGTTTATTGTGGCCTCAAGCCGGACGGAAGGGCACCTGGAGGGCTTTGAAGAAGACGCGATTCGCCGGTTACTGGAACTCTCGAACTTTGCCGCGCGCGAGATCATGGTGCCCCGGAAGCAGATGGTCTGCGTGAGTGTCTCCTCCTCCCTCGACCACGTGCTGCTGCAGTTGAACGAACATCAGTACTCGCGGCTTCCTGTGTACGAAAAAGAGCCGGACCAGATTGTCGGGATCGTACATTTGAAGGATCTGGTGCAGGTGTGGATGCGCCGGCGCGCAGCGCAGGACGCCCGCCGGGCAGTGATCCCGCCCTTTGACCTGCGAAAGGTCATGCGGCAGCCTCTGTTTGTGCCGGAGACAAAGTCCTTGCATGAACTCGTGGATGAGTTCCGCGAACATCACTCCCATATGGCGCTGGTGGTGGACGAGCATGGCTCCGTGGCCGGATTGGTGACGCTCGAAGATGTGCTGGAGCAGGTGTTCGGCGAAATCGAGGACGAACACGATATCTCCCGTCCGCGGACGGCGGCGGACGCGCAGAGCTTCGAAGTGGATGGCATGCTGAACATTCCAGACTTGGAGAATCAGTATGGCCTCGAGTTACCGTCGGACGACGGGTACGAGACGCTGGCCGGGTTCCTGTTGTTCCAATTGGGAGACCTGCCACAGGTAGGGACAGTGGTGGAGCACGAGAAGCTGCGGTTCACCGTGATGGAGATGGAGCGGAACCGGATAGCCCGGGTGAAGGTGGAGCGGCTCGGCACGGATGTTGGAGCGGCTGCAGGCGAGGATTCGTGAACTCCCAGTCACTAAGGATGCTCAGCGATTTTTCGCCGAACCGGCACAGGGCAGTGGCGTAGCCATTGCGGAGCTTCGAAAGTTGGCCGTTGTCCATGGCCGTGAGTTTGCGGCATTGCCGGCGGAGGAGCGGATGGCTGTGGCAAGAGGACTCTGAAAGAGTGGCAGGCTGGAGGAGGGACATTTGGCAATCCTGCTCTATGCTCGATCGAAGCGGGCCCGAGGGAAGGACGAAATCGAGATGTTTCGCGACTGGCTGCGGCGATACATGACGAACGCGGCACATTGCGATGCGATCGGCATGGAGCTACTAGGCCCATCGCTCGAAAGGGAACCCGATGCCGCGGAGTTTCTGCGGTGGGCAAGCGCCAAAGAACTTTGGGTTCCGCGCGGGACGCTCGCAGCGTTCTCGAAGGCCGCCCGCGAGGGAAGGCATCGGGACGCAATCCGGGAACTGGTAACCCAAGAGAAGCAGGATCCGGAAAGGAACGTTCGCAATGCCGCAGAGTGGCTGGAGCGGCTGCAATGTCTGTGATCGCTAGGGCACTGGTGACGGCGCTTCTTGCAGGCACCGCCTCCGCCTTCATTCTGTGGTCCCTGGACGTTGTGGGCGGTTGGTTTGCCACGAATCGTTGGATGGTCTGGCTACTGCCCGCCGCGGGGTGGCTGACGCAGTGGTTCTATCGGCAGACCGGGGCAGGTGGCATGGTGGAGGTGCTGGCCGACATCCGGGAGCCACGGGAACGAGTGAACTGGAGAATGGCTCCCGCGGTGCTGACCGGGACGATTCTGACCCATCTCTGTGGCGGATCGGCCGGACGCGAAGGAACAGCCGTGCAGGCCGGCGCGGCGCTGGCCGGGCGCGCCGGGGCGGATCTCCGCGTAGGGATCGCCGCAGGCTTCGGCAGCGTGTTCGGGACACCGTGGGCCGGGTTTCTGTACGCGCTTGAGATCGCGGAGCTACGGACGGCGACGCCAAGCCTGATTGCGCCGTGCCTGATCGGCGCATTCGTCGGCAACTGGGTGGCGCAGGCGTGGGGAGCGCACCATACGATCTACCGGATCCTGGTGTGGCCAGAATGGTGGGCGGTGGGCTGGGCGGCGGTGGTGGGCCTGCCGTTCGGGTTGGCGGCGTGGACTTATCAGCTGATGAGCGACGTGGTGAAACGCTACGTGCCGGTGGTCGTGGGCGGAGCCGTGGTGGCCTTAGTGCTCTATAGCACCCAGGCATGGCAGTTTTCGGGGCTCGGCGTGCCGGGGATTTCGGCCGCCTTTATTGAACCGGCCGGGCGCTGGGATTGGCTGGCAAAGCTGAGCCTGACAGCGATAACGGTGGGAAGCGGGTTCCGCGGCGGCGAGGCGACACCGTTGTTCTTCGTGGGCGCCACCTTGGGGAACGCAATGAGCGGGATCATTGGCCTGCCGATGGGATGGATGACCGGGTTGGGCTTTGTGGCCGTCTTCGCGGCAGCGACGCGGACCCCGCTGGCGACCGCCGTAATGGCTGCCGAGCTGTTCGGTCCGCAGGTAATTCCGTTTGCGCTGGCCGCCTGCTTTAGCGCGGATTGGGCGGCGCGGGAGGCTCAGCGGTTGCGGAATCGAGGCGTCTGAACTCTTGTCCAACAAGGCGGTCCAGCATCGGGCGGTAAGCCGGAAGCAGATCGGCTAGCGGGGCCAGGACGAAGGCGCGATCCGCCAAGCGGGCGTGCGGAATCGTTAACCGGGGCGACCGGATCATAAACTTGCTATAGAGCAATATATCGAGGTCGAGAGTCCGGGGCGCATTCGGAAATGGCCGCTCCCGCTGGCGCAAATTCTCGAGCCGATGGAGTTCCCGCAGCAGCGCCCACGGAGAGAGCGTCGTTTCGATCTCGCAGACGCAGTTCAGAAAAGCGTCCTGCTCCAGGTAGCCGAGGGGGGCAGTTTCATAAAACGGCGAAGCGCGCAAAGGACGTAATGCAGCCAAGGCAAACTTAAGGTGGTCGGCGCGATCACCGAGATTGGAGCCGAGACCAATATAAGCGACGTTCAAAACAGAGAGTTCTGCGGCCCGGCCGCCGGAGGCGCTATCTTGAAATAATCGAACGCCCGGCGAGTGCCGACGCGCCCGCGCGGGGTCCGGTCGAGGAACCCGAGTTGCATGAGATACGGCTCGTAGACCTCTTCAATCGTAGCGGACTCTTCGTCAATCGAGGCCGCGATGGTGTTGATACCCACCGGGCCGCCGGAGTACTTGTCGAGAATCGTCATCATGATCTTCTGGTCGATTTCATCAAGGCCGAAACGGTCGACTTCGAGAAGATCGAGCGCCGTCATAGCTACTTCGAAGGTGATCTCGCCGTTCGCCCGGACCTGCGCATAGTCGCGCACCCGGCGGAGCAGCCGGTTGGCGATGCGAGGAGTCCCCCGGGCACGGCGAGCGATTTCACCGGCCGCCGCCTCAGAGATGGTAAGCGACATGAGGCGGGACGAGCGGAGAACGATGCGGGTTAGATCAGCCTCGTCGTAGTGATTCAGCCGAAGGACCAGGCCAAAACGACCGCGGAGCGGGGCGGAGATCAGTCCCTGGCGCGTGGTCGCTCCAACCGCGGTGAAGCGTTGAATGGGGAGCGAGTGCGTGCGGGCGCCGGGACCGGTGCCGACCATAATGTCGACGCGGAAGTCCTCAAGAGCAGAGTAGAGGATCTCTTCCACGTCGGGCAGCAGCCGGTGGATCTCGTCGATGAAGAAGACCTGGCGAGCCTGGACGTTGGTAAGGACTCCGGTGAGATCGAGCTTCTTCTGCAGGATGGGTGCGGCCGTCTGTTCGAAGCCAACTTCGAGTTCTTGCGAGATGAGTTGGGCGAGGGTGGTCTTGCCAAGACCGGGTGGACCGTAGAGCAGCACATGGTCCATAGCCTCGCCGCGGAGCCGGGCGGCCTCGATGGCGATCGAGAGATTTTCCTTCAGCTTGGGCTGGCCGGTGAAATCGGCCAAGCGGCGAGGGCGAAGCGCGGTCTCGAATTGTTTGTCGTCTTCGTCCGGTGCGCCGGAAATGACTTTTCGGTTGGACATGGCTTAGCGAACCAATTCAAGAGCCCGGCGGAAGAGGGGTTCAAAGTCATCGCCGGAAATAGTGGTGCGGGCCTTGCGGACGGCGGCCTCTGCCGCAGGGCGCGGCGAGCCGAGGTTGACGAGGGCCGAGATGATATCCGCCTCGACCTCCGAGACCGGTGCGGCGGCCGCCAAGGACTTCGCGGCGCCGCCCGGAAGAGCGTCGACCTTGTCACGAAGTTCAAGAATCATGCGCTCGGCAGTCTTCTTGCCGACTCCGGGGATCCGGGTGAGCAACGTCACCTCCCCGCCCCGGATCGCGGCAGAGAGGTCGGCCGTGGGCAAACCGGAGAGGGCGGTCAGGGCGAGTTTCGCGCCGATGCCAGACACGGCAATGAGCTTTTCAAACAGTTGCTTCTCTTCAACCGAGAAAAAGCCGAAGAGCTGAATCGCGTCCTCGCGGACACTCGTATGGATACGGAGCCGGACCTCGGCGCCCGCGTCGGGGAGGCGGGTATAAGTAGATACGGGAATGGCGACATCATAGCCGACGCCATGGCAGTCGACGATCGCCTGGTGAGGGTGCTTCTCGAGTAAGGTACCGCGCAGGTGCGCAATCATGGTAAGAAACTTATTCTCCCATGGCGCGACGACTTTTCTTTGTACCGGCAGTGAAACGGGATGTGGCCGAACTCCACGGTGACTTGGCACAGCATTTGACGCGTGTCCTCCGAGTCGAAAAGGGGCAGGTGTTCGAGATCTCCGACAACGAGCACTTGTACCTTGCGGAAGTGGAACTCGCGCGAAAGGACCATGTTGCCTTTCGGGTGAAGGAACGCTTGGAAGCCCGGCCGGAGCCCTATCCCGTGACGCTATACGCCAGCCTGTTCAAGTTTGACCATTTCGAATGGATGATCGAGAAGGCTACGGAGTTGGGCGTCGGGGTGATCCAGCCCATCGTCTCTGAACGGAGCGAGCATGGTCTCGAGAAGGCCGCCCCGAAGCGCGCGGAACGTTGGCGGCGGATCGTGATGGAGGCCAGCCAGCAGTGCCGGCGGGTTCGGATGCCGGTGTTCCGTGAGTTGCTCGATTGGGAAACCGCGATTCAGACCAGTGAGGGATTGAAAGTATGGCTGGACGAACGGCCGGGCGGACGGCCACTTCTCGAAGTAATGAAGACTGAGAAGCCCTCCGCAGCCACGTTGCTACTTGGGCCGGAAGGTGGTTGGGCCGATCGCGAGGCGGGGCGGATTGCCGAGGCCGGTTGGATTCCGGCTTCGTTAGGCTCGTTCGTTTTGCGCGCAGAGACGGCAGCTTTAACTGCCCTAGCGCTCGTACAAGCTAGCGGATCTGCTTCTCGCGAAAACCACTCATAATGCGGCCGAACTTCTTGCGTTGCTCTTCATTCAGCAATTGGTCGATGCGGGATTTGCCCGTGGCGCGAACCTCGTCCATCTGAGCCTGCAGCATCTGATAGTACATAGTGAAGTCGTCGAGCACCGTCTCGATCTCCGCCGTTTGATCAGGAGTCAGATCCAGCTCTTTCTGGAGGCGCTTCAGCGTCACCTCTTTATTGGTATCGTTCCACGAAACGGCTTTGACTGGCTGGGACGAGGCCCGGTAGATCAAGGCTCCTGCGATTGCCCCACAAAGAAAGACCAAGGCCAGCGTCACGAGGATTTGCGGATTCTTCCAAGGTTCGCGAGGGCGGATCATGGTCGTTGGAGCCCTACTCTCCGAATGTAGCCAGAGTGACGAGGAGCGAATCGCGTCCAGATTGGAGGTTCTCTTCATCCACGGCTACTGTCGGTTCCGCGGCCATAGCCTGAACTGGCGTGCTGGCAAGCTGGTGACCCACCGGTTCCGTCGCCAGAAGAAAGACTCCCATCAAAATAACGAGAGATGCGGAGGCATAGACCAAGTTGCGGCCGAAGACCGGATCTAAGAGAAGATTCCAGAAGGACGGGCGGCCCTCCGCTTCTACTCGACGCATAACTCTCGCGTAGAACCCAGGAGGCGGCTCCAATTCTGCCGGTGCGCTGAAGGCATGGAGAAGCTCAGAGTGGACCTGCATCTGGGAGGCGAGATCGTGGCACTGGCGGCAATCCGCCACATGGGCCGCGAATGCTTCCCGGGCCGACCCTTCAAGACGGCCTTCGAGGAACTCTTCGATATGATCTTCCACTGAACGATGCATACCTGAACCCTTTCCCTTGGTAGCTAACAAGCTTATACGCTCCGTGCCGGAATCCGCAGCAATCGCTGCGCGGACTTCAATAGCTTCTGCCGGGCGCGGAACAATTTGACCTTTATCGTATTCTCGTTCATTCCAGTCATTTTCGCCAGTTCCTCGACGGAATGGCCTTCCACTTCTTTAAGCAGAATGAGCGAACGATCCTCTTCCGAAATTTTCGCAAGCAGCTTCACGACGAGGTCACGGTTCGCCAATCGCTGGTCGATGGGCGCCGACTGCTCCGTCGCCCCGTCGGAATTCTCCATCTTCATGGCGTCGTCTTCCGAGAAGTCGCTCTCATAGACCAGTTTCCGGACCTTCTTCTTACGCAGGTAGTCGTAGCACTCGTTCACCGTGATCTTGTAGATCCAGGTGAGCAAGGAACTGCGGAAGTCAAAGTTTCGAATGGAAAAGTAAACCTTGGCGAATACCTGCTGCGCAATATCCTCGGCATCGTTGCGATTCCGCAGGATCCCGTAGATGATCGAATAGATCTTCGATTGGTAGCGTTCCACGATCTCGCGGAAAGCCATCTCGTCCCCCGATTGAACCCGGCGGACGAGCAGCGCTTCGTCGGATTTACTATGGTCCACTTTTGCCTTCGTCCGGCCGGCCGAACCCGCAAGCGGGAAACTTAATACATCTATTACGCCACTCATGCCTCTAGGGACGCAAAGAGTCGACCGCCGGTTTCGAAAACCTGCCCTGCATCGTCGCAGGCATCTGGTGCATCCATATAGGGTAGAACTAGCGATCGCAACGGGCTAAGCTAGAAGAGTCTATGCCGATTCGGCAGGGAGATAAGAAACGTATGATCAATTTAACTGAACGCGCGATTGGCAAAGTTGCCGAGATTCTCGATTCGCAGGAGCCGAAGCCGGCCGGTTTGCGAATTTCCGTAGTGGGGGGTGGTTGTTCGGGCTTCAGCTACTCGATGGCCTTCGAGAACACCCCGAGCATGCTGGACAAAACCTACGCTTATGGACCGCTGAAGGTTTTCGTCGATCAGGCCAGCCTTCTCTACTTGGACGGTGCCGAAGTGGACTACGTTGACTCGATGGAGGGCTCCGGGTTCAAGTTTAACAATCCGCAAGTGAAGTCGACGTGCGGATGCGGCAGCTCCTTTAGCGTTTAGCTCATTTGCCAGCCGAAATAAGAGATGGCCTCCACGCCTAACAGCGTGGAGGCCATTTTGGTTTGGAGGTAGTTATGAACTACTTCTGACGCCGACGAAGAATCGCCAGACCGACGAGGCCAGCACCCATGAGAGCGAAGGTCATCGGCTCGGGGGTCCCGACGCTAGTTATGGCGGTCGGAGCGAAGGCGGTCGGAGCGAAGGCGGTCGGAGCGAAGTAGTTGGTGTAGCTCGCAACGTTTGCGAAACCACCCGCACGGAAAGCCTGCATGTCCAAGCGATCAACAATTACCAGCATGCCGCCGTTCGGGGCGATCAAAGCCGCATTCAGCAGAGGGGCCGGGGGATAGAAGTTGTCGAGAGAATCCGGGATCTGGTTGTAGTTTGCGAGAACTAGCTGCTGGATCCGGCTCTGCCCAGGGAGCAAGCTATCCATGCGCTGCACAAACTTACGAAGTTCCGCCGTGGTCGAACCGCCCAGACGTTCGCCGCCCACTCCAGCGGAGTAGTACTGCTCGGGAGCCTGGCCAGCGGGAGGATTGATCGAGCCGCCAAAAACGGTGATACCCGTGTTGCCAACGCCACCGCTGATGCGGTAATTGGTTTCCAAGAAGAGCGCCTGCGGGCTGGAAACCGCGAAATTCCCACCCGAGTAGCTGGTCGTCACGGAGAAGCCGAGGCCCCACATGGCGAACTCGAAGTTGATCTGGTCGTTGGTTACACCGGCAAGCACTCCCGTCGCCGCGGCGGACTGATGGAAGGTGGTGAGGCTCCAGGTATTGCCGCTGCTGATGTTACTGATCTCGCAGCCGGTGGCCTGCAGGGAAGCTAGCGAAACCGTGCTGCCAATAGTGCAAGGTGCTGCATCAAGTTGAAAAGAGCCCAACGCGATTAAGCCAAAGGCCAAGAGAGATTTTTTCATCGATTCCTCCGAAGTTTTTGCAATTTCAAAAAGGAAAGGGGGCTCAACACACGAGGCCCTAGACCATTTTGCGTACCACCACAATATACAGGGATATACGAACGGGTGTCAACGGTTTCTCTCGGAGGGTTTAGGGTGTTCGTACTTATTGTATTTTAAGGGTGCAAGAAATCTCGTAAATCTTTCGTAAACCATCATTTTTCAATGCTTTACGGGTGTGAGCATCGCGTGTGGACCCACTGGTGCTGAGTACTTTCGCGTCAACTCTGGAAGCTGCGCGGAAGGCGGAGCCCGGGGTGCCTCCCGGGGGATCAAACCATAACAGGCACCGAATGCGCACGGGACCCTCTCGCTGCCTCCGACTACGGTGCCTTGTTGCAGTCCTTCCACGGGGACGCTATGATGGTTTCACCTCGACACGGGCGGCTAAGAGTTCGTGTGTCTTCTCATGTTTGATAACCTCTCCGACAAACTGCAGCGAGTTTTCAAGAACTTGCGCGGCGAAGGAAAACTCACTGCCGAAAACATGGAGGCAGCACTCCGCGAGATCCGCGTAGCGCTGCTGGAGGCTGACGTCCATTTTAAGGTCGTTAAACAGCTCATCGAGGCAGTGAAAGAGAAAGCACTCGGCCAAGAAGTCCTCTCCTCGCTCTCTCCTGCACAGCAGGTCGTAAAGATTGTAAACGAGGAATTGATCAAGACCCTCGGTACGCATGCTTCGCGGCTTCGATTCGCCAACGAGCCACCGACGGTCATTATGATTGTCGGCTTGCAGGGATCGGGTAAGACGACCTCCTCGGCCAAACTGGCCCGGTGGCTCTCCAAGAATCAGCATGCCCCGCTTCTGGTTTCCGTTGACGTCTATCGTCCAGCGGCACGAGATCAGCTGGCCGTGCTCGCCAAGCAGTTGGCCCTACCTATATATATGGGTACTCCGGAAGAGACCAAGCCGCTTGAGTTGGCCAAGTCCGCCCGGCGGGAAGCGGTGCAGACCGGTCGCGATGTGATTCTGATCGACACGGCGGGACGGCTACATATAGATGATGCGCTGATGGCGGAATTGTCGGAGCTGAAGGAGACGTTCCAGCCCACCGAGATCCTCTTCGTCGCCGACGCCATGACGGGTCAGGACGCTGTGAAGTCCGCCGAACTGTTCCACAAGCAGTTGGGGATCACCGGCATCATCTTGACGAAGATGGATGGCGATGCCCGCGGCGGCGCGGCCCTCTCGATTCGCTCCATCACCGGGCAGCCGCTCAAGTACATCGGCCTCGGTGAAAAGCCGGATGCGTTTGAGTTGTTCCACCCCGACCGGGTCGCCAACCGGATCCTCGGAATGGGCGACGTCCTTAGCCTGATCGAGAAGGTCGAAGAGACCATCGACAAGAAGCAGGCTGAGGAGATGCAGCGGAAGCTCATTGATAATGAATTCACCCTCACCGATTTCCGGAATCAGATGAAGCAGATCCGGAAGTTGGGTCCGATCGGCGATTTGATGGGGATGATGCCGAACCTGCCCGGGATGGGCGGCGGCATGATGAAAGAGCTCAAGAATGCAAAGGTGGACGAGAAAGAGCTCAATCGCGTGGTGGCGATTATCGACTCGATGACGCCGAAAGAGCGCGAAAACCACATGATCATTAATGGCTCTCGCCGTCGTCGGATCGCCAAGGGATCCGGCACGAGTGTTGAGGACGTCAATAACCTTTTGAAGCAGTACACCCAAGCCCGAAAGATGATGAAGGCGTTTTCGGGCACTTTGTCGGGCCAAGGTTTCCTGGGTAAAAAGCTTTCCAAGCTGGGCAAACTCCCTTCGCTGGGCGATCTCGGCAACTTCAAGTTCTAGCAAGTTCAATCAGGAGTATAGAAAAACAATGTTGGCAATTCGTCTTGCGCGATTCGGTTCGAAGAAGAAACCGACCTACCGCGTGGTGGTTATTGAAAAGGAACGCGCCCGTGACAGCAAGGCGCTGGAAGTACTGGGGCATTACAGCCCGTTGAGCGAACCGGCGACCGTAGTGTTGGACCACGAGCGTTTTGCCCACTGGGTGAAAGTGGGGGCGCAGCCTTCGGATACCGTGACCCGGCTCGTGAAAGCGAACCCGGCTCCGGAGCCTGTGGCCGTTTAGTCATGCCGGTACTGAAGGAGCTCGTCGAAGGGATCGCCCGGGCGATTGTGGATAATCCGGCGGAAGTTTCCGTGTCTGAAACCTCCGGAGAACAGACCACCAATTTGGCCCTGCGCGTCGCCCCGGCGGACCTAGGCAAAGTGATTGGCAAGCAAGGCCGGACGGCGCGTTCGATTCGAACGCTGCTGACCGCTGCGGCGATTAAGGCGAACCGCCGGGTGAGCCTGGAAATCGTCGAGGATCGATAGGGACCGGTGGACGGTCAAACACCAGCGTGGGTCACGCTCGCCGAAGTGATTCGTCCCCGGGGAAACCGGGGCGAGCTGCTTTGCGTGGATCTCTCAAAGGGCCCGGAGCGGTATCTCGAGCTCGGCACGGTCACCCTGTTCAACTCGAAAGAGGAAGAGTTGGGCCAGCTTGCCGTTGAGGAAGCTTGGCTGCACCAGGACCAACTGATTCTAAAATTCGCGGGCGTCGACAGTATTTCGGACGCGGAGCGGTTCCGGGGGGGAGAGGTGCGCGTGCCGTTTGCCCAGCGGGCGCCACTGGCGGAGGGTGAGTACTACTTGTCAGACCTGCCTGGCTGCGCCGTGGTGGATGCCGTAACCGGTGAACCGTTAGGAATCGTTGCGGCAGCTCTCGAAATGCCAGGATCCAATTTGATTGAACTGGAAACCGGTGGATTGATTCCGCTGTCGCGGGCGATTTGCCCGGTGATTGATCCGGCAAATCGGGTGATCCGCGCGAACATCCCGGATGGCCTTCTCGATCTGAACCGCAAGTAGCGCGGTGTTGCCATGAAGTTCCATCTCCTGACGATCTTTCCCGATTTCTTTGACGGCCCATTCCGTCACGGAGTCGTGGCCAAGGCGAGCGAAGCGGGATTGGTAGAGATTTACACGCACGACCTGCGCCAGTGGACATTCGACCGGCACCGCAGCGTGGACGATCGGCCTTTTGGCGGCGGTGAAGGAATGTTGCTAAAACCGGAGCCGGTGTTTCAGGCGAGTGAAGCAATTTTTCCTGAAAAGAGACATAATAGAAAGGTTGTCCTGATGTCGGCCCAAGGAACGCTGTTCACACAGCAGACCGCCCGCCGGTTCAGCCAGATGTCGGAGCTGCTGTTAATCTGCGGCAGGTACGAAGGGGTAGACGAACGTGTCGCCTCGCATCTGGTGCACGAAGAGATTTCAGTAGGTGATTTTGTTTTGAGTGGTGGCGAACTTGCGGCCGCTCTGGTGATTGACGCAGTCGCCCGGCTGCTTCCCGGGGTCCTTGGCAACGAGGCTTCCCGCGCGAATGAGAGTTTTTCCGAGCCGATGCTCGATTATCCACACTACACCCGCCCAGCGGATTTCCGGGGATGGAAAGTCCCTGAAGTTCTGCAAAGCGGCAACCATGAGGCGATCCGGCAGTGGCGGCGCGAGGCGGCGATAGCCAAGACCCGCATGAACCGGCCCGATCTTCTCCCTAAGCTCTAACTCTGAGGTAATTTATAATGCAACATCTAGCTCTCACCAAAATCGCCCAGGCCCAGGTGCGGACAGACCTGCCGGTAATCCGGATCGGCGACACGATCAAAGTTCACGTTAAGATCCGCGAAGGCGAGAAAGAGCGCATTCAGATCTATGAGGGCACGTTGATCGCCCGGAAGAATAAGGGCATCAGCCAGACGATTACCGTCCGCAAGATTAGCTTCGGCACCGGCGTCGAGCGGATCTTCCCGGTAAACGCGCCGGTCATCGACAAGATCGACATCGTCCGGACGGGCTTCGTCCGTCGGGCGAAGCTGTACTACCTCCGCGGCTTGAAGGGTAAGGCCGCGCGCTTGAAAGAGCGCGACTAGATTCTAGCGCGGCGAGGTGATGATTGCCGCAGCGTTGTTCAACCCGCCACGAGCGCGATTTGCGCAATATGGGCTTCGCGGCTATTGCTGGCGTTGATGAAGCGGGTCGGGGGTGTCTCTTCGGCCCTGTCTATGCCGCGGCGTGCATCCTGGACCCGGCGAGGCCCATTCGGGGACTGGACGACTCGAAGAAACTGGATGTGCTCACCCGGGAGCGGCTGCAAGTGCGGATTCAAGAGCGGGCGGTTGCTTGGTCAGTAGCGTCGGCGTCGGCGGGAGAGATCGACTCGATCAACATTCTGCAGGCATCGCGATTGGCAATGCGGCGTGCGGTGGAGCAATTGGCCATTGCCGCCGATTACTTGCTGGTGGACGCAACAACCGTGGACTTGCCCATTCCGCAGCGGGGTATCATCCATGGGGATGCTTTATCCCAATCGATAGCAGCGGCTTCGATCCTGGCGAAGACATCCCGGGATGCGCGTCTTCGGGAGTACGACCAGCAGTATCCCGCTTACGGATTTGCCCGTCATAAAGGCTACGGATCGCCAGAGCACTTGTCCGCGCTCGACCGGCTCGGCCCCCTTCCGGAACATCGATTCTGCTATGCTCCCGTTCGAGAGCGCGCGCAGCGGACTCTCTTCTCATGAATCCTCTGCCCGATCCGCCGCTTCATCCTCGCATTCGCCAGAGCTGGTTCGCCCGGCTGTCTGGCTTGGCCTGGATTATTCTCTGCTTCGAACTTGGGGTGTTTTTGCTGGTTTACCCCTGGATGGATGGTTGGGACCGCAACGAGATCGCCAACTGGCGGGAAGGTGCTCGTGAAATTTGGTCGAACCCTTATGTCCGTGGCGCCGTCTCTGGATTAGGCGTGGTGAATATTGGCATCAGCTTGCGGGACTTGTACGCCTACCTGCGGGAAGTGCTGTTCGATTAGCTAGAATTGGAAGAACACTGTGGCCTTGGAACAAGATCAGAAGCCGACCCCCGCGGATGCGTCCGCACCGCAATCGCCGTTGTGGAAGCAAATCTTCCTGCAGCGGAAAGACGAGACTCCGCGCAACACGATTGCCGAATGGACCGTCACCATTCTCCTGTTGCTGTTCGGCACCACTACGCTGGTGCAGGCCTTCGTCATCCCGACTGGATCAATGGAAGATACGCTCTTAATTGGCGATCATCTGCTGGTGGATAAGTTGGCGTACGCGCCGCCAGGGCCGATCAGCAAATTCTTTTTGCCGTACTCGGAAGTGAAGCGCGGCGATATCATCGTGTTCCGCTGGCCGGACGATATCCGCTTGACCTTCGTCAAGCGAGTGCTGGGTGTTCCGGGAGACAAGATCCGCGTTGAAAATAAGCAGATTTTCCTGAACGGCAAGGCCCTGAACGAGCCGTACAAGTATCACAAGACTGATTATCTCGATTCCTATCGCGATACATTTCCTTCCGAGCCCAACACGCGCCTCAGCGAAGGTGGACGGACGATGCTCGAACAGCACATGACCGGCAACGAAATCGTCGTGCCGAATAACGCCTACTTCGCTATGGGCGACAACCGCGATCAGTCGCTCGACTCCCGCTACTGGGGCTTTGTCCCGCGCGAGAACATCATCGGGAAGCCGCTGATCATCTACTGGTCGTACGATGCTCCGACTGAACGCCTCCAGTCGTCGACGCCCGGTTGGGATCACATCCAGGATCTGGCGACGAACTTCTTCACGAAAACCCGTTGGGGTCGCACGTTCAACCTAATCCACGGTTATCCGGTGCAATAAGCCATGGCCACACCTCCGGAGACACATCGGCATT
>JBBQRA010000083.1:0-22320 GCA_038215275.1 Bryobacterales bacterium | reverse complement strand
TCACGATCTCGGTCGCTAACTGCGCGAACGTGGCGTCGCCGCCCGCTGCGGCCATTTTCTGAACCAGCGGCTGGTCCGTCGCCAGCATGGTCCGTCCCAGCGCATAGCCCAACAGCTTCTGCGCCATGTTCTTCTGCACCTGCTTCTCCTGCGTCCGCAGATACTGAATCAGCCCTTCCACGCCCGTGCCTGTCTTGCTCGAATCGTCAATCGCCACGCCGTCGGTATACGCGGTCCGCGTCCGGCCCACAGGGTCGTATTTCTCAAAGGGGAAGCCGAGCGGGTCTATCTTCGAATGGCAACCCGCGCACGTCGCGTTCCGCTGATGCGCAGCCAGCCGCTCCCGGATCGACTTCCCGGCAAACGCTTTATCGTCCGCCGGCAGCGTTCCTGCATTCGGTGGCGGAGGCGGCGTCGGCGTGCCCAGCAAGCGGCGCAGCACCCAATCGCCCCGCTTCACCGGACTGGTCCGCAGCGGCGCCGAAGTGGTTGTCAGCACCGTTCCCAACCGCAGCAGTCCGCCACGGCCCGGTGCGCCCTTCACCATCTCCACGTCCCGCGCCGACTTCACCTCCGCCGTCACGCCGTAGTGCTTGGCCAACGGCTGATTCAGGAACGTATAGTCCGCCGTCAAGATCTCCTTTACCGGCCGGTTCTGTCGAACAATGTAGTCGAAGAAGGCCAACGACTCTTCGTACATCCCATTCTTTACATCCGCCGTGAACTCCGGGAACCGGCTCGTATCCACGCCCGTAAACTCGTCGAAGCGGTAGAAGCCCAGCCACTGTCCGAAGAACTCTTCCGACAGTCGTTTCGCCTTCGGGTCCTGCACCATGCGTTTCACTTGCGCGGCCAGCTTAGCCGGATTGTTCAACTCGCCCGCCTGCGCCGCCCGACGCAACTCCTCATCCGGAATCGACGACCACAGGAAGTAGCTCATCCGGCTCGCCAACTCGAACCCATTCAGCGGACCGTTCGACTGCTCGATCCGGTAGAGGAACGCCGGCGCCACCAGCACCCGGGCAATCAACGCCCGCGTCGCCTGCTCATGGTCCAGCTTGCCAATCTCGCGCGAACTCGTATAGAAGCCCCGGAGCTTGTCCTTCTCGGAGGGCAGCAACGGCCGCCGCCACGCCATACTCGCCAGCTTCACAACGTCTTCCACATGCCCCGGCTGCGCGCTCAACTGCGCCTTCTGCACGGCCTCAAGATCGGCCGTCCATTCCTTGATGTAAGGCGCGCCCTTCGCCGGGTCGTTCTTGAACTTGTTCTTTACAAAGGTCAAGTAGTTGTCGTGATACGCAAACGAAGCCTTCAAGTCTGCCCACGCATGGTCAAGCTGCTTGCGCGTTGCATCGTCCAGCATCTTCTCCATCAGGAAACTGTCGGCCCGGTAGTACTTCACCTTGATATGGAACTCGTCGCGCTCCGGCTGGTTATAGACGTTGTTGTACGGCTCCGGAATCGGGTCCTTATCCGCTGGGTTCGCCTCACCCTGCGAGTTCTGCGGCAGCTCGTTAGCAAACTTCATCACTCCCGCCTGCCACTTCTCAAAGCCCGGAGTCTTCGGGAAGCCCAGCAACACGGAGAACGGCCGGCCGGTGAACAGCCGCGGCTGGTCGGAGACCGTAACCCGCACCACAGCGTCCTGCGCCGCGCCGGTCACCAATTCCACTTCCGCCTGCACATCAACGCCCCGTGCACCTTTCGGCGCCACCAAGTCGAGCGTTAACACCCCGTCGCCTTCCACCGCAAAATCCATCGGGTCGATCGCCCCGCCATCCGGCCGCTTGCCGAACGCCACCTTCTCTTTCATCGCATCGTTCAACACCGCCACCAAAGGCTGCGGTTGAGACGCTGACCGATCCGCCATCCGGAATCGCACCGTCACGTTCTTGAAAATCACGATCGGCTTATCGACGGAACTCGGGTTCACCGCCGCCATCAAAAAGTTCACGGCCGGCGCCTTCTCACTGCGGTTGAACAGATTGAAACGTAGCTTCTGCTTCGGCTTCGCGGCCAGCGTCTCTTCGTTAATCACCAACGCGCGTTCGTCGCCCTGGCCACCTGCGGCATCCGCCCCGGCGCCGAACAGCATACGCGGCCAATCCACAACGGCCTTCTGAACTGCCGCCGCGCCTTCCCGCGTACCCGGCATCTTCTTCCACATTTCGACCATGGACGAAGTCGGATACACCGGGTTCGTCTGGTTCACCACGGTCGAAATATGCTGCAGGAAGCGTTCCGTAATCCCCTCTTCCTTCGCGATCTTCGCCACCGTCGAGCCTTTTTCATGCTTCAGCCGGTACGCGCCATAAAACGCCTTACCGTAAAGGTCCAGCCCAAATGGCTTGCCGCCCTCACCCGACACCGACCGGAACCCGTACTTCGAATAGATCGTCTGAATCCGGTTGATCGCCGAAAGCTCCCGGCCGCTCTTGCCCGGGTCCACGTAAAACTGCAACGGTCCCGCGCCGATCACGGCGTGCGTCGAAATCTTCTTCGCGGCCTGCAAATAGCGTTCGAGACTCGCATCGGCCATAAACTGCACATCGCCATAATTCGTAAAGCCTTCGCCGCCCACCGCATCCGGTACAAAGTCGCGCGAGGTGTCGATGTCGATCCCCGTCACGTCCTTCACCGTATAGGCGTACTCCCCGCTCGTCAGTCGCCGTAGCGACACCCGCCCAGGTTCACCCGCGTGGCGCGTTGCAATCTCCGTCAACCGCGTCCGCACCCATTGCGCCGATTTCTGCCGCTCAGCATCGCTCGGCTGCGGCATCTGCGCCGGAGGCATTTGCTTGGTCTCAATCGCGTCCGCGACCTTCTCCCATGCCTGAAAGTGTTCACCCATCGAAGCCGAAGACATCAACTTCTCGAAGCTGATTCCCCCCGTTGCCGCTTTGCCGTGACAAGAAAAACAATATTGCTTAAAGGTGCCGGGTGCACTTGTGGCCGATTCATCTGCAGCAAGAACGGAGCTGCAAGCGGCCACGGCGAAGAGCAGTGGGTAACGCATAAGACCTCAGATTAACGAAGACCAATCTACGCTTAAAACTTATCACAGCTAAGCGCTGAGCGCATCCGTCACGATAGCCTGCGCCTCCATCTGCACCTGCCGCAAATGCGCATGCCCATGGAAGCTCTCCGCGTAGATCTTGTAGATATCCTCCGTACCCGACGGCCGCGCCGCAAACCACGCATTTTCCGTAACCACTTTCAAACCGCCCAACGCGTTCCCGTCCCCCGGCGCCTTCGTCAAAATCCGCACAATCGGCTCCCCGCCTAACTCCGACGCCTTCACATTCTCCGGCGACAACTTCGCCAGCTTCGCCTTCTGCGCCGTATTCGCCGGCGCTTCAATCCGCTCGTACGTCGAGCGGCCCATCGCCTCTTCCATCAATCCATACACATCGCCTAAGTCCCGCTGCCAGCGCGCCGTCATCTCCGCACTCAACAAACACGCGATGATCCCGTCTTTATCCGTCGTCCACACGCGCCCGTCCCGCCGCAGGAACGATGCCCCCGCGCTTTCCTCCCCCACAAATCCCAACGACCCATCAATCAGCCCCGGCACGAACCACTTGAATCCCACCGGAACTTCGTACAGCTTCCGCCCCAACCGCGCCGCCACCCGGTCAATCATGCTGCTGCTCACCGCCGTCTTCCCCACCGCCTTCTCCGCGCCCCACTCCGGCCGATGCGTAAACAGATATTCGATACACAGCGCTAAATACTGGTTCGGCGGCAACAGGCCCGCGTTCTTCGTCACAATCCCGTGCCGGTCGTGATCCGTGTCACACGCAAATGTAATGTCGAACTTATCCCGCAGCGCAATCAACGGCTCCATCACATGTGGCGACGACGGATCCATCCGGATCTTTCCGTCCCAGTCCAGATTCATAAACCGGAACGTCGGATCCACCAGCGGATTCACCACCGTCAGGTTCAACTTATACTTCTCCGCGATCCGCGGCCAATAATGCACCCCCGCCCCGCCCAAAGGATCCACGCCCAACGAAGCATCCATCACCGAAAAATCAATCACGTTCTCAAGATCATTCACATACTGCGTCAAATAATCATGCCGATGCGTCGTCGAGGCGTTCAATGCCGCTCGATACGGCACCCGCAACACGCCATCCAGGCCCGCCTCCAACATCCGGTTTGCTTCGTTCTGAATCCACGACGTCGCCTCGCTATCCGCCGGCCCCCCGTTCGTTCCGTTGTACTTGAACCCACCATCCACCGGAGGGTTATGCGACGGAGTAACCACAATGCCATCCGCCAAGCCCGTGCTACGCCCCGCATTGTAAGTCAGGATAGCGTGCGACACCGCCGGCGTCGGCGTATAGTCCGTCCTCTCCGAAATCATCGCCTCCACGCCATTTGCCGCCAACACCTCCAGTGCCGTCGCCGCGGCCGGTTCCGACAGCGCATGGGTGTCGATGCCCAGGAACAGCGGCCCGTCCACCCCCTGCGCCTTACGGTACCGGCAAATCGCCTGGGTAATGGCCAAAATATGCCATTCGTTGAACGCCTGCTCAAACGCCGAGCCCCGATGGCCCGACGTGCCAAACGAAACCCGTTGCTCCGGCACTGCCGGGTCCGGACGCTCCGCATAATAAGCCGTAATCAGCTTAGCCACATTCACGAGTTTGGAAGGTTCTAGCAGCATCGATGCCAACATCATAGCGTTAGAATCTAAGGCATGATCAAGGCCGCCGCCTTTCTGGCACTCCTCTCTCTCGCCGCTTGCACCTCCACGCCCACACCCACCAGTGAAGCCAAGCAACCGCCCGTCGAGACCAAGCCGCAAGTCGATCCCGCCTTCCAGGCCCTCTTCCCCCCCGGCGCCGAAATCGAAAAAATAGCCGGCGGCTTCCAGTTCATCGAAGGGCCCGTCTGGCTCCCCGGCGACCGCCTCCTTTTCTCTGACGTCCCCGGCAACGTCGTCCACCAATGGTCCGCCGAAGGCAATGAGGTCAAAGAATTCCTTCGCCCGTCGGAAAACTCAAACGGCCTTATCGCCGGACCCAACAACTCGCTCATCCTCTGCCAGCACTCCGGCCGACGCGTCGCCATGCGTTCCCCGACCGGCGTCCTCACCACCCTCACCGACCGCTTCGAGGGCCGCAAACTCAACAGCCCCAACGATGCCGTTTACCACTCCGACGGCTCCCTCTACTTCACCGATCCGCCCTACGGACTCGAAAAGCAGGACGACGACCCCGGCAAGGAACTCGCCTTCAACGGCGTCTACCGCCTCGCCCAAGGGAAGCTCCAACTCCTCACGAAGGAACTTTCCCGCCCCAACGGCATCGCCCTCTCCCCGGACGAAAAGGTGCTCTACGTAGCTAACTCCGACACCACCCGCAAAGTCTGGATGCGCTATGCCCTCATGCCCGACGGCACCCTCGCCACCGGCCGCGTCTTCGCCGACGTTACCGCCGAAAAGGCCGACGGCCTCCCCGATGGCCTCAAGGTCGACGAGAAGGGCAACGTATGGGCCACCGGCCCCGGCGGCGTCTGGGTCTTCTCCCCCGAAGGCAAACACCTTGGCACGCTCAAGCCCGCCGAAGTTCCCGCCAACGTCGCCTTCGGCAGCCCCGACGGCAAGACCCTCTTCATGACCGCTCGTACCGGTCTCTACCGAATCCAAACCACCGTCGCCGGGAAGAAGGCGGTCTACTAAGTGCTCCCCACCGCCCCTGAACGCTTCGGGCCCTACAAAATCATCTCCTCCCTCGGCGCCGGCGGCATGGGCGAAGTCTGGAAAGCCCGCGACACCCGCCTCGATCGCATCGTCGCCCTCAAAGCCTCCAAGGCCGCCTTTGACGATCGCTTCGAACGCGAAGCCCGCGCCGTCGCGGCTCTAAATCACCCCAACATCGTCGCCCTCTACGACGTCGGCCGCGACGGCGGCGTCTCCTATCTCGTCACCGAACTCGTCGACGGGGACTCCCTCCGCACCCTCTTCGAACGCGACCCCCTCCCCCTCCGCCGCGCCCTCGAACTCGCCGCCCAGATCGCCGACGGCCTTGCCGCCGCCCACCAGATCGGCATCGTCCATCGCGATCTCAAACCCGAAAACATCATGGTCACCCGCGAAGGCCGCGCCAAAATCCTCGATTTCGGCCTCGCCAAACACGAAGACCCCGCCTCCGCCGATACACAAACCCACTCCAGCCTCCTCACCCGCGAGGGCTCCGTCATGGGCACCGTCGGCTACATGTCCCCCGAACAAGCCCGCGGCCGTGCCGCCGACCACCGCAGCGACATCTTCTCCTTCGGCGCCGTGCTCTACGAAATGCTCGCCGGCCATCGCGCTTTCCACGCCGACTCCGTCCCCGAAACCCTCACCGCCATCCTCAAGCACGACCCCGCCTACCTCCCGCCCTCCATCCCCATCGCCGTCCGCAACTGCGTCTTCCGCTGCCTCGAAAAGGAACCCGGCAACCGCTTCCAGTCCGCCAAGGATCTGGCCTTCGCCCTCCAAGCCCTCGCCGCCACGCCCTCCTCCGCCAGCGGCGCCACGGCCCCCGTCTCGCTGAAAGGCACCTACTTCTTCTGGCCGTGGCTCACCTTCGCCGCCACGTTCGCCGCCGTCGCCTTCTGCATCCTTTGGGACTTCGCCCGCACCGCCCCCTCCCCCACCGAACAACTTCGCTTCCTCTATTTCCTCGCCGACCCCGACGCCGAAGTCGCCCCAACCTTCTCGCCCGATGGACGCTCAATTGTCTATTGGCGCATGCGCCCCGCCGGCCGCGCCCTCTATCTGAAATCCCTCAATAACCCCGAACCCGTCGAACTGTGGCTCGACACCGGCCGCTTCGCCGGACCCCAAATCCCTCCCCCCTTCTGGTCGCCCGATAGCGCCCGCATCTTCTTCACCGGAGGCCGCGGCGTCTACGCCATCGGCGCCGCCGGCGGCACCCCCCAACTCGTCCTCGATAACATCGATACCGCCATCCTCTCCCCCGACGGCGCTCAACTCGTCGTCGCCACCCGCACTGAGGAAGGCTATCGCCTCGCCGTCAGTGCGCCCCCTGGAGCCCCTCCGAAGCCCCTCGATTACGACCTCAACACCCTCGGCACCAGCCAGATCCAACTCCTCGCCTTCGCCCCGAATCAACAGCGCATCGCCCTTCGCGCCCGCACCGAACTTTGGACCCTTCCCTATCCGTCTGGCGAACCCCGCCATGTCGACAACCTCGACCAACTCGGCTCCGTCAGTTGGTTCCCCGATAGCAAGCACGTCCTCGTCACCGGCAGTTGGCGCGGCACCGTCTCCCGCCTCCTCGCCCTCGACGTCGATTCCGGCGAACTCCTCTCCCTCGATCAAGGCACCCAGGGCGTCGGCTCCGTCCACCTGACCGCCGAAGGCTCCCGTGCCATCGCCGCCGTGGGCATCTCCGCCCGAGACATCGTCGAAATTGGCGCCGACGGCAAATTCATCCGTGAACGCCTCTCCTCCTCCTTACCCGAATCCGCCCCCTCCTGGTCCCCCGCCGGCGACCGCTTCGCCTACGTCGTCGCCCTCGGCGAAGGCTCCCAAATCCGCCTCACCGAGTCCGGCATGGACCAGTCGCTGATCCTCGACTCCGGCCTCCGCGGCAATCCCCAGCCCCAGTTCGCCCCCGATGGCCGCCGCGTCGCTTACGCCGAACCCCGCCAAATTTGGGTCGCCCCCGCCTCCGGCGGCCGCCCCGTCGGCCTTCTCCCCAAAGATTACGACCACGTCGTGCTTTCCCTCGCCTGGTCCCCCGCCGGCGATTGGATCGCCTTCGTCGAAGGGTTCAACGGCCGCCTCCGCCTTCGCAAAGTCTCCGCCAGCGGCGGAGCCAATCCCGTCGACATCAAAGCTGTCGTCACCCGACCCATGGTTAGCTGGTCCGCCGACGGAAAATGGCTCGCTTACCCCGGTCCCGACGGCCTCCACGTCATCTCTCCCGAGGGCGCCGGTGACAAACTCCTCTCGAAAAAATCCGCCATGTCCTTCCAATTCGGCCGGCCCGGCGCCATGCTTTATACCCTCGCCCGCGCTGACGAAGACCGCAGCGTGCTCACCACCTTCGATGTCGAAACCGGTCGCGAACTCCGCTCTGTCATCGCGCAACTCGACCCCAAAACCACCCCCCGCAGCTTCAGCCCCTCCCCCGATGGCTCGCGGTTTCTCATCGAAGTCCTCCGCCCCAACTCCGACCTCTGGCTCATCGAAGGCATCCCCCAACCCGCCACCGGTCTGGCCCGCCTCTGGACGCGCTGGGTCCCGCCCGCCGCCTCCCGCATGGCCGGCGAAGGCAACGTCGGCTTCTAATGCGCCCGCGCCACCTCCTCTAACCGCCAAGCCAGAAAGCCGACATAGACCAACAGCAGAAACGCCCCCTCCTTCCGGCTGATCACACGCCGTCCCCGTAACGCCAGCGGCAGCAGAACGATCGACAAAAACGCCATCACCAGCAGATCCACCTGCCCCCCCGCCGGAATCGGAATCGGCCGGATCACGCTCACCATCCCCCCAATACACAGCAAATTAAACAGATTCGAACCCACAATGTTCCCCACCGCCAAGTCCGGGTCCCCCCGCCGCGCCGCCAGAATACACGTCGCTAACTCCGGCAGCGTCGTCCCTACCGAAATAATCGTCAACCCGATCACGGCCTCGGAAACCCCCATCCCCCGCGCAATCTGCACCCCGAAATCCACGGTCCAGTCCGCCCCGAACGACACGCCCGCCAGCCCGCCTAGCGTATAAACAATCTGCACCCACCTCGGCTTCCTCGTCGTCCGCGCCGCCTCGTCCCGCACGTCCGCAAGGAATGAGTCAGACCGTGGCGCGACCAACGCCCCCCGTGTCGTGTAGTACAGGAAAATCGCAAACAACAAGAGCAGAATCAATCCGTCCGCCCGCGTCCACGCACTCCCCGCCGTCCCATCCAAAAACTGGTCACTCCCCAGGATGACAATCGCCACCACCGCCACCGTCAACATCGGCAGCTCTCGCGTAATCAATGTCGATTCCACCCGCAATGGCGCCAACATCGCCGTCGCCGCCAGCACCACTCCTACGTTCACCAAACACGCCCCCACAATGTTCCCGAACGCCAGATCCGTCGACCCCTGCGCCGCCGACATCGTGTTGATCACCATCTCCGGCGTGCTTGTCCCAAACGCCACCACCGTCATCCCGATCACCAACTGCGGCACGCCCAACGACGCCGCAATCGACGAAATCCCCTCGACGAAATAATTCGCCGCCGTCAGCAGCAATGCCAGGGAGCCGAGCAATAAGAGAAAATCCAGCACAATTCACCTAGCCTAGCAGGCCTCTGTTAGCATCAATTTAGGTGAAAGCTCTTGTCCTGTTGGCCCTCGCTGCTCTCCCCGCGTGGGCTTCCGGTTCCGTCTGGACCCTCGCCGATTTCAACGGCGACCACCGCCCCGACATCGCCCGCCTCGCCGTCACTCAACCCGCCCTCCTCCTCCCCGTCGACCTCGATCACGACGCCGACCTCGACCTCGTCCTCCACGAAGCGCTCACCGATCGTCCCCTCGCCGTCTGGCTCAACGACGGCCAAGGTCGCTTCACTCGAGACGCCTCTCCCCGCCGCCTTCCCAAAGATAACCGTTCCCGCTGGCAAAGCGCCCCTCGTCCCTCCGCCCCGCTCGTCGACGTCCCGCCCGCCGCTGAACTTGTCCCTGTACTTCTAGCCTCCGCTGCCCGTCCAGCCCCTCTCCCGCTCCCCGCCCGGCGCCACCCCCTCTTGCGCTCTCTCGAATCCGCCGCCGCCCGCGGCCCTCCGCCCGCCTGCACCTAGCCGTTCATCGCCCCGCAACCCCCCCAATCAGGATAGGTGTCTCTTGAAATTACTCGTATTGTGTCTCCTCGCCACCACGGCGCTCTCTGCTCAGGACCCTGATGAAGGTACGCTATCGAGCGTCATCCCCCGCATCCCGGAGCCTCTCGTCTTCGACCTCATCCGCCCCCTCGGCGCCGAGCGCGGCGAACTCGAAGTCAATTCCCTCGTCCGCTACAAACCCGGCGGCGCTCTCCAATGGGCCCCCGAATTCGAATATGCCTTCGCCAAAGGCTACGGCCTCGAATTCGAAGTCCCTCTCGAAAACCAGCACATCGATACCTACAAAGCCGCCCTCCAAGGCACCCTCCCCGGACCCTGGAAAAAGAAGTTCATCCACGGCTGGCAAGGCATCGGCGAGGTCGCCCGCGGCCAACCCTACTGGCAAACCGATGCCCTCTACCTCGCCGGTCTCCGCTTCCATCCCAAGTGGAGCGCTTTCTCGATGACCGGCTGGCGCGCCGAACGCGGCAACGTCCACGGCAACGCCCTCCTCGGCAACTACTCCCTCTTCCGGCACCAGTCCAAGAAAACCACCCTCGGCCTCGAAACCAACTACAAGGGCCCCGGAGCCACCGGCCGCAGCTTCCTCATGATGCCGCAGGTTCACCTCCGCGCCAGCCGCGTCAACGTCCAGTTCGGCCTCGGCTGGCTCCGCGCAAACGGCGGTAAGAACTCCCCCCAACTCGGCCTCCGCATCTCCCGCGAGTTCTAACCGCATGGAACAATCAACGGATGCCTCCCCTCGCGCAAGGCGTCGTCCTAGCCGACGACGCCACCGGCGCTCTCGAATGCGGCTCCCTCCTCGCCACCCTCGGCCTCGCCGCCGCCGTCACGCTCACTCCCCATCCCGCCACCCTCCCTCCCGGCGTCCTCGTCGTTGATACCGAAACCCGTCACGCCACCCCCGCAGAAGCTCACGAACTCATCAAATCCTGGAGCACCCACCGCCCCCTCTACAAGAAAACCGACTCCACCCTCCGCGGCAACATCGCCGCCGAACTCCTCGCCCTCACGCCGCCCGTCGTCTACCTCCCCGCCTATCCTGCCGTCGGCCGAACCGTTAAAGACGGCATCCTGTCCGTTCACGGAACCCCCGTCCACCTCACCGAATTCGCCGCCGACCCCCGCCAACCTGTCCGCTCGTCGAACCTCCTCGACCTTCTCCCCACCGCCCAACTGCTCACCCGCCCAGACCAACTCACCGAACCTCTGCCTCCTCTCGCCATCTGCGACGCCACCACCGACGCCGGCCTCGCCGCCTGGGCCACCGCCCTGAAATCGCTCCCCATCATCCCCACCCTGGCCGGACCCGCCGGCTTCCTTCCCCATTGGGCCCGCCTGTTTGCCTTCCCCTCTCATCCCCCCGCCCCGCGCCAAAAGATCAACTCCTGGCTCGTCCTCTGTGGCAGCCTCCACCCCCAATCCCGCCGCCAAGCCGCGCTCTCCGAGAGCCCCGTCCTCTCCACCCCCCTCGAACTCGCCAACCCAGAATCCGCCGCCGCCCAACTCGCCGCCCAAGCCCGCGACCACATCGCCCAGCACCGCCCCGAAGGAGTCCTCATCATGGGCGGCGACACCGCCCGAGCCCTCTGGCAAGCCCTCGGCGTCACGGAACTCCGCCCCCTCCCCGAACTCCTCCCCGGCATCGCCGCCTGCCAATCCCCCCAGTCCCCGCTCACCTTCGTCACCAAAGCCGGCGGCTTCGGCCCTCCCACGCTGGTACAACAAGTAAAGGAAATCTTCGCATGAACTCCTCCCTCTTCGGCATCACCATGGGCGACTCCTCCGGCGTCGGCCCCGAAATCCTCCTTCTCGCTGCCCACGCCGGTCGCATCCCCGTCCCCTACCTCGTCTACGGAGACCTCGCCCCCCTAGCCAAACTCAATCACCAACTCAACCTCGGCCTGACCCTCCGCCCCATCGCCACCCCCGCCGATTATCAGCCCGGCCCCGTCAACATCATCGATGCTCAACTGCTCCTGGACTCCGACCTGACCCCAGGAAAAATCAACGCCCAATCCGGCCTCGCCGCCCGAGAATACGTCATCCGCGCCACCCGCGCAGCCCTCGCCGGCGACATCGCCGCCTTCGTCACCCTCCCCATGAACAAGGAGGCCACCCAGCTTTCCGACCCCCACTTCACCGGCCACACCGAACTCATCGGCGAACTCTGCGGCAGCGACGACGTCACCATCATGCTGGCCTCCCCGGACCTGATCGTCACCCACGTCTCGACGCACTGCTCCCTCCGCGAAGCCATCGAGCGCTGCCGCCAACCCCGCATCCGGACCATCCTCGAACTCACCTGGGAAGCCGTCCGCCGCCTCAAGCCCAACGCCCGCGTCGCCGTCGCCGGCCTCAACCCCCACGCCGGGGAAAACGGCCTCTTCGGCCGCGAAGAGATCGACGAGATCCGCCCCGCCGTCGAATGGGCCCAGGCCCAAGGTTGGAACGTCGACGGCCCCTTCCCCCCCGATACGCTCTTCTATCTCGCCGTCCGCCGCCACAAGTACGACGCCATCGTCTGCATGTATCACGACCAGGGCCACATCCCCTCGAAGCTCCTCGATTTTGAAGGAGGAGTCAACATCGCCCTCGGCCTGCCGATCATCCGGACCTCCGTCGACCACGGCACGGCCTTTGACATCGCCTGGAAAGGCCAAGCCTCCACCCGCAGCTTTGAAGCCGCCCTCGACATGGCGCAGCGTCTCGCAATGCTACCCTGATCGTTTCATGCCGCTCGATCGTGTCGCCGAACTCCGCCGCCGCCAGGCCGCCGCCCTCGCCGGAGGTGGCCCGCAGCGCCAAGCCCGCCAGCACGCGGATGGCAAGCTCTCCGCCCGCGAACGCGTCAACCTACTCCTCGACCCCGATACCTTTGAGGAGCTCGACCAACTCGTCCGCCACCGCTGCCGCGACTTCGGCATGGACACACAGCTCATCGACGGCGACGGCTTCGTCACCGGCTACGGCCTCATCCACGGCCGCCTCGCCTACGTCTTCGCCCAGGACGTCACTGTCTTCGGTGGCTCTCTCTCCGCCACGAATGCCCAAAAAATCTGCAAGATCATGGACCTGGCCCTGCAGAACGGAGCCCCCGTCATCGGCCTCAACGATTCCGGCGGAGCCCGCATCCAGGAAGGCGTCTTATCTCTCGGCGGCTACGCCGACATCTTCCTGCGCAACACCATCGCCTCCGGCGTCATCCCCCAGATCTCCGCCATTATGGGCCCCTGCGCCGGCGGAGCCGTGTATTCGCCCGCCCTCACCGATTTCGTCTTCATGGTCGATCACACGAGCCACATGTTCGTCACCGGCCCCGACGTCATCAAGACCGTTACGCACGAAGACGTCTCGAAGGAGGATCTCGGCGGAGCCCAGACGCACAACTCCCGCTCCGGCGTCGCCCACTTCCTTGCCCCGTCCGATCAGGAGTGCCTCGCCCACATCCGCGAACTCCTCCGCTACCTCCCGCAGAACAATGCCGAGGACCCGCCTCAGCTCCCCTCGACGGACCCCATAGACCGCGCCGCGCCCGAGCTTGATACCCTCGTCCCAGCCGCCTCCAATCAGCCCTATGACATCAAGGAAGCGATCCGCCTGACGGTCGACGACGGCGGATTCCTCGAAGTCCACGAGCATTTCGCCGCGAACATAGTGATTGGTTTCGCCCGCTTGGATGGCCGCAGCGTCGGTATTGTGGCGAACCAGCCTGCGGTCTTAGCCGGTTGTCTCGATATCAATTCTTCGCTGAAGGCGGCCCGGTTCGTCCGCTTCTGCGATGCGTTCAACGTTCCGATTATTACGTTTGAGGATGTGCCCGGCTTCCTCCCTGGCACCGAGCAGGAGTGGGGAGGCATCATCAAGCACGGAGCCAAGCTCTTGTACGCCTACGCCGAAGCAACGGTGCCCAAGATCACGGTGATTACGAGGAAGGCGTACGGAGGAGCCTATTGCGTCATGGGCTCAAAACATCTCAGAACAGACCTGAACTTCGCCTGGCCCTCGGCCGAGATCGCGGTGATGGGGGCGGAGGGAGCGGTGAATATTATGTCGCGCCGCGACGACCCGGCCAGCCGGCAGTTCAGGATCGATGACTACAACGAGCGTTTCGCAACGCCGTTTGTAGCGGCGGAGAACGGGTTTGTGGATGCGGTGATTGAGCCGCGCGAGACCCGCGGAAAGTTAATCCGCGGGTTGCGCATGTTGGAGAACAAGAAGGTGGCGATGCCGCGCAAAAAGCACGGCAACATTCCGCTTTAGACGAGTTTAGCGGTCATGTGAATGGCTACAGCGCCGAGGGCTTTGGAAATGGGGCAATTCTCTTTGGCTTGTTTGGCGAGTTCTTGAAATTGAGCTTCGCTGATGTCGGGGATTGATGCCTCGACGGTGAGTTGGACGAGGGTGATTTCGTACCCGCCATTGACCTGCTCGAGTTCGACCGCGGCCGTGGTGTGGATGCGGGTGGCGGTGAAGTTTTCCATGCCGAGGAACAGCGAGAACGCCATCGAGAAACACCCGGCGTGCGCCGCCGCGAGCAGTTCTTCGGGGTTGGTCGCCGCCCCGCCCTCGAACCGGGACGAGAAGTTATAGGGGCCTTCGAAGGCGCCGCTCCCGAACTTGAGTTGCCCGGCGCCGTCCTTCAGTCCGCCTTTCCATTCTGCTTCTGACTTGCGTGTGATCATGCCCTATTGTGCCCTTTTTCTTCTCGACTGTCCCCTTCTTTGACAACCAGGTCTTGGAAATTCGATAGAGCTCCGCGGTGGCGAACGCTGACCTCTCTCGATCCGGGGCGCACGACTGGCCGGAGTTTTACGTCTACTTGACCGCGGACAGCGTCCACCATGTCCGGAGCGTGTGGAATCGAGTCAATATCCACCGTCGTGTTTCCAGGGTCCGCTTCCGGCGACAGTCCATCCAACCAGAGCGTGACCCAGCCCCCGGTATCCACGTCCACTTCGCCGTTCCGCCACGAGATACCATCCTGAAGGTTCACCAATCGCAGTTCGTTCGAAATCGGCGGCAGGTCGACGAACAGTTCCACCGGATTTGACCACCCTCGCGGTCCGATCTTCACCCGCGCATTGGTCCGCCCTGGCGGCAGCCCCGGCGGCAGACGCACACTCAGCAGCAGGCCCTCCGGCCGCACGGAAGCGGCCAGCGGCGCGACGCCGAACCCACCGACCTCTGGGTATACCGTCTCCAGCACCGGCGCCTCGCCCTCCCAGGGGCACCAGAGCTGAAGGTACTCTTCTTTGGTGGATGAGAACGTCCGGCCCCGGTTCGCGTGGCTGCTGATGGCGGATAGGGTGACGGCGGCCTCGGTATCCTCCGGCAGGTTTCTCCAAGTCCGCCAGGCCGCCACGCGAGCGGTGTTGTCGCCAACGTCCAGTAACTCAGCAGAAGCGAATCCCGCTTGGCGGACCAGCGAGAGGACTGCGTCCACGGAAGGTCCGCACCAGTTGTCCAATTGTCCCCCCAGTTCGTCCCGTTCATAGAGCTCAAGGTAGGGAAACGCGGTCTGCTCTCCGGCCAGATATTGGGGTTGGTTCGAGACAAAAGTATCGGCCACACAAAGTTTCCGGGTCACAGAGCAGATCTTTTCGAGAGCCAGCAGCGGGTGCTTCAGATGATAGAGAACTCCAAGAAAGAGGACAATGTCGAATCCCCCCCCCGGCGGAGCGAGATCCGGCGTCAGTTCGTAGACCTCCATGCGCAGGTAGCGGGCTTTCGATCCGAACCGTTCTGCGAGTAACCGGAAGCTATCGAGATCGACATAGTCGATCGCCGTAACCTCGGCGCCACGCCGTTCCATTTCGAAGGTGAAGAAACCATCCCATGGGCCGATGTCGAGCACCGATTTGCCGTGTAGGTCTTCGGAGATTGGAAACGAGCGGAGTCGCGCGAGTTGCTTCTCCATCGGGTTCGCGCCCTCCAGTCGCGTACCGTCCGGCAGCTCAAAACTATGATAGAAACCTGTGGCGAGCAATCTCTCTCGCGCATCATTGAGTCGCCGCTGACGCCGTCGCTCCTCGATCTCCGCTGGTTTTTTGAAAGACGGACCATCCGGGGAATGCATGAACTCAAGGATATCCAATCCGTCATGGTGCTTATTACTTGCACGAGACGAACAGCCTGGCTATGTACCAGCTCGTGGCGTTCGACCCAGCTTCCGAATCCGGCCTGCCGATGGAGCGGGGGCTTGCGATGCCCGAGCTGTAAATACATAAGGAAGCTACGGCAATGAAGTTCGTTTGGGATCCCAAATCAATCGGACCAACGCGTCCCGACACGGAATCGCGTTCGAAGACGCCCTAAAAAGTTTTCAGAACCCGACCCTCGACGCAGGGCGACGGCCGAGCCGACTGCGGCGAAGTTCGGATCTACGCCATCGATGCATACTGGGAATCTTCCGTTAAGAAGGCCGCAACCGACTGGGCGCGCCTTCAACATGGAAGCGAAGAAAGTGTAGTCCGCAACCCCATTCGATTCGCCACCCAATCCCGCCCCGCCGCGGCACCGCGGGGCTTCGAGCCCCGCGACACCGCCCTAACCCCCTACTCCCACCCCAACTGCTGCGTCACAAACGCCAACTCATCCGCCAAATTCTTCACCCGCTTCCCCAACGGCAACCCCTGCGTATGACCCCCCTCCGTGTCATAGTGCAAAATCACCGGCTTCCCCGAACCCGTCGCCGCCTGCAACCGCGCCGCCATTTTCCGCGCATGCAACGGATCCACCCGCGTATCCGAATCCCCCGTTATCAAAATCGTCGCCGGGTACTTCACCCCATCCTTCACCTTCTGATACGGCGAATACTCCAAAATCGTTCGGAACTGTGCCGCATCCTCCGACGATCCATATTCCGGCACCCAAAACCGCGCCACTTTGAATAAGTGGTACCGCACCATATCCAACAACGGCACCGAGCAACTCACTACCCCAAACAACTCCGGCCGCTGTGTCATGGCCGCTCCCACCAACAACCCCCCGTTCGACCCGCCCCGGATCGCCAACTTCGCCGGCCGTGTGTACTTCTTCGCGATCAACCACTCAGCCGCCCCAATAAAATCGTCGAACGTATTCTGCTTCTTATCCAGCATCCCCCCCTGGTGCCACGCCTCCCCAAACTCGCTCCCGCCCCGCAGATTCGGCAACGCAATCACGCCTCCATGCTCAATCCACCAGGCCGCCATCGCCGAAAACCCCGGCGTCATCGTCAATGTAAACCCGCCGTACCCAGTCAACAGCGTCGGGTTACTGCCGTCCAACTTCCGGTCCCGCCGGTGCGCCAAAAACATTGGCACCTTCGTCCCGTCTTTGGACGTGTACCAAACCTGCTCCACCTTCACGTCCAGCCGTTCAATCGGCGCCCGCTCCCGCGCAAACTCCGTCTGCGTCCCTTTGCTCACCGAGTACGAGTAAATCGTGTTCGGCTGATAGAACGAGCTGTAACTCAAATACGCCGCGTCGTTCGTCCACTCGCCGAATACATTCGACGCCGTCCCCAGCCCCGGAGCCGCCATCTCCCGCACTAACTTACCCTGTAAGTCGACAAACTTCACCTTTGATTGCACGTTTTCCAGATACTGCAACGCAATCCGCCCGCCCACCAGCGAAGCGCCCTCCAATTGCCACTCCGTCTGCGGCACAATTTCTTTCGCCTTCGCCAACTCCGGCGCCGCCGTCGGTATCGTCACGACGCGCTGCCGCGGCGCCTCCCAGTCCGTCGTAAAAACAATCGTCTCCTCGCCCGCAAACGCCCCCCGAAACCTCGCGTCAATCTCCTTGTTGATTGTCGTCACCTGCTTCGACGCCAAGTCCATCAGATAGACCTCGTCCTTGCTTCCCGCGGATCCCAGCAGCACCGTCAACAGCAGCCGCTTCCCGCTCGGCGACAAGTCGATGCCGATGATGTTCTGGGCCGTGAACCCGTCCCCGAACAAGCGCTCCGGCGCTTGCCCGTCCTGGTGCCGGTACACCCCCGGACCCTTCTCCTCAAACTTCGAAACGTAAATGGTCCGGTTGTCTGGCCCGATCTCCACCCCCATATAGCGCCCCCGTGGAAGCCGCGTCCCCACGTCCTTGCCCGTGGTCACGTCCAGCAACTGGACCTCCGTCTCGTCCTCCCCGCCCTTTCGTAGTCCATACGCCAGCACCGATCCATCCGGGCTCACTGCCAGCAGCGACACCGAAATGCTCCCGCCCTGCCCGTTCGGATCCACCAGCAGCCGCTCCTTGCCCCGCTGCCCCTCGCGAACGTACAGCACCGGCTGACTCTGCTCCGGCGCCCGCCGCGTGTAGAACACCCGCTCCTTCCGCACTGTCGGGAAGGACACCGTCTCCACGCGCATCAGTTCATCGACGCGTTTTTCGATCGCCGCCCGCCGCGGCGCACCGTCAATCCACGACCGCGCATACTTTTCCTGCGCCGCCAGCCACTCCCGAGTCGCCAGCGACTCCTGATTCTCCAGCCACCGGTACGGGTCGACCACCTCGACTCCGTGCAGTGTCTCCACAACATTTTCTACGCGCGTCGTTGGTATCGTCATTACCGATAGTGCAATTAGAATCAAATTCCTCATCACGTCACAACTCCCGGAACCGAACTAATTGTATGCCCGCCGCCTCCACCGCCGCTCGCGTTGCCGGGTGCGTCAGCGCCCGCAACTCCTGTACCCGGCTCCCCTTCAGCCTCGTCTTCGCCCCAACTAGTTCGCCGCCCAGCTTCCCCGGATGACACATCAGCTCCGTCAACCCCTCCGGCAAAGCTGGCATCAACTTCACCATCTCCTTCTCCGTAAACGCCCCCGTCCAGGCAAAGCCAGTAAACGCGTCCGTCGTGCGCAGGCCCGCCTCCGCAATAGCCCGGCGCATAGCCCGCTGCCGCCATCGCATCACGGCGCTCACCGCGGCCTTCCGGCCATACGGAAATGGAAAATCTCCCGGAGAACGAACCCAGCCAATCCCAAACTCCGCCGCCACCGTGCAGACGGCCCGCAGCACCGGCGGCAGCAGATGCGTATGCTTATGCGAGTCCAGATGCGTCGGTCGGATCCCCGCCGCCACAATCTTCTTCACTTGCCCGGCGAACTCCGCGTACACGTCCAGTTGTCCGCCATACACCGCCGTCACACAGTCCGTGAGCGTCGCCGGCAACCCGGGCATCCCCACCAGCACTAGGTGTACCCCAACGTCCAACTCCGGGTTCTCCCCCGCCAGCCGCACCGCGTCCTCGAACGCGTCCCCGTTCGCCATCAGCGTCGTGGCCGTCAAAATGCCCCGCTGGTGCGCCTCGACAATTCCCGCGTTCACGTCCCGCGTGAATCCGAAATCGTCGGCATTCACCACCAACCGCCGAAACATTAAAATAGCTTAAGCTGAATCGTCAGGAACTTCTTCGGGTTCGCCCGGAATTCTTTCATGAAGGAGTTCATCTCCTTCATCGTACCGTTCATCGACTCGTACATCTGCGGGTTCACCATCAGTTGACCCATCGTGCCCTGACCACTCTGCAGCCGCTCCACCACCGAATCCAAACGCGACACCAGCCGGTTCATATTCTTATACAGCTCATCGTCCTTCATGAGCTTGCCGGCGGTGCCTTCGCCGCGGTTGATCCCATCGATCGTTTTCCGCATCTCCGCAATCGTTTGCTTCGACTCGTCGTAGAGCGACGGGTCCTTCAGCAGTTTGCCCGCGGTGCCCTTGCCGGCTTGTAGCTCGTCAATGAGCGTATCGGTCTTCTTCAACGTGGTCCGCAGGTCTTCGTAGATGGCGTCGTCGTTCAGCAGTTTGCCGATCGTCCCGCGTCCGCTGCCTAGATTGGCCGTGATGCTCTGCACCTCCGCCACCGTGCTAACCAACCGCTGATAGAGTTCGTCATCGGACAGCAGTTTCCCGATCGAACCCTGCCCCTTCTCGACCATCCCGACAATGTTATCGACCCGCTCCACGATCTTCTGGAGCGACTGCAATGAAGGGTAAGCCGCGTTCACTAGGTCCTGGAACTCTCGGGTGTCAAGGCTCTGGATCTCTCCGCCAGCCTTTATCGCCGTCGTTGATTTACCTTTTTTGATGTTGATGTATTTCGTTCCGAGCAGGTTCTCGGCCCCAACCGCCGCGATCGAATCCGAGGGAATCGAACCCAACTTGTCCTCGTCAATCGCCAAGCTCAACCGTATGATTCGGTTGGGGCTATTCTCTCCGCTGAGCTCGACATTGGCAATTTTACCGACCAGAATCCCGTTCAACCGAACCGCCGATCCTTCCGTGATCGCCGCCGAGTCGTCGAGCAGCGTATACACCACCACCTCTTTACTGAACAGGTTCTTATTCCCCGTGAGGAGAAACACCAAGAGGAAAAGGATGGCGAGGGCGACAAACGCCATCACCCCGACCCGGAGTTGTGCCCAACTGACTTTGGCTGCGGATGGCATAAGGGTTTTTTTCTAGGAAACGTTTTTTTCCGGATGCATGGGTTTTTCCGGATGCACGGGTTTGGCCGGATGCATGGAGAATTTGGAGATATAGGGATCGAGCGAGGCGTCGAGTTCGGCCTCGGCTCCTTCAAAGACAAGACGGCCTTCTTTCATGACCATAAATTTGGTTCTCTCTCGCAAGGGGGAGTCGGCGGGCAATCGTTCTAAGCGGTCCTTCTCCGGATTGTAGCGAAAATTGGCTAGCAGATGCCCGTCTTGAAACCGATGGGTGATAATGGCGGCGGTTGTGTTTCGCACTTCCCGGTCTTTAATCAGCAGCGTGATGATGGTATTGGCTGTGATCGGGTCGAGGCCGGCGGTCGGCGAGTCGTAGAGAAACAGATCCGGATCGGCGACGCTGCCGCGGGCGATGCCCACTCGGCGGCGCATTCCTCCGGAGAGTTCGGAGGGGAATTTGCTCAATGTACTGCCCAATTCCACAAAGTTCAGGGCTTCCTGAACGTTGGGGCGGACGGTATCGAGCGTCGGCTTTTGGCCGTCGTTCATGAAGCGAGCTTGGTTCAGAAGTGGATACGCGACGTTCTCTTCAATGGTCAGGGAGTCGAACAGTCCGCCCTCTTGAAAGAGGACGCCGATATGCGAACGGACGGCGTACCATTGGCGTTCATTGAAATTTGTGACGTCCTGGCCCATGACCGAAACGCGTCCGCTCGTTGTATTCAACAGGCCCAGCGCGATCTTCATCATGACCGTTTTGCCGGCTCCGGCGGCGCCGAGTATAATCCGCGTTTCACCGCTCCAGATCTCGAAGGACACTTTGTCGAGGACCGGCGCTTCCTGGTCGAATTGGAGCGAGACCTCCTCGAACTTGAGGATGCAGTTGCGCTCTTTGGCTTCGTGACCTGCCATTAAAGATTCACAAATATGCGCGTAATTAGCGCGGTGATGATGAAAATCCAGACGCTGGCGACGACGACGGCCTGAGTCGTCGCTCGGCCCACGCCCTGGGTTCCGCCACTGGTCCGCATGCCGTAAAGGCAGCCGACGAGGGCGATGATGATGGCGAACAGAAGCGGCTTAAGCAGGCCTTGGGCGATGTCGTTGTACTCGAGCGAACGCCATGCGTTGTTCCAGTATTGGGAACCGGTCGTCAGGCGGAGCAGCGGGACGGCGACGATGTATGCACCCACGATGCCGACGAAGTCGGCGATGATCGTTAGCAGAGGGAGGGTGACGCACATCGCGAGCAGCCTGGGGGTGACGAGCTTTTTCACCGGGTCGGTGCCGAGGGCGCGCATGGCGTCGATCTGCTCGGTAACTTTCATCGAGCCGAGTTCGGAGGCGATGCCGGAGGCGTTGCGGCCTGCGATGAGCAGCGCGGTTAGCACCGGGCCCAGTTCGCGGACGAGAGTAATCGCGGTGATCTGGCCAACTTGGCCGGTGGCCCCGTATTGCGAGAGGGCGCGGGACATCTGCAGCGCCATGATGACGCCGGAGAAGAATCCGATGAGAACAGTAATCGGAAGACTGCCAACGCCGATGGTATCCATTTGCAGGAACAGATCCTGCCCATAGAACGGGCGCCGGAAGACATTCAGCGAAGCGCGTCCAGCGAGGGTTACGAACTCTTGAAAAGTTAGGATGGGCGATTTCAGCCAGTCCAGCATCCGTTCCGATGCTAGCACAGGCGGCTTGTGCCACTCTGGTGAGATGACAGAGATTCCGGGAATCAAGGTAGGCCACGCGTCCGATTTTGAGGCGCTGACGGGGTGTACAGTGATCCTATGCGAAGGCGGGGCGGTGGCGGGCGTCGATATCGGCGGGGCGGCAACGGGGACGCAGGAGTTCGACACGATGAGCCCGCTGCACGTGACCGGGTTGGTGCATGGGATTGTGTTCTCTGGGGGGAGCGCGTTCGGGTTGGAGGCGGCGAGCGGCGTGCGGAACTACCTGGAGCAGAAGGGGGTCGGGTTCGCGGTGGGTGATTTGCGGGTGCCGATTGTGCCGTCGGCGAT
>JBBQRA010000082.1:0-22393 GCA_038215275.1 Bryobacterales bacterium | reverse complement strand
AGAACGAACGGGGCGCATACGCCACCTCCGCTTTTTTGAGTGTGATTCAGACCGCTCGCAAGGCTGTCGACTCATGTTTCTTCACTGTCCTTGGGGTCTTGAACGCCCACGGCTCCTTTGAAACCCGCTAACCAATTACGGGCTAGCGCGGGGGCCATGAAGGCGAATCACGCGGCCTCCTTCGTATCTAATGAGCGTTCTTGTGAGCGTTCTTGCCGGTAGCTAATTCGTTCAGCGCCGCCTTGAATCCGGTTGCGAGCTTCTCGGCAGGCCCAGTTCCCCAGTAGTGAAGGAAATAGATTGCTGGCTTCGTATCGGTCATATGGTGGTGAATCGCGACGACGTTCAGCCCATTCGACCGGAGCGCCTTTAACACAGGAGTGAGTTCATTCGACAACATGGCGACGTCCCCGGCGATCTGCGCCTTTGCATCGCTGCCAAAGAATGCCGCCCAGGTATTTAAGCCCATTCGCGCGTTGATCGTAGCGCCCATTTCCGTCACCTTCAGGTCAGCACGGCCGATGGTGATCTTGTACACCGCGCCATTCTGTTCCCCGGAGTGTCCAACGATCCCAGCAATTTTGGCCATGTCGATTTGGCCCGCGGAAACCGAGGCGCTGCCTCCAGTTACCGTACCCTGATGAGTCGGGGGCACCTTGCCAATCAACTCAACCGCCGGCTTCGCCTTTTTGGCTAGATCCACCGCCTTGCCGTGTCCATGGACGTGCATGTAATAAATACGCGGGTTTTCAAAGAAGAAATGATTGTGGATGGCCGTGACTTCCAGGCCATTTTCGAGCAGTGCGGACATCACCGGATTGACTTCATCCTCAAGGAGCACAAGATCTCCCATCATCACGTCCATCCCGCCGGTGCCTTTGGTCAATGCGAGCCAGCCCCCAAATCCGAAGGGCGTGGGCGTCGCGATGCCATCAATGGTGACCTTCAAATCATTGCGGGGAATGTTGATCTTCAGGACGTTGTCCTTGAAGTCCCCCTGCTTCCCCAGCGTCTTCATCGCTTGGTCGTAGTCGGCCGGCATCTGCTGACCATAAGTAGCAGCAGCCAGGAGTAGCGCGGTCAAAAGTGCTTTCTTCATTGTTTTGGTCCCTTCGCTACATTATCAGTCACCTGAAAATCCTCGAAGTGCGTAAGGCTGTCAGCCTTCGTCCAAAGCCCCATTTTGCCGGCCTGTGGGAAGGTCGCATCGAAACAGCAGAATGCCAGATTCATTCCGCCGATTCGAGGGGGTAGGTCTTCACCGCAACGGTACTTAAAATCGACGTGTTGATGGCGTTAACTTAGGTCCGTTCCGGTGGACAAAAGAGCCGAAAATTGGCCGGAACTGCGAAGGTTGGGCAAAGAGGGCCCTACGACGGACGGATACAGGAACATAGTCAAATGTTCACAGTTCCGGCTAATTGCGGCATTCGCGCTTCGGTCGAGCATCCCGCGTTATCTTGCCGAATTCGCTAGCACGCTACCCATTGGATGATTCAGCGCGAGCATAAATAGTAGACTAACAACTTCGGAGAAACCGTGGAATCGTGTAAGCCCGGCACACGAATCGGCCCATACGCACTGCTCTCGCCCATCGGCGCGGGCGGCATGGGTGAAGTGTGGAAGGCCCGGGATACCCGGCTCGACCGAACCGTCGCCATCAAGTTCTCCCAAGCCGCGTTCACGGGCCGCTTCCAGCAGGAAGCGCGCGCCATCGCCACGTTGAACCACCCCAACATCGCAACTCTCCATGACGTCGGCGACAACTATCTGGTCATGGAGTTTGTCGATGGTGAGCCCATCAAGCCTCCCGGCGATACCCGCAAATTGCTCGATATCGCCGTTCAAATCGCCGACGGCCTGGCCGCCGCTCACGCCGCCGGAATCGTCCATCGCGATCTCAAACCCGATAACGTTCTTCCTCACGAAAAACGGCCGCGTGAAAATCCTCGACTTCGGCCTCGCCAAGCAAACCATTGGCGCCGACGACGCCACCCAAACCTTCGGCGCCGTCACCGATGCCGGAACCGTCATTGGAACCGCAGCCTACATGAGCCCCGAACAGGCCCGCGGCCAAACGCTCGATACCCGCAGCGATCAGTTCTCCTTCGGTCTCATTCTCTACGAACTCGCCGCCGGAAAACGCGCTTTCCAACGGGCAAGCGCTGCCGAGACACTCGCTGCCATCATCCGCGAAGAGGCCGAACCCCTGCCCTCAAATGTTCCAGCCCCTCTTCGCTGGACGGTCGAACGGCTACTGGCGAAGGACCCCGCCGAACGCTACGACACCACGCGGGGACTTTATCAGGAACTGGCGAGTTTGCGTGCTCGGCTGAGCGAAGCTTCGGCCGCTGCGCCACTGCCGGTTACGCCTTCGCGAGCGCGCCGGCTATGGTGGATTCCGGTTGCGGTTGCGCTTTCGGTTGCGGCTGCCGGGGTCGTTCTTTCTGCGGCGTTCGGGACGCCTGCCGCGCCGCGCTACCGTTTCACGCCGCTCGCCATCACCAACGAGAACGAATCGGACCCCGTCTGGTCGCCGGACGGCCGCTCAGTGGCTTACAAAATCAACAACGGTCCACGAAGCCGCCTGGGGTCAAGAGCCTAGACGGCGGTGCGCCGGTCACGCTCCTCCGGGAACGGGCGTTCCTTAGTGTCACCTGGTCCGCCGACACCGAGCGCATCTACTATCAGGACCGGACGGAGCCGCCTGGATTCATCGCTTGGGTTTCGCGGGCCGGGGGAGATCCGGTGCGCCTGGATGCCGAGTTTCACTCGACCAGGCCCGGGATTCCCGCCATGTCGCCGGACGGAAAAACGCTCGCCGTTTTTGTGCAGGAACAGGATGCCTCCGGGCGTAGCGTGAGGCAAGTGGCGCTGTCGTCTCCTCCCGGCACAAAACCCAAAACCATTGGTCCGCCTCTCGATTGTTGCCTTACACCGCCGTCGCTCAGTTGGTCGCTGGACGGCAGTTTCCTCCTCGCGCAGACTCCGACGGAGACTAGCCGCGTCCGGCTCCACAAGGTCTGGCCGGATGGCCGTTCTCAGGTCCTCTCGAATACACCTGGTCCACGGGTGAGTCTGCTTGCTGGGGGGCGCTTCGGCGTCACGCCGTCGTACTCTTGGTATGGAGGGGATCAGGGGCTTCACTATTTCGATATCGAGACCGGCGCTTTACTCCCCACTGCTGCCGGCTCCCACACCGATTACCGATCCGGCAGTTTCACGCGACGGACTGGCGTGGGCTGGCGACGGGAAGTCGCTGTACGTTTTGGGGCGGAGCGAAGGGCGAACCGCGCTCTATTCCTTCAATATCGCGTCGGGCGCATCACGGCACATCGTCGCGCTCCGCGACTATCGGGGGGCGAGTGCACTTGCCGGCGCGCGCTTATCGTTGGCCCCCGACGGGAAATCGCTGGCGATCTCCGTCCTTGAGCAGGACGGCGACATCTGGATTCTCGACGGTTTTCAACCGCCGCGTTCCTTCTGGGAAAGGTTGTGGCCATGGTAAAGATCGGTGAGCGCATCGGACCCTACGAACTGCTTTCGCCCATCGGCGCGGGCGGCATGGGCGAAGTGTGGAAAGCCCGCGATACGCGGCTCGACCGCACTGTCGCAATCAAGTTCTCCCAAGCCGCGTTCACCGCCCGCTTCCAGCAGGAGGCCCGAGCCATCGCCGCGTTGAACCACCCCAATATCGCCACGCTTCACGACGTGGGCCCCGATTATCTTGTCATGGAGTTCGTCGATGGCGGTCCCGTCAAAGCTCCCAACGACACCCGCAAGCTGCTCGACATCGCCGTGCAAATGGCGGACGGTCTCGCCGCCGCCCACGCCGCCGGAATCGTCCATCGCGATCTCAAACCCGGTAACGTTCTCCTCACGAAAGACGACCGAGTGAAAATCCTCGACTTCGGCCTCGCCAAGCAGACCATCGGTGCCGAAGACGCCACCCAAACCATCGCCGCCGTCACCGATCCCGGGACCATCGACGGAACCGCAGCCTACATGAGCCCCGAGCAGGCCCGCGGCCAAACGCTCGACACCCGCAGCGATCAGTTCTCCTTCGATCTCATTCTCTACGAACTCGCCACGGGGAAACGCGCTTTCCAACGGGCGAGCACCGCCGAAACGCTCGCCGCCATCATTCGCGACGAACCGGAGCCTCTGCCTGAGACCGTCCCCGTCCCGCTCCGCTGGCTCATCGATCGCTGTCTGGCCAAAGACCCCGGAGAGCGTTACGATACCACCCGCGGACTGTACCTCGAACTCCGGACGCTGGGAGATCGACTGCGAAATACCAGCGCCTCCCAGCCGGTGTCCGTCGCCGGGCCGTTGCCGATCCGCCGCAAGTACAGCAACGTCGTTCTATTCGTTGCCGGGGCCGCACTGGCGATGGCTTCCGTAGCAGGTTGGCGGCTTAGCGCTCCATGGAAACCCGAAATTGGCCGGTACCGCATTATCCCGTTCGCCAACGACGAACAGCCGGAGGAGTACCCCGCCTGGTCTCCGGACGGGCGCAGCATCGCTTACACGCGAGAGACTCCACAGGCTTTCGAAATCTTGGTGCGCGATCTGGATGGTGCTCCGCCGGTCGTGCTCGCGAAATCGCGTTTTCCAGTGCAGAGCCTGAGTTGGTCGGGCGATGGCTCGCGAATTTACTATACGCCTTACGGCGCCATCTTCTCCGTTGGCCGCGACGGCGGTGAACCCTTCCGATTGCCCCGGTTCAACAGCACTTACTCGTCCGCGATTTCACCGGACGGGCGAAGTCTTGCTGCGCTCGAGACGGACGCGCCAGCGGCGCCCGGCAAACGTCGGCTAATGATCGCATCGCCGCCCGAATCCGAACCGAAACCGGTTTCCGGATTTCATCCAATCTGCTGTGCCGCTCCCGACCACCTGGCGTGGTCGCCCGACTCGAAGCGGGTCTTGGCTTCGTTTCCGACGTCGCACGGCATGGAGGCATGGGTGGTCAACGCAAGCGGCGGAGCTCGCCGAGTTGTGGAATCTCTTGGGCGTTCATTCTTGGACGTGGCGTGGCTCCCCGGCGGACGGTACGGGGTTCTGTCGGCGGGCGACGACCCGGGGTTGCGCACCATCGATACGGAGACCGGCCACCTCTCCTGGCTCTTGCCCAGCCCCACCGCCACCCAGCCCTCGGTGAGCCGCGACGGCTCTCGTATCGCATACGTCGAAGGCGCCAGGCAATTCTCGATGCTCGAAATGCCCCTGGACGAATCGCCGCCGCGGCCGCTGGTGCGTTCCCGGCTGACGCTTCAGTATCCCTCCTGGGCGCGGAAATCGAACCGGTTTCTCTACGTACGCCAGGGGAGATCGTGCTGCACGATCGGGATTCGGGAGCGGAACGGACAGTAGTTTCGCGCAAGTCGTTCCCCGGCGAATCCGGCGCGATCGAATTTATCGATCCGGTATTGTCTCCCGACGAATCCCGCGTGGCTTTTTCCGTCCGTCACTTGAACGGCGGGGGCGTCTGGGTGGCGCCCGTCTCCGGTGGAACTCCCGTTCCCATTGGTGAGACAGAAGGCCGTCCCAGTGCGCCTTCGTGGTCGCCCGACGGAAAGTGGATCGCCTACACCATAGCGCCAGGGCGTGTTCGCAAGATCCGCTTCGGGGGACAGGAGCCGCCCGTCGATCTGGGCGCGCACGGATGCCGCCCGGAATGGTCGCCGGTGGATGACTGGATCCTGTGCATCACCAATCTCCCGGTCCGTCCCGCTCAACTCATTTCCGCCGACGGCAAACGGTCTATCACGTTGCCTGCCGGCCTGCAGCGCCCAGCCACATGGTCCAGCGATGGCGCTGCGCTGTATATGATTGGCCGGGGGAATGATTCTATGACTGGCGTGCACCAGATTCTTAAAGTGGATTGGAGAACGGGTGCGACGCAGGCCGTCGTCAATCTTCCCACGACACTTCGATTCAACTCCCGCGCGGGCGCGGCCCGGCGGCTCAGCTTGTCGCCCGATGGCAAGTTCCTCGCGGGTACGGTCGCTACCAGCCAAGGCGACATCTGGATTTCGGATGGATTTGAACCGCCGCGCACCTTTTGGGAAAGGCTCTTGCCATGGTGAAGCCCGGCGCGCGCATCGGACCCTACGAACTGCTCACGCCCATTGGCGCGGGCGGCATGGGGGAAGTATGGAAAGCCCGCGATACGCGGCTCTACCGCACCGTCGCCATCAAGTTCTCTCAAGCGGCGTTCACCGCCCGTTTCCAGCAGGAAGCCCGCTCCATCGCCGCGTTGAACCATCCCAACGTCGCCACCTTTTATGACGTCGGCGACAACTATCTGGTCATGGAGTACGTCGACAGCGCACCCATCAAGCCTCCCAACGATACCCGCAAACTACTCGACATCGCCGTACAAATGGCAGTCAGGAACGGTGATGGGACCGTGTCCTATATGAGTCCGGAGCAGGCACGAGGCGAGGCCGTAAATGCGTGTAGCGATCAATTCTCTTTCGGCCTAGTCCAATTCGAACTCGCTACTGGCAAGCGGGCGTTTCAACGGCCCACCGCCGCCGAGACAATGGCCGCCATCATCCGCGACGACGCCGATCCACTGCCTCACGACTTTCCCGGACCCTTCCGTTGGATCGTCGAACGCTGCCTGGCAAAAGATCCCGATAACCGGTACGTCACCACCCGCGGTCTCTTGCTCGAACTTCGGACTACTCGCGAGCCGCAGGGGCCGTCCGCGAGGACGCCCTTTCAAGACGTCCTGCAACTCCGCGCCGAGGCCAAAGATCTTTTCGGCGTACTGGAAGACGGTGCGGCCGACGTCGGTGAGCGAGCCAGCGCCCGGCCTTGACGAACAGCTTCTCGCCCAGGGTCTCTTCAAGCTGTTTCAGTTGTCCACTGAAGGTGGGCTGCGCCGCTTTCTACGAAGGCGCTCGATTCCATCAGCAGCGATTCAACGAGTACGGAGATCGGCTTGGTTATCTGGCCGGGTTAGTTCGCGAAGGCCTGCAGATGGTAGTTGGGTGCAGCAAGAACAGCCAGAAGCCGTAACTCAGTTACTGATACAGTTTCTGCGGAACCGGCAAGCGTTGCCGACGAACACGCGTGGTTAGCCCCTCCTCCTGCGGGAGCCTTCTGCGGATGGGTAACGTCCAAACGCTGTGGCGTTTAGAAATCCACGTTGACGCATAAGTCTGCGACTAGCGGGACCTGCCCGGTTATCGCAAGCTCCTTAGAAACGCTACGATACATCGTCTGGAGCCCGGAAGGGGACCGCTAATTTTGCAGCAAGCTGCTGCAATGTAGTCCAAGTGGCTGTTGGAGAAAAAGCTAAGGGAGCAGCATGGCTGGAGAGATCGTCACCAGAAAACAGCAGGAACTTGGCAGCCGGGGATTTGACGGGGATTTGCCGGTCTGCCGCAAGAGCCAACCCGTTACCCGCCAGCGGCGTACCGGGCCATCGAGGCCCGGCCCACCGCCGGTTCACAAGCACTTTAAGAAAACATCTCCTTTCTTTGCAACACCACCCCCCGCCAGGAACCCAAAAACCCTTGACACGCAAGGTATCGTTAAATCGAGAAAGAGCCCGCTGAGCCGTCACCGGCCAGGCGGGCTTTTTCATTTCTTCCCCTGGAGAACTCTCATGAACACCGAAATCGACTGGAACGAACCCATGACCCCCGAAGAATCCCTCAAACTCATCCTCGGCGAAGCCGACGAACGCTTCGCCAAGCTCCGAGCCGAAGGGGCCGCCGCCTACCAACACGCCATCAACCGCGCCAATGCCCGCAAGTCCACCGGACCGCGTACCGCGGCCGGCAAAGCGGCCTCCAGCCAGAACCGGCTCGCCCATGGCCTCTGTTCCAACCGTCTCCTCGTCCTCGGCGAAACCCAGGCCCAATTCGACGCCGTCCAAGCCGAAGTGCGCGCCAGCTTCACCCCCATCACCGCAGAGGAAAGCCTCCTCACGAACCAATTGGCCGAAGCCCTCTGGCGGTTCAACCGCGCCCGTCGCGTCGAAGCCAAAACCTTCGACTTCCTCATGGACCTCACCGACAAGATCCTCAGTCGCAACGGCACCCTCGAAACCGACCAGTCACCCGAAGCCCTGCTCGGCGCATGCTTCATCAATCCGACCCACCACAAAACGTTAGCCACCATGCAACGCTACGTCACCGCCGCCGAACGGTCCTATCGCCAAGCGCTCAAAGCCGTCCAGGAAGCCATCAAACACCGCCAACCGCAGCCCGCCGTCGCGGCCGAACCCATCGTCGAAAAACCCAAGGCCGCCGCCGCCGGCCGCGCCGCGCTCCCGGAGATTGGCTTCGAACCGCAATTCGTCCCCAACCGTCCGGAAAACGCTCCGGCCTATACCGACCTCTGCTGACCCGGCTTCGAATCGTAGAACCCCGCCGCCTTCGAACCCTAATTGGTTTTTTGAAAAGTCTGCTCTTTGAAAACTCACCCAAACGGCCCGGTTCGCTCGAAGTGTCTCTACCGCAGCAGGTCTTCGAGCTGAATCTTCGCGTCCGTCTTCGCGTCCCGATACTTGATGATCACCGGCGTATAGATCGAGATCCCCCAATCCTTCCCCGGACCACTCGTCACCGCCCGCGAACCCGCGACAACTACAGCCCCTTCAGGAATCACCAGCGGCTCCTCGTCGGTCGCCTTGATCACCGTACCGTTCACCAAGTCATACACCGGCGTAGACCGGTTCAGGATCGTGCCCGTCCCCAGCACCGCCCGCGTCTTCACCACGGTCCCTTCATACACGCCGCAGTTGCCTCCGCACAGCACGTCGTCCTCGATGATCACCGGCATCGCGCCCACCGGCTCCAGCACCCCGCCAATCTGCACCGCGGCCGACAGATGCACCCGCGCGCCAATCTGCGCGCACGAACCCACCAGCGCATGCGAATCCACCATCGTGCCGTCTCCCACATAAGCGCCCACGTTGATGTACATCGGCGGCATGCAGGTCACAGACTTGCCGATATAGCAGCCGTCGCGAACACTCGATCCGCCCGGCACAATCCGGATCCCCGCATCAGCCGGAAACTGCCGTACCGGGTACGTCGCCTTGTCCATGAACGGCTGCCGCTGCGGGTCCACCGACATGTCCACAATCGCCCCCAGCCGGAAGCCCAGCAAAATGCCCTTCTTCACCCACGCGTTCACCCGCCAACCCGTCTTCTCCGCCGGGTCCGGCGACGCGCTTCGAATCGTACCCGCGTTCAGCGCGGCCTTGAACTCGGCGAACAGCTTCCAGTGCTCTTCCGTGTATCCGCCCGCCGGCTTGTTGTCAAACGCCTCTTCAATCCTTGCCTGCAATGATCTCCTCCCATATCGCATCCAGTCTCGCCATCGTCGCCGCCGAAGGCGGGCACATCGGCAACCGCCACACTGGCTCCAGCAGCCCCATCTTCGCCATCAGGTACTTCACCGGAATCGGGTTCGACTCCACAAAGTTCGCTTCCATCAGCGGCAGCCACCGCCGCTGCAAGATCCGCGCCACGTCGTATTCGCCCAGCCGCGCCTTCAGAGCCAGCAGCGTCATCTCCCGCGGAATCTGGTTCGACACCACTGAGATGATTCCCTTCCCGCCCAGCGCCGTCAGTGGGATCGTAATCGAATCGTCCCCGCTCAGCACATGGAAGCTCTCCGGCACCTCGTGAATCACCCGCGCCATCTGGCTGATGTTCCCCGACGCCTCTTTCACCGCCACGATATTGTCGATCGCCGCCAGCCGCTTCAGCGTCGCCGGCTCCACGTTCACGCCCGTCCGCCCCGCCACGCTGTAGACGATGATCGGCTTCTTCACCGCCGCCGCGATCGCGACGTAGTGCTGATACAGGCCCTCCTGCGTCGGCTTGTTGTAGTACGGCGTCACGGACAGTAGCCCGTCCACGCCCATCGCCGAAAGCTCCTTGGCCAGCGAGACCACCTCAGCCGTGTTGTAGCCACCAGCTCCGGCCACCACGGGCACCTTGCCCTTGGCCTCTTCAAGCGTGATCTCCACCACCCGCAGATGTTCGGCGTGCGTCAAAGTAGGCGATTCGCCTGTCGTCCCGCACGGCACCAGGAAGTCGATGCCCTCGCTGATCTGCCGCTGCACCAACGCCCGCAGCGTCGGCTCGTCCAGCGATTGATCCTGCCGGAAAGGAGTTACTAACGCGGTCCCGCAACCCGTAAACATGGTTCCTTACCTCGCTCCAAACAATATCTCTGAGAACTCGTAGAAGCCCTGCTTGCCCACCACCCACTTGGCGGCTTGCAGCGCGCCGCGGGCGAACCCTTCCCGGCTCCGGGCCGTGTGCCGCAGCGTGATCGTGTCCGCCGCCGAGTCGAAGCCGATCTCGTGCGTCCCCGGCACGCGCCCCGCCCGGTTCGAACTCACGTCAATCGTCCGCCCGTAGCCGGCCGTCTTCATCTCATCCACCAGCTTCAGCAGCGTCCCCGAAGGCGCGTCTTTCTTCTCGTCGTGGTGGATCTCCCACCCATAGGCCCCGTACTCCGGCTGATCTTTCAATAGCCTGGCCGCCTCATAAATCAGCTTGAAAAATACGTTCACACCCACCGAGTAGTTCGGCGACCACACCACCGGGCTCCCGTGTGTCTCGCTCGCCGCCCGTACGCGGTCCATCTCGTCGAGCCATCCCGTCGTCCCGATCACCACCGGCACCCGCAGCGCCGTCAGCGCCTCCACGTTCCGCACCGTCGCCGTCGGAATCGAAAACTCAATGGCTACATCGATCCCGGCGAAATTCTCCGCCGTCAGCCCCTCGAAATTTGCATTGTTGTGCTCGTCCAGAATCAGCCCGGCGCTCAGGCCGTACTCCGGCGCCAGCGCCTCCAGCATCTTGCCCATCTTGCCGTAGCCAAGCAGTGCCAGCTTCATCCAAACACCCTCTCGTCCAGCGTCGCGAAGAACTCGGCGTGCAGCGCAGCCACCGCCGCCGGCAACTCCCGGTCCTCCACCACCATACTCAAATTCAAAAGCGAAGCCCCCTGGCTGATCATGTGCAGGTTCGTCGTCCGCACCGCGCCAAACGCCGCCGCAGCCACGCCCGGCGTTTTCTTGATCCCTTCGCCCACTAGGCAGATGATTGAAAGGTCCCGCTCCACGGTCACCTCCGCAATCTTCGATAGCTCGGCGACAATCGCCTCCAGGTTCTCCGTCATGTCAATGGTCAGTGACACCGAGACCTCCGAGGTCGAAACCATATCCACCGGCGTCTGGTACCGGTCGAACGTCTCAAAGATCCGGTGCAGAAACCCGTGCGCCATCAGCATCCGCAAGCTCTGAATGCTGACCAGCGTAATGCCTCGCTTGCAGGCGATCGACTTCACCACGTTCGCCGACGGCACCCCTTCCGCCACAATCCGCGTGCCTGGCGAAGACGGATTCCGCGAGTTCAAAATCAGTACCGGGATGTTCTTCTCCACCGCCGGCACCACCGTCGCCGGATGCAGCACCTTCGCACCAAAATAGGCCAACTCCGCCGCCTCGGCAAAGCTGATCAGCTTCACGCGATGCCCGCCCGGCAGAATCCGCGGATCGCACGTCAACATGCCGTCGACATCGGTCCAGATCTGGATCTCGCTCGCGCCAATTCCCGCTCCGAAGATCGAAGCCGAGAAGTCGCTTCCACCGCGACCGAGCGTCGTCGTGAACCCGTCCTGCGTCGAGCCGATGAAACCGCCCAACACGACGACTTTTCCCATCTCCGCCAACGGCGCCAGAATGCTCGCGCACTTCGCGTACGTCCGCGGATAAAGTGGCGCGGCCTGCGTGTGCCGCCGGTCGGTGATCAGCACCTCCCGCGCGTCCACATGCACACTCGGCAGCCCGAGCTTCTCGAACCCCACCGCCACGATCTTCGACGACAGCCGCTCGCCGTAGCTCGAAATCAGGTCGACATATTGGTCTGGGAAATCGCCAATCTGGGTCAGTTCATCAAGAAAAGCATCGAGCTCCTGGAAGTGCAGCCCAATGAATCCGCGCAGAGAAGTGTCCGCCTCGCCAAGCGTGAACTCCTCGAGCGCATCGAGCGCCGACTGCGCCGCGTCGCGCTGCCCGTCGGCCGCCAACTCCGCCGCCGCCAGCAAGGCGTTCGTCGTCTTCCCCATCGCGGAAACAACCACCACCGGCTTCTGAGCCAAACGCGCCCGGACGATCTCGGCAACTCTCGCAATCGCCACGGCGGACTCGACCGACGAGCCGCCGAACTTCATGACTATCATCTATTCCAATCCTTTGAGTAACTGCGTCACCAGCGTCTGGTAATGCTCCACCGCCGCTAGCAACTCTTTCTTCGGCACGCGCTCTTCGCTCGTATGCGCCACGTGAATCGTGCCGGGACCAAACAAGAGCGGTTCTCCCCACTCCCCGCCGAAGGCCGGAATATCAGTCGTGTAAGCCACTACGGTCGTCGGCACGCCCGGCACCGGTTTCAAATGAAGGGCCGGGATGCAGAGAATTTCACGCGCTTCGACGAGTCCTTCGCACGCCGACGCGACGGCTTCGCGAATCGGCGCCGGATCATCGACGAGACGGAAGAACAAGTCCGCCTTCGCCGCGTCCGGAATCACGTTTGGCGCGCGCCCGCCGGCCAGCGTCGCAATGTTTAACGTGCACGGCCCGAGAATCGGATGAGTCGGCAGTTCAATCTTCCGCACCCGCTCCAAGGCATCGAGCAGCTTTAAAATCGCGGAATCGCCCAGTTCCGGATACGCCGAATGCGCCATCCGCCCGCTCGCGTGCAACTCATAGCGCAGCGCACCCTTCGATCCCAGCGCCAATTGGCACTCGGTGGGTTCACCGTTAATCAAAAACTTCGAACCCCGCGGCTGCTTCGCCATGAAGTACGCGCCCGCCGAGTTTCGCTCTTCGCCCACGACAAACAGCAGGGCAAAGTTTCGCGTCCCGTTGGCCAACATCCCTTCGGAGGCTTTGATCATCGACGCGATGATTCCCTTTACATCGCAAGCGCCGCGGCCCCAGATGAACTCGTCGTCCTCGCTCGAAGCGAAAAACGGCGGCACCGTGTCCGTGTGCGTCGACAGCGTCACCAGCGGTTCGCCGAACGTAACGAGGATGTTCGACCGGTTCGGCTCGACTTCAATCAACTCCACCGTTCCGCCGTACTGCGCGGCGAGGGGACGCAAATACTCCGCTAAATACGCGACATGCGGAGCTTCGTTGCCGGTGATCGACTCGATATCGATAAGCGCGCGAGTAAGTTCAAAGACATCCATAAGTTTGTTTTGTGGGGAGGGAGAACAGGAAGAAGGCAGGCCTTCCTCTCTAGCACTCCACTCGAAAGGACATCCGGCATTGCACCGGCTATTCAAGTGACAGTGGACCGGCTTTCGCCCGCGCCCCCCAACCCGGCCGCATTCCAACAGCGCACCGTGTTTCGGCAAAGTACCCTGACTGGCTTGCTCCCGCTGGCGGGAAAAACAGCAAGTGGTCGTGGCCTCTGCGCCTCTACAGAGTCCTCCCAGAGTAGCGAAGCGCGAAGGCCCCCGTCAACGCAGATGCCGTTTCAGAAGTTCGATGGAACGTCGCACAATCCCCGCTACGCCCTTGCCCGCGAACGCCTGGCCGCGGCCTTCGAACCCGTGAACCTCGTGCAGCTACATCTTTCGCGGCGATCTCGGCGATCAGCCTCCGCGCTTGTTCGGCGTCCACAGCCTGATCCTCCTTCCCGTGCAGCACGAACACTGGATGCCCGCTTTTCTTCACGTACAGCACTGGCGAGGCGTGCGGCACCTGGAAGAGCCGGATCAGCGGATGGTTCGCGCCGGCGATCGAGTTCTCCGGCTCGGCCGAATGGCGCATGCGCCACCCATGTTCGATCGCCCCGAGGCGAGCCACACTTCGCCGATGAAGACGTCCTGGAGTGTAGCGCCGCGGCCCCAGATGCGCAGAGGCTCATCGAACGAATTCACCCGAAGACGGTAGCAATTACGCGGAATCGCTGTCAAAGATTGGCTTATCGTGGCGAGAACCCGGCCATCCGCGGGGCCTTTACGTCTTCCTCCCACGAGCCGAGAAGGCGCCGCAGCGCCGCGGCTTCACCCGGGGCCTGCTTCAGCCGGTCATGCTTCTCTTCAACGTCTTCCCCAAGGTGGAAGAGATACTCGCGGCCATTGTCGACAACGAGTTTCCAATTGCCGCGCCGCACCGCCTTGCGCCGGTGCTCCATCCGCTTGTAGCGCCAGAAAAGGGTGCGCTCCTTCGGCGGCCCCAACAGGTCTTCGCCGTCCAACCGGCGCGCCGGTTTCACGCCGGTCGCGGTCAGAAGCGTAGCCGTGAGGTCCATGTGCAGGGCAACGCGGGGAGACTCCGTGCCGGGCTTCACGCGGCCTGCATACCGCAGGATGCAGGGTACGCGGATACCCCCTTCGAACGTGGTTGACTTCGTGCCCCGCAGTGGGCCGTTGCTGCCAACGCCCATAGCTCCGTTGTCGCTTGCGAAGACCACGATGGTCTCCGGCGGCACAGCGGCTTCCAACCTGCCGACGTAGTGATCCATCCGCTCCACCATCGCGGCATAGCCCGGCCGTCCCGCTTCCCTGCCCGGCCCTTGGATCGGCGTATGCGGGGCTGTGAACGGAACATAATGGAAGAATGGCTTGGCCGCGGTCCGCTGGCCCAGCCACCGCAGCGCTTCGTCGCCAATCAGATCCGTCACATAACCCGGACGGTCCACCTGGTTCTCGCCTTCGTAAATCGCGGGCGCGCCGCCCTCCTCGAGGTGGGTAAAGTAGTCCGCGTTGCCGCCGATCACGCCAAAGTAGTGCTCAAATCCGTGGCGCAGCGCCGAGAACTTTGGGGCATAACCGAGATGCCACTTGCCGATGCAGGCCGTCTGGTAGCCGGCTCCTTGAAGCATCTGGCCCAGGGTCGCCTCCGTCGGAGGCAGGCCCAGTTCGCCGCGTTCCTGCAGCCAGATTGCTTCGTCATAGCGGCCGACGTTGCCGACGCCGATGGCGCATTCCAGTCCGCCCACGCGATGCGGATAGCGCCCCGTCAAGAGGGCCGTCCGGCTGGGCCTGCACTCCGGCGCATTGGCATAGAACTGCGTGTAGCGCACTCCCTGCTTCGCCAGGGAGTCGATATGCGGCGTCCTGATATCGCCCGCGCCGTAACACCCGAGATCACCCCACCCCATGTCGTCGGCCAGGATCAGCAGGATGTTCGGCCGGGGCGCAGCCGCCGCGGCCAGCAGAAGGTTCCGCCGGGAATCATCCCGTCAGTCTACTGCGCTTCCTCGGTGACCGATACGGTGACTTCCATTCCCAGAAACGCGCCAGGGGCCCCGAAGTAGGTCCCCCACAGTGGCAGCACATGCTCCGGGGACCAAGCCATTGCTACACGAATCAGGTTGCGGTTACCGACGATGCTGTTTGTCGGGTCGAAGTCGATCCAACCGGCGCCCGGCAGATAGACCTGCACCCAGGCGTGCGTTGCGCCACCGCCCTTTTCCGCACCGGGCGTGAAAATGTAGCCGCTAACGAAGCGCGCCGCAAGGCCCAGCGAACGGACGGCCTCCATCATCAGCACAGCGAAATCCCGGCAACTGCCCCGCCGCGTCTGCAACGTATCATCCGGACTCTGCACGCCCTTTTCCTGCCGTCGTGTATAGATGAACTGATCCCGGATACCTAACGTCATTGCACGCAGCATGCCCATGGTTCCCGACGCCTCGGCCGGCTCCAGAAACTGCAGCGCCCAGCGGCCGACGTTGCCGCTCGGGTCGTGCCGGACCAAGCCCCGGGCCAAGTTCGGATAGTCTTCCGGCGTGTAGACGAACGGGTACTTCCGCGCGAACTCCTCCACCGGATACTCGGGCAGCGTGTTTTCGTAGTGCTCCAGAGTGACGCGGCTCTCAAAGCGCAGTTCCAATGTCTTGCCTTCAAACGTCGTTACGGCCACGGAGTTGTCGAAAACATCGTGAAGCCAGCGGACGGAGGCCGGCTGGGGGGTGATGACCAAGCTCGTGCGTAACAGCCGCAGATCGTGGCTCTCGCGGGGCCGAAACATCATGCGGTGTTCGCCCAGCCGAACGGGGTCCGCATACCGGTACACGGTGACATGACGGACACTCAGCAGGGACATTCTAGGCTTCGTCCGCCCAGACGCGAAAACTCTCGAGAAAGTTGGGGCCGAAGGTCGTGGCAATGGCGACGTCGGAAGCGTCACGTCCGCGGGCCATCAGGACGCGGCCCATTCGCGGCGTGTTATTCCGTGGGTCGAAGGTATACCACTGGCCGGCAAGATAGACTTCAATCCACGCGGCGAAGTCGCCCACACACCAAGGGGGGGGCGTTCCCAGGTCACTGAGGTAGCCGGTGCAATACCGTGCCGGAATGTTGAGGCAGCGGCAGAACGTGAGAGCCAGATGAGCGAAGTCGCGACAGACGCCTGTGCGTTCGCTATAAGCTTCAGAGGCGGTCCGGGTAGCCCGGGCATTCTGATAATTGAAAGTAATATGGTTATGGACGTAGTCGCAGATGGCCTGCACGCGTCCCCAGCCGGGCAGCGTCCCACCGAACAAATTCCAAGCCATGGACGACATCAGATCCGTCTCGCAGTAGCGGCTGCCGAGGAGGAACACGAGCGTCTCTTCGGGCAGGGTTTCCACCGTGTGCTGCCAAGCATCCGGGAAGACGGACTCCGGGACGTCCGGCACGCGAATGACTGCGCCGTTGGTGATCGTAACCCGTCCGGCCGGCGCCAGGATGCGACTGCACCAATTGCCAAAGCCATCGCGGTAGCCGGAAATGGGCACTGCTGGATCCGTCCGCAGAGAGTCCTGGCGTACGATGTCGGAGGCCCGGGAATAGTGCAGGTCGACCGCCAGAATAGCTGGGGTGGGCTGCGGAAACTGATAGACTAGCTCAAATCCAACGCGCAAAAGCATAGACGGCACCTTTTCCAGCTTTGATCGGAACAGCGCGTGTGTCCCGAAGTAATTGAATTTTATGCTACCACGCGTCAGCCCGCCCACACGGTCGCGGCCATGCGGTAGGTGTTGACGTTCGCCCGTACGGTGGCCTCGATCGGGCTGGCGTAGCCACCGCCGAGCAGCAGCACAAACGGTTTGCCGTGACGTCGTGCGGCGGTCATCACGCGCCGATCCCGCTCTTCGAGCCCGGCCGGGGTCAGCGACAGCTTGCCGAGCGTGTCTTCGTGTAATCCGTCAACGCCGGACTGATAGAAGACAAAGTCGGGACGGAAATCCCAGACTCGCGGTAAATGCTCCTCGAGCGCGGCGAGGTACTCGTCGTCGCCGGCGCCGTCGGAGAAGGCGACATCAATCTTGCTGGTTTGTTTGCGGAACGGGAAGTTGTTCCGGCCGTGGAAGGAGAGCGTCAACACGTCCGGATCCTCGGCGAATAGCGCCGCCGTTCCGTCTCCTTGATGGACATCGAGATCCACCACCGCCACCCGCCATCCCCAGCCGCGGAGGCGGAGCCCGGCGATGGAGACCGCAATGTCGTTGAAGACGCAGAAGCCTGATCCCTCGCCCCAGAAGGCATGATGGGTGCCTCCCATCAGCGCGCCGCCGAAGCTGTTCTCGTGCGCCGCGTCGGTGGCGGCGAGGGCCCCTCCCACACTGGCCAACGTTCGCAACACCAGCGCTGGCGACCACGGAAAGCCAATGCGCCGCACGGCTGCCGGCGGCAGTTCCCCGTGGAGAAACTGCCGCACATATTCAGCGTCGTGGGCCTCGCAGATCTCTTCCGGCAACGCCAAGGGCGCCGGGAGGATTTCAAAGCGGCTATCTCCTGACAATGCGTCCCGCAGCAACCGGTACTTACGGGCCGGAAACCGGTGGTCCGGAGGCAGGCCCATGTCGTAGTGATCGCAGTAGAAGAGCCGCAGCAACCGGGCTACCGCTTGGTCAGGTCGCGGATCAGGATGTCTTTGAAGCGCATGTCGCCGGAGCCGCCCGAATGGAGCTGCAACGAGATGCCGCCATCGAAGGAACGCGGCCGCGGATCAGTGAAGTCGACAAGGACGACGCCATTCAGACGCGAGAAATAACGGTTGCCTTCCACCTTCAGCAGGTACTCATTCCATTCGCCCTTGCGGACGACGGTTTCGTTTTCCGGGGACGGCCACACGATCCACTGCCGACCGTCGCCGTAGAGGCCGCCGGTGTGTTGGCCGATGGTGCAGTCGATTTCGAACTGCAGGCCCTGAGTAATGTCCGGGGTGCCCGGCTTGAACTCGGAATGGAAGAACACGCCGCTGTTGCCAGTGCCTTCGCATTTAAACTTCATGGACAGGTGAAAGTCCTTGTAGTTCTCCTTGGTACGCAAATAGCCGTATGCCTTAGTAATGGCTTCGCCGTGGATCTCGCCTTTATCGACAGTCCACTTCTCTTTACCGACTTCCGTCCAGCCCGAGAGGTCCTTCCCGTTGAACAGGGGGACCCAGTCCTCACCGGGCAACTTCGCCTTCTGATCCTGCGCGAATGCGCATGCCGCCAAAGCCAACAAAAGAACAAATTTCATGTCTGTCATCATACTAAGGCAGCTGCGATCTGCGCGGCGATAGCGTGGGCGTGATGGTCCACTCTTTCTTCCGAAGGCCCTTCCACCATGACGCGCGCCAGGGGTTCGGTGCCCGAAAACCTCACGACCACGCGGCCAGCTTCCCCGAATTCACTTTGGCAGGCGCCGATCGCCGCCTGCACGGCGTCCTGGTCTTCGAGCGGTCGCTTCACGCCGAAGCGAACATTCACTAGCCGTTGCGGGAACACTTCGAACTCAGCGCTGAGTTCGTCGAGGCTCGCTCCTTCGCGCAGCATCACATCGAGCAACAGGAGGAGGGTCAGCAGGCCGTCGCCGGTCGTCGCGTGTTCGTGGAAGATCACATGCCCGCTCTGCTCGCCGCCGATGAGCGCCTGACGACGGATCATCTCTTCGAGCACGTACTTGTCGCCTACGGCCGTGCGCACGAGGGCAATACTATGCCGGCGAAGAGCGACTTCCAGACCCAGATTCGACATCACGGTCGCGACGACTTCGCTCTTTGGCAAGTGGCCACGCCGGTGCAAATCCCGGCCCACGATGAACAGGACATGATCGCCGTCAACGAGCTTGCCGCTGGCGGAGACGAACATGGCGCGATCGGCGTCGCCATCGAACGCCACGCCGCACCAGGCGTTGTGTTCGACGACGGCTTGCTGCAGGTTCTCTGGATGGAGCGCGCCGCACCCGGCGTTGATGTTCTTTCCGTCGGGCGCTCCGGCGAGGACAATCACTTCCGCGCCGAGATCGCGGAGCAGCAGCGGGGCGGAGGAGAAGGCGGCGCCGTTAGCGCAGTCGACGACAATCCTCCTGCCGGCGAGGGAGTGGGAGAACACTGAATCGAGATGCTCTCGATACGGGCGGTCGCGCATGCCGAACCAGCGCCAGGCGACCGGCTCCGGCTCCGGGCCAGCGAGTTCCAGAATGCGGCCTTCGAGCTCCTTTTCCACTTCGTCCGGCAGCTTGTAGCCGGTGTGGGCGAAAACTTTGAGGCCATTGTCCTGATAGGGATTGTGCGAGGCGGAGATCATCACGCCGGCGACAAACGGACCGTGCTTGGTCATCCAGGCCACGCAGGGCGTGGTGACGACTCCGTGGTGATCCGGCGTTACCCCGACGGATTTGAGGCCGGCCATGACCCACTTGGAGAGCTGTTCGCCAGACTCTCGAGTGTCCATGCCGATCGCCACGCGCGGCTCCGGACTGTGTTCGCGGGCCCATTCGCCCAGCGCTTTGCCAAACGCATACACTGTGGGAGCGTCCAGGGGATACACCCCGGCCACGCCCCGAATGCCATCGGTTCCGAATAGTTGTTTGCCCATTTATTGTTCCAACGACGGTTGCGCGATCCGCTCCATGACGATTCGAACCCGAACCAGGGTGGGACCTTCAATCCGCACCTGCCCATCAGCTACGAATGTGTTCACGCGGAATTCAGTTTCGCTGAGGATTCCGCTCAAGTCGATTGGATCGGTCTCCGCACTCTGGAGCCCTTCGACGCGGCTTTGCGGGCCGACCACGCGCAACGATTCCGGCTGTACCTCTTGTTTCAAAATCCGGTAGCCGGGCATCGGGGTGTTCGCGTATCGGATGATCACCGGGACGTCGCGCGCCGTGCGCTGCTCAAAACGAAGCCTAAGCTGCGAAGGGATGACGCGTTCGAGCGTCACGCCCGGCGGCAGCCGCAGGCTTTGACGATCCAGATTGAAGGTCCGCTCACCCGGCCGGTTCACCTCGCTCAAGTCAACGATGAGCGCCGCCTCTCCCAAGTTGCCAGCCTGCAGTTTTTCGGGTGGCGCCTGAACCAGTAAGTTGACGCGGCTGACCATCTCCGAGCTGACCTCGAGAGCCTTTGGAAAATTCTTGTATTCGACGGGCACTGATACGGACGAGCTCAACTCCTGCTCGCCGACAACGGCGACCCAAAGCATGCTGGCCAGAGCGAGGCTCAGCGCCTTCATGCCGATGTTCTCGGTAAAGAGAGCCTTCACGCTTGCCGCTCCTCCGCCACGCCGAAGGCGCGTTTCACGGCTGGGCGCTCGCGCTTAGTTAGCGCCTCTTCCACGCGTTCGAGAGTCACGTCGTATTCGATCTCGCCATATTGGGCGATGGAAATCCGGCCGGTCTCTTCACTGACGATGAGGGACAGGCAGTCAGTCTCCTCCGTTACCCCGATGCCGGCGCGATGGCGGGTCCCGAGGTAGCGCAGGAGTTCGGGGTTCATAGTGAGCGGCAGGAAACAGGCCGCGGCGGCGATGCGGTCGCCTTGGATAATTACCGCACCATCGTGCATGGCCGCCCCCGGATGAAAAAGCGCCAGGAGTAAGTCGCGCGAAATGGCCGCGTCGAGTGGCACACCGCTTTCGACAAACGTCCGGAGGCCAATCTCGCGTTCGACGACGATGAGCGCGCCGATGCGCTGTTGGGCCAACTGTTGCACCGCCAGGAGGATCTCGTCGACGGTTTCGCGCCGCTGCAGACGCGAGCCGAACCCGATCAACCGCTGCTTGCCCAGCCGGGCGAGGAGCCGGCGGATTTCGCTTTGGAACATGACGATCATGGCGAAGGCCGTGTAAGGCGCAAGAGTGGCGAGCAGCGTTCGCAGTAGTTCCATCTTCATAGCGAGCGCCATGAGATAGACGATCACCAGAACAAGTAGCCCGCCCAGCATGGCCGCAGCGCGACGGCCCCGTACAATCTGGATGAACTGGTAAATGATTATCGACACCAGCACGATATCCAGCGCGGCGACCCAAGTTAGCCTTGGCAGGGCGGATACGAATGGTGAGAAGAGGGGAATCATTCGGTCCTCCAATTCTACCGCTGCTTTTCAACCAGACTTAATTTCGGTCCACAAACGGTCCCGAAGGCGCTGGACCGCGGGCGTCATGGTTTCGAACCATTCGGCCCGGGCCATCACTTCGGGGAGCGGGTACAGCGTGGGATTTTCGCGGGTTTCCGCCGCGAGGAGGGGCTTGGCCGCGGCGTTGGCGGTGGCCGTCCGCATGGAGTCAGCGATGCGGGCGCTGACTTCTGGGCGCAGCAAATAGTTGATCCACTCATGAGCCAGTTCCTGGCGGGGACTTTCGCGGAGAATGACGGCGCGATCGAGGTTTACTGGAAAGCCTTCGCTGGGATACACGAAGCCGAGATCCGGCGCCGCGTCGATGGCTTGCTGGGCGGTGGTGGACCAGAGTTGGGCGGCGAGCACGTCGCCGGCGACGACTTGATCGCGGACTTCGGAGTTGAGGTAAGCGCGGAGAAGGGGCTTCTGCCGGATGGCCTCACGCTGGGCCGAGCGAAGTTCTTCTGGGTCGTGCGAGTTCACGCTGAGTCCGAGCTTGCGGAGGGCGGCGGCGAGGACTTCGGCGGGGTCGTCAAGCATCGTGATTTTGCCGGCCGCTCGCGGATTCCACAGATCGGCCCAACTGGTGGGCTGGGGCTGCATCCTTTTGTGGAAGAGAATGCCGGTGGCGTTCCACAGGTAGGGCACGGCGTAGCCGGAGAGAGAGGGGCGGACGAAGGCGGGGTCGAGGTTCTTCAGGTTCGGCAGCTTGCCATGGACGAGCGGGGCGAGTAGGCCCTGCTCTCGCATGGGAGGGACGATATAGTGAGTAGGAAAAACGACGTCCCAGCCAGAGTTCCCGCTGAAGACTCGGGCTAACATCTCTTCATTCGATTCATATATGGAGTAGCGAACGCGGACGCCGAACTCCTTTTCGAAATTGGGGACGGTCTCCGGGGCAACGTAGGCCGACCAGTTGAACACGTTCAAACGGGGCTTGGCCGGGCCGCCGCAGCTGAGGCCGGCGAGGGAGAAAACGAGCGCCCGGCGCTTCATGCCTTTTGCAGCCTTTCC
>JBBQRA010000081.1:0-22873 GCA_038215275.1 Bryobacterales bacterium | reverse complement strand
GGGTTCGTTAGGATTTGCCTGGGTGATTTTGTGGTGGTTTAGCTACCGGTTGCCGACGGAACATGCCAGGGTGAACGAGGCGGAGCGGGCGTACATCGTTTCCGACGTGACGAATGCCAATGATGAGCCGGTGATCGGCTGGATGGAGGCGTTGCGGCAGAAGGAGACGTGGGGATTTGCCCTCGGGAAGTTCTTAAGTGATCCAGTGTGGCGATTTTACAGCTACTGGCTCCCGATTTATCTGTATGACGTACGGGGGTTCGATATGAAGAAGGTCGGCTGGGTGCTGCCGGTGATTTACTTAATGGCCGACATTGGAAGTGTAGGAGGAGGGTGGCTGTCCGGGTACTTCATGCGGCGGGGAATGGCGGTGGGGAAGGCGCGGAAGTCGGCGATGTTGATCTGCGCGGCGTGTATGCCGGTGGCGGTGTGTAGCGTTCTGGCGGATAGCCCGATTTTGGCGATTGCGTTGATGAGCTTGGCGACGGCGGCGCACCAAGGGTTTTCGGCGAACCTCTATACGGTTGTCAGCGATGTATTTCCGCGGCCAGCGGTGGCGAGCGTGACTGGGATTGGGGGGTTTGCGGGGAGCCTGGGGGGAGTGATGTTTGCGACCTGGCTGCCGGGCATTTTGATACCGATCGTGGGATACAAGCCGATATTCCTGACGTTTGGTGTGTTTCATTTGACGGGCTTGCTGTGCTTGCACCTGTTGATGGGACAGTTCCGGCCTGTTCAGGCGGGTACGACCGGCCCCAGATAGGGGGACTTGCGGCAGGTAAGTCTGAGGACGGGGTGGGGCTTTTCTGGGGTCCGGAATTTCGGTGTTTAGCGGACACTAAGAAGGGCTCTGGTATGAAACACAATTCGGCGCGGGAACCGGCGGGCCAAATTGGTCTGTGGGATAACCGTCTACAAACGGAACTGCGGCAGGCAGCCGCATTCGGCGTGCGCGGTCGTGCGGTCGCCGGGGTGATCCCGAGTGGGTCGATTGCGGTGGATGCCGCATTGGGCATTGGCGGATTGCCGCGTGGGCGGATGGTGGAATTGTTCGGACCTCCCGGCGTGGGCAAATCGACGTTGGCGCTGCAAGTGATTGCGGCGGCGCAGGGCGAGGGACAGACGGCGGCTTTGGTGGACGTGGAGTGCACATTCGACGCCGGGTATGCCGTGCGGTTGGGCGTGGATGTGGACCGGTTGGTGTTACTGCGCGCCGGCGACGGCGAACAGGCGTTACGGATGGTGGAGCGGTTGGTGGCGAGCCAGGGCGTGGATTTGGTGGTGGTGGATTCCGTGGCGGCCTTGGCTCCGGCGGAGGAGTTGTCGGCGTCGATGATGGAGGGGCCATCGTTTGCGCATAGCGAGATGATCGCGAATGGACTGCGGCGGATCGCCCGGGTGATGGGGCAGTCGCCGGCTTGTTTGTTGCTCTTGAATCAACTGCGGGCGTACCAGGGTTTTGGGTACACGGAGACGTCGACGGGTGGATGGGGGCTGAAGCTGCACGCGGCGGTGCGGGCCGATATGCGGGAAGTGGGCCAGCGGCGAGAGGTTCGGCGGGTGGCGATGAAGGTGGTGAAGAACCAGTTGGCGGCGCCGGGCCAGGCGGAGTTGTCGTTTGTGGAGGGCGAAGGCTGGTCGGCGGAAATGGAACTGGTGGAGCTGGGTTTGCAGCACGGGGTTTTGACGCAAGTAGGATCGGCGGTTTGGTTTGGGGAGGAGGCCTGTACGGTCACGGAGCTTCGGGTGGACGTCGATTTGTGCGTGCGGTTGAATTCCGCGATTCGGGCGGTGATGGGATTGCCGCAGCGGAAGCCGATGGGCAGGGCGATGGGCGTAGCGGGCCGGGCGCAGCGCGCGGGCGGCGTTTAGAACGGCGTCGAGCGGGCTAGATCAAGAGTTTGATTGAGGGAGTCGACAATGGCGCGATCTTCGACGGGAAGCTTCTTTTCGGCGAGGAGGGTGTCGAATTGGGTTTTGGCCTGATTTAGGTGGGTTTGGGCGGACGGGGACTTTGTCTCGAGCAGGGTACGGCCGAGGATGAAGTGGGCTAGGGCGCGGTCGCGCCGGAAGAGGGTGGAAGCAGAGTCCTTTTGAACGAGGTCGTCGAGGAGGCTGACCGCGCGGCGGGCGTTTTGGAGCGCGCCCTGGGGATCGGCGAGTTTAGGCAGGCCTTCCGCTAGTTTGAGGTGGGCGGCGGCGAGCATCTGGATGGCGTACAGGCTGCTGGCATCGGTGGCTTGCCACTGTTGGGCGAGGTGGAGGAAGCGTCGATATTGTTCGACGGCCTGGAGAACCTGGTTACTGGAGAGAAGGGCATCGCCAAGCTTTTGATGGCCGAGGGCGGCGTCGCGCCGGGCCATCGGGTTTTGGGCGTCGCGGGAAAGTTGGTTGTTGAAGATCTCCTGGGCGAGGCGGAGTGCATCGGGGTCTCCGTGGCGGAGATAGGCATAGGCGAGGTCGCGTTGGGCCTGAGAATTCTGGGGATCGGCGAGGGCGAGGGCGCGGCGGAGGGCGAGGGAGCGTTGGTGGTAGATGGGCGCTTGCGGGTCGTTGTTCCGTCGGCCGTTTTTGGCGAGATCCTCGAGGACGAAGGAGAGGTCGCGTTGATGGAGGGCGTTGGGTTGGGCTTCGTTGAGCTTTTCGGTGAGTAGGAGAGCGGCTTCGAGGTTTTTCTTCGCCTCCGGGAAGAGGCCTGCCTGATTTTCTATGGCGCCAAGGCGGGCCTTGGAGATGGCGATGAGCCGGGCGTCGCCGGCGGACTGGGCGAGGTCGTGCGATTTGCGGGCGAGTTCGAGGGCTGTGGTGGTTTGGCCGGTCGCGGCGAAGACGGAGGCGAGATTCTGATAGTTGGCGACAAGGATGGGGGCGGGCGCCGAGGCCCGTTCGAAGATTTGCCGGGCTTCTTCGTAGTGCTGTTGGGCACTGGGGGAGTCGCCGGCGTTAGCTTCGAGGTCGGCGATTCCTTCGAGGGCGGCGCCGAGGTCGAGCGGGGGCTGGTCCGGTAGGGCACGGAGAATCTGCAGGGCGGTTTGGTAGCTTTGGCGGGCACTGACAGCGTCGCCGAGGTTAGCGAAGTTGGGGTTGCCCTGGAGGTGGCCGACGCGGAGCCAGGCGGAGGCGAGTTCGCGCTTGAGCGTGGCATCGTTTCCGGCCTCTTTGGCGAGATTGTTCAAGTATTCGATGGCCTTGGCGACGAGCAGCCGGCGGGCGGGCGTGGTGCCGGGCAGGGGGGCGATGGCATCGTGGACTTCGAACAGAAAGGAGTTGGCGACCTTTCGCACTTCTTCAAAGCGGCGGGCGGCGAGATCCCGCTGGATGCGGGCAGAGCGTGCCTGCCAGCCGGCGACGACGGCGAACAGCAGGACGAGGACGAATGCGGTACAGACGGTGGCGGCCAGGGCGCGATTGCGGGTGATGAAGAGGCGGAGGCGGTACAGCGCGTTGTCGGGGACAGCGGAGACGGGCTCTCGTGCGAGGTAGCGGCGAATATCGTCGGCGAGCTGCGCGGCGGACTGGTAGCGCTCTTTCGAATTGCGGCGGAGGGATTTGAGGACGATTGCGTCGAGGTCGCCGGCTAGTTTGTTTCGAAGCGCGGCGGGGGAGGCTTCGCGGGTGGCGCTGACGATGAAAGGGTTCTTGGTGATCTGGCGGCCGCCATCGCGGGTCAGGGTGTCGACCACCCGGGAAATAGCGGTGGAGGGTGGTTCCGGCTCCGACTGGGACATGGCGCGGAGGAGTTCAAGAGTTACTCCGTCTTTGAGGGGGTAGGGCCGATGCCCGGTGAGTAACTCATAGAGGATGATGCCAAGTAAGTAGACGTCGGAAACGGTGGTAACCGCTTCGCCGCGGACCTGTTCGGGACTGGCGTACTGCGGGGTCATGAGCCGCATGGACGTTGCTGTGTTGTCGCTGGCGGCGGTGGCATCGGGCGTTAGGATCTTCGCGATGCCAAAGTCAAGTAGCTTCGGCGCGCCATCGAGCTTGACGAGGATGTTACCTGGCTTAAGATCGCGGTGGACGACTAAGTTCTGGTGAGCGTAGTGGACCGCTGCACATACATCGCAGAAGATGCGGAGGCGGTCTTCCGTGGAGAGCCTCTTTTCGTCGCAGTACGTATCGATGGTGTGTCCTTCGACATACTCCATGACGAAGTAGGGCCTTCCGTCCTCGGCCGCGCCGCCGTCGAGGAGGCGAGCGATATTGGGGTGGTCGAGGGAAGCGACGATCTGGCGTTCCCGGCGGAAGCGTTGGATGATGCGGTCCTGCTCCATGCCGCGGCGGATGACTTTGATGGCGACTAACTTGGAGTAGTGCTGGTCGGCGCGGGAGGCGAGGTAGACGGCGCCCATGCCGCCGACGCCGATCTGGCGCTGGATCGCATAGGGGCCGATTTGCGAAGGGATGGCCTCTTCGTGTTCGCGGGCGGATTGTTCCAGGATTCGAGAGACCGGCGTCATAGCCGGGTGGGAGAGGAAGTCGGCGGAGGAGGAATCGGCGGTGATGAGGTTGCGGACTTCGAGATAGAGCGCGCGGTCAGCTCCGCAAGCTTTCTCCAGGAATATTTGGCGCTGATCCGCGGGTTGGTCGAGGACCAACTGGAACAGGCTCTTCACTTGGGTGTAGCGTTCGGGGGTCACGCGGTTGGGGAAATGGTAGCAGGAAAAAGCGAAGCCGGGTGCGATGGGTATCGGCACCCGGCAGTTCGTCCTCCGACGAAGTTAGGAATTGGTGAATCCCTATTGAATACGGCGTAAACGAATGCGGGAGTCCATCAACTTTTTACTGTTGGTCTGGCGGCAGTGAGTTGGTTGTGGAGCCAGGCCTTCGCCATGCGCCACTCCCGTTCGATGGTGGCGGTGGACGAGCCGATTACCTCGGAGACCTCTTCGACGGTCAGGCCGCCGAAAAAACGGAGTTCGATGATTTTGGCTTGGTTGGGATCGAGTTCCTGAAGTCGATTGAGTGCTTCGTCCAATTCGTCGAAGGCGACGGGCGGGCCGGACGCCAAGCCGACCGAGTCGTCTAGCGAGATCTTCTGGGCGTCGCCGCCGCGCTTGAGGGCGTTTTGCGTGCGGGCATGGTCGACGAGAATGCGGCGCATGAGTTGGGCGGCCACACCGAAGAAGTGGGCGCGGCTCTGCCAAGTTACCCGGGTCTGATCGACCAATTGCATATACGCTTCGTGGACCAGGGCAGTGGCCTGAAGGGTATGGTCAGTGCGCTCCCGGCGCATGTAATTGGCTGCGATCTTCCGTAACTCATTGTAAACAATAGGGAAAAGTTGATCGTGAGCTTGGTTTTCGCCACTGCGGAGGTTGGCGAGCAGCTGAGTTACTTCGTTATTGTTGGGTGTGGCCACTGCGATATGTGTCCGTAAGTGTCTAGATCGTGACAACTACAACGAGGAGTGGTGGGAACGGGCAGATTCGAACTGCCGGCCTGCCGCTTAGGAGGCGGCCGCTCTATCCAACTGAGCTACGTCCCCGCCTTGCCTTCGATTCTACCAGCGCTTTAGGCCTTTTTGCCCAATATCTTTGCGGTGGTGCGCGCCGTCGAAGTGGATGTGGGAAGCGGCCTCGTATGCATTTTTGATGGCCGCTGGAAGGGTCGGTCCGGAAGCGGTTACGGCTAAGACCCGGCCACCGGCGGTGACCAGTTGGCGGTTTGCCACCTTGGTTCCGGCTTGGAACACTTTGGCTCCGGCCGCTTCCGCTTCCCGGATGCCGGTGATGGCGTCGCCGGTGCGCACAGGCCCGGGGTAGCCGGCAGCGGCCAGGATGACACAGAGCGTGGTTTCAGGGCACCACTTCAGCGTGGCGCCAGCCAGCTTCCCCTCTGCAGCGCGATCAAGGACGTCGGCAAGGTCGGAACGGAGGGCCATCATGAGTGGCTGGGTTTCGGGGTCGCCGAGGCGGACGTTGTATTCAAGGATTTTGGGCCCTGTCGCAGTCATCATCAAACCGGCGTAGAGGAAGCCGGTGAAGGGGGTACCTTCCGCTTTCATGCCGTCCACGGTGGGCCGGAGGATTTCGGCCATGATTTGCTCGTGCTGTGCTGTGGTGAGGATGCGGTCGTCGACGTATGCGCCCATACCGCCGGTATTGGGACCAGTGTCGCCGTCGAAGACTGCCTTGTGGTCCTGGGCGGGTTTCAATGGCAGGATGGTAGTGCCATCGGTGATGGCGATATAGGAGACTTCCTCGCCGACAAGGAATTCTTCAACGACGAGCCGAGCGCCGGCTTCTCCGACCAGCGAACCGTCGAGGAGCTGCGCGGCAGCGGTGGCGGCTTCCTCTTTGGTGGGGACGATGATCACGCCCTTGCCGGCAGCTAGTCCGTCTGCCTTCAGGACGAACGGCGCGTCGAACGAGTCGATGGCTTGAATGGCTCCGGTGAGAGTGGTGACGGTGGCATACCGGGCGGTGGGAATTCCGTGGCGGGCGAAGAAGTCTTTGGCAAAGACCTTCGACCCCTCCAATTGGGCGGCGGCGGCGGTAGGCCCGAATATTTTTCGTCCTGCGGCTTGGAAGACGTCGACGACGCCGGCGATGAGTGGCACCTCGGGCCCGACAACGGTGAGATCGACACTCTGCTGTTCGGCGACGGCGAGATAGTCGGCGGGAGTGATTCCGGCGGTGGGTACGCAAAGGGCGGCTTCGGCGATGCCCGGATTGCCGGGGGTCGCGATGACGCGGGTGACGAATGGACTTTGCGCGAGTTTCCACGCGAGGGCGTGTTCGCGGCCTCCGCCGCCAATAACGAGGATCTTCAATGCAAATACTCCTCACGTTAGAATAGAACAGGCGAGACCTCCCCCTATGGCTGTTGTTTTAAAACCGTTGCACTATGACGTGATTGTAATCGGCGCAGGCCATGCGGGCTGCGAGGCGGCCCGCGCGAGTGCCCGATTAGGCCTGCGGACGGCTATGATCGCGATGAACATCGACTTGATTGCGCAGCTTTCGTGCAATCCGGCTGTTGGCGGCATTGCGAAGGGGCATTTGGTCCGAGAGATTGATGCGCTTGGCGGCATCATGGGTCAGGTGGCGGACGCGGTCGGGATACAATTTCGCCTGCTCAACACCAGTCGTGGACCAGCGGTGTGGTCGCCGCGAGCTCAGTGCGACAAGAAGCAGTATCGGATCAAAATGCGGGAGCTTTTGGAGCAGGAGCCTAACCTTCGGCTGGTTCAGGCCGAGGTTGCCGAGCTGGTTATCGAGGCGGACGGGTCGTCGCGGAGGGTGCGGGGGGTTCGGCTCCGCGATGGGCGGACGGCGGTGAGCGAAGCCGTAGTCGTAACCACCGGGACCTTCTTAAATGGGTTGGCTCATGTAGGGGAATCGAAGACCGATTGCGGCCGGAATGGAGAGGCGGCGTCGAATCTGTTGGGCCATCAGTTGCGGACCCTGGGCTTGAGTTGGACCCGACTTAAGACCGGCACGCCGCCGAGGTTGGATGGGCGGAGTCTGGACTGGTCTCGGTTTGAGCCGCAAGATGGGGATGCCGAGCCGACACCGTTCTCGTTTCTTTCTGGCAAGATTGAGCGGGAACAAATTCGATGCTACATCGCATATACCTCCGCCGCTACCCACGCGGTTTTGCGGGAGAATATTGGCCGGTCGCCGCTGTATTCCGGGGTGATCGAAGGTATTGGCCCCCGCTATTGCCCTTCAATAGAGGACAAGGTGGTGAAATTCCCGGATCGGGAGCGTCATCAGCTGTTTCTGGAGCCGGAAGGGCTGGATACCAACGAGGTTTACGTCAACGGGATGTCGACTTCCATGCCGGTTGACGTGCAGGTAGCGATGTTGGCATCGGTACCCGGTTTGGAAGATGCGGAGATGATCCGGCCGGGGTACGCAATCGAATATGATGCGATCGACGCGCGGGAGTTGACCCATGGGCTGGAGTGCAAACAGATCCGAGGGCTTTTCCTGGCTGGGCAGATTAACGGGACATCCGGATATGAAGAGGCTGCGGCGCAGGGCGTGGTTGCTGGCATCAACGCCGCTCGGAGTTGTGGAGGCCTGGATCCTTTCGTTGTCGGGCGGACGGATGGGTATATCGGCATCCTGATCGACGATTTGATTAGTAAGGGGGCGGACGAACCGTATCGGATGTTCACCTCGCGCGCGGAGTTCCGGCTGCATCTGCGCATTGACAACGCCGATTCGCGGCTCACGCCGGCCGGTCGGAACGTCGGATTGGTGGATGATGTGCGCTGGGAGCGGTTTGAGCGTAAACAGGCTCAGTTTGCGGCGCTGCTGCCTCTTTTGCATCAGGTTCGGATGACGCCGCGCCAGTTTCCGCACATCGTTGTGGCGGGAACGGAGAATCCGCCCCTCTCCACATGGTTGAAGCGGCCGGAAGCGTCTATTCTCGCCATTCGTTCGTGGGTGGAGGAGCAGGTGGGGCTGCCCGAGCATGGTTTGCTTGGCGCCGTCGAGACCCATCTCAAGTATTCCGGCTATTTACGTCAGGAAGAACGGCAGGTTGCCCGCATGCGGTCCGCCGAGGCTCGCCCGATCCCGACCTCCTTGGACTACCGTCGGATTCCGGGTCTGTCGCGGGAGATGGTGGACAGGTTTGAGCGTGTTCGCCCGGTTACGCTTGGCCATGCGGCCCGAATTCCGGGCGTCACCCCGGCTGCAGTGTCGGTTCTGGACATCTTCCTCTCTTAGACTGTTCCACGTGGAACACGGACCCGTTGTTCCACGTGGAACACAGACGTACGTGTTTCACGTGGAACACTGCCCCCGCATGATAGGATGTCTGCAGGAGCCAGAATCATTGGCAAAAACGATTGCGATAGCCAATCAAAAGGGCGGAGTGGGGAAAACGACCACCGCCATCAATCTTGCGGCCTCTTTGGCCGCAAATGAACTCAGGGTATTGCTGGTGGATGCAGATCCACAGGGCAATTCGACGACCGGCCTTGGCATAGCGAAGGACCCAGAGAACTTTGTGACGCTGTATCAAGTACTGGTTGGGGACAAGCAAGCCGCCGACGCCATCGTGCCGACGGAATGTGAAGGATTGGAACTGCTGCCGGCTGATCGCAATCTAGTGGGTATAAATTTGGAGTTGGTAAACCGCCCGAACCGCGAACTTTGTCTGCGGAGTGCACTCGAGGCGATTCAGGACCGGTTCGACTACATCCTGATCGATTGTCCGCCAGCGCTCGACCTCCTAACCCTAAATGCTCTCGTGGCGGCCAACTCCGTCCTCGTCCCTATTCAGTGTGAGTTCTTCGCTCTAGAAGGCATCTCGCAGTTAATGGACACTGTAGAGGGCATTAAGGAATCCTTCGCCCACAACCTCCTTACGGAAGGCATTCTGCTCACCATGTACGACGACCGGACAAACCTGACTAGGCAGGTGGCTCAGGATCTGAAGGAATTCTTCCAGGACGAGGTCTTCAAGACAGTGATTCCTCGCAGTGTTCGCTTGGCCGAAGCCCCCAGCCACGGCAAGCCCATATTGCTATACGACATTCGCTCTAAAGGCGCCGAATGCTACATCCAACTCGCGAAGGAGATCCTGGCAAATGACCAACGCGCCAGACAACAACTCACGCAAAGCGCTGGGTAAGGGACTCTCGTCTCTCCTGCCCAGCCGCGCGGCCGCCCAAGTGACGGCTCCAACGCCCGTGGCTCCGGCTGAACCGCCGGTCATGAACAGGCTTCCGATCGATCAGATCGAGCCGAATCCGAATCAACCCCGTACGGTTTTTGATCCGGCACGCTTACAGGAATTGGCCGCGTCGATCCAGGCCAACGGTATCATCCAGCCGCTGATTGTCCGCAAGGTGGGCGACAAGTATCACCTGATCGCCGGAGAGCGGCGCTGGCGGGCGTCGCGATTAGCCGGTCTCAAAGAAGTGCCGATTGTCATCGCCGACGTTCATGACGACCGGCTCCTGGAAGTGGCCCTCATAGAGAACATCCAGCGCGAGGACCTCAACCCGATTGAAGTCGCCGTCGCGTTCGAAAAACTCTCGAATGATCTAGGCCTAAGCCATGAGGAGATCGGCAAGCGCACCGGTAAAGACCGCACCACTATCACGAACATGCTTCGCCTTCTGCGGCTGCCGGGCGACGTACAACTCCTGCTGGCAGAGAAGCGGTTGTCTATGGGCCACGCACGAGCGATCCTCGGCTTGCCGACGGAAGAGTTGCAGCGGGAAGTGGCGGAGAAGGCCGCCGCCCAAGGCCTATCCGTGCGTCAGGTCGAACAGTTGGTCCACAACATGACCAAGGCGCGGGAGGTCAAGAAGGCAGACGAGCCGGAGCCGGTCGATCCGAACGTTAAGGCTGCTATCGGACAATTGGAAGCAGCTTTGGGCACGCGGGTGCGAATCCTGGAGAAGGCACCTGGGAAAGGAAAGATTGAGATCGACTACTACTCACAGGATGACCTGGACAGGATCTATGCAGTGATTACTGGGGAAAGTTTCGACTGAGGCAAAAAGGAAGGGAGTGGTGCCGCCGGTAGGACTCGAACCTACGACCTACGGATTATGAGACCGTCGCTCTAACCACCTGAGCTACAGCGGCATTCCTAACTAGGGTAGGAAACCGACAGGATAATGTCAATAGACCGTACGACCAAAGTGCTATATAGCAAATCATGAACGTCATTGATTTTCAAGGGGTTTCGAAGAGTTACCCGATTTACGAATCGCCCGGCCAGCGCTTGAAGGAGTTGGCCACGTTCAATCGTGTCTCCTTCCATCGGGACTTTTGGGCGCTGCGGGAGGTCTCGTTCTCCGTCAAACGTGGTGAGACGTTTTGCATCATTGGCGAAAATGGCTCCGGCAAGTCCACGCTGCTCCAGATCATTGCTGGAATTCTCCAGCCCAGTTCGGGTAAAGCCGCGATCGACGGCCGCGTATCAGCTCTCCTCGAACTTGGTTCCGGTTTTAACCCGGAATTTTCCGGGAAAGAAAACGTCTACCTCAACGCTGCCATCCTCGGGCTGACGACGGCCCAAATCGACGCTCGCTACGCCGAAATTGAGGCGTTCGCGGAAATCGGCGACTTCATCAATCAACCCGTCAAAACGTATTCGAGCGGCATGGCCGTCCGGCTGGCGTTTTCTGTCGCCATCCATGTTGACCCCGACATCCTCCTCGTCGACGAGGCCCTCGCAGTCGGGGACATCTACTTTCGCCAGCGCTGCATGCGCAAAGTCCACGAACTCCGCCAGAAGGGCGTCACCATTCTCTTCGTGTCGCACGCGATCGGCGACGTGAAAGCCATCGGCGACCGTACCATGTGGCTCGACAACGGCACCATCCGGGCCATCGGCGAAACGGAGAACGTGGTTTCGCAATACCTGGCTTACATGGTAGAGAAGGACTCGCGGTTCCTCGAACTCGGCCCACGAGCCCAGGAACAGCCGACTGCGGCTAATATTGCCCCCGAAATCATCGAATCCATCCCGAATATCGACCATCGCTACGGTGACGGCCGCGCCGAGATCGTCGGGATCGCGGTGTTGAATGACCTCGGCAACAAGCTCCATCTGATGGAGCCGGGGAAGCCGGTGGTCATCCGCATCAGCGCGCGGGCGAAGGACGCCGTAATGAACCCCAACATCGGCTTTATGATGCGTAATCACCTGGGAGTCGACTTCGCCGGCACCAATACGCTCCGGGAAGGGCACCAGCTGGTCGAGCTTTGGCCCGGCGACACCGTGACCGTCGATTTCCATATCACGCTGCCGGAGCTATATCCCGCTTCGTTCTCCTTCTCGCCCGCCATCGCGGACGGCAACCTGTCTCATTACAAAATGTGTGATTGGATCGACAACGCCCTCACCCTTCAGATGGGCCACGGCGAAGGCGAAATCTATGGCTATCTGCATATTCCCTGCAAAGTCGAAGTGAATTCGCGGCTTGGCGCTAAGGAGGCGGTCCCGCATGAGCGCTGAGTTCACGGGTGAACGCGTCATCCCTGGGTTGGTCGACGTCGACCTGTGGAATGAGCACTTCTCCCGCTATACGTTTGCCGCCCGGCTCGCGCGTCGTAAGCGGGTGCTGGATGTCGGTTGCGGCGCGGGCTACGGCACCAACGAACTAGCGCTTACGGCCCGCGAGGCCACCGGCATCGATGTCAGCTCGGACGCCATCGAGTACGCCCGGGAGCACTACGTCCGGGACAATCTCCGGTACGAACTCGGCTCTGCCACGGAGCTGCCGTTCCCCGATGCCAGCTTCGACCTGGTTGTCGCGTTCGAAGTGATTGAGCATCTGGAAGAGTGGTCGAAACTGCTGACGGAGGCGCGCCGCGTTCTGGCGCCAGGCGGCCAGTTAGTGGTCTCGACACCGAACAAACTCTACTATGCCGAGTCCCGCGAACAGTCCGGCCCCAATCCGTTCCACACGCACGAGTTTGAGATCGAAGAGTTCCGCGCCGCCCTTGCCGAGGTGTTTCCACACGTTTCGATGTTCCTTGAGAACCATGCCGAAAGCATTGTGTTTCAACCCGAGTCCGGGGCCATCGGAGCGGAGGTGCGATTGGAGGGGCGCCCGGGCGCCGCAGCCGAATCCCACTTCTTCCTAGGTGTTTGCGCGAACGAAGTGCAGACTGGCGCGCCGGCCTTTCTCTTTATTCCGTCCTCCGCCAACGTCCTCCGGGAACGCGAACGGCACATCCAACGCCTAGCCGCCGAACTTGCCACGAAAGACGCATGGCTGAAGAAGGAGCAAGCCGCGCATCAGGAACTGCTCCGCGTCCACGATCAGACCGTTGCCGAGTTGAAGGCCTCGAACACATGGGCCCAAACGACCAACGAAAGCCTGCAGGCGTCGCAACAGCGCGTGGCCGAATTGCAGGACGAGATCAATGAGGTCGTCGCCGCTTACGAGGCCGAACTCAAGCGACTGGAGACCGAGAAGGCCGAGGCCATCGCCTGGGCCGAAAGCAAAGACCAGGAATGGAGTGCGGCCGTCGAATCCGCCCATGCCGAACTGCAACGGTGCCTCGAGAAGCTACACGAAGCGGAAGCGTTAGTGGAAGAACGCACGCTATGGGCGCAGGGCCTGGACCGCGAAATCGCCGCCCTACGCGAACAGATCGCGGCTGTCGGCGCCTCGAAGTGGATCCGGCTCGGCCGGCGTCTGGGGGTCGGGCCGACCGTCTAAACGATGGGTTTCTGGCAACGCCTTGGGCGCAATCTTCCCCTGCTTGTAGTCTCCCCGGCACTCGTCGGCATCCCTGCGGTCGCCATGGCGTGTACCGACCTTTGGCTGCGAATACGCGGCCGCAAACCGTTGCTTCCGGACACCCGGCCCAACACGGCAGCGGCGAGCATCATCATCCCCAACTGGAACGGGCGCGACCTCCTCGAAAAATATCTGCCCAGCGTCCTAGCTGCCGCGGGCGACAACGAGGTCTTCGTTGTCGACGATGCGAGTACTGACGGCTCAGCCGAATTCCTGGCCGAGCGCTTCCCTTCGGTGCGGGTCCTCTGCAACCACACCAATCTCGGCTTCGGTGGCGGCTCCAATGCCGGCTTTCGTGCCGCGAAGAATGACATCGTCGTGCTGCTCAACAGCGATATGCGCGTGGAGCCCGACTTCCTGGCTCCGCTCCTTGCCGGCTTCACCGATGAAAAGGTTTTCGCCGTCTCCTGCCAAATCTTCTTCAGCGATCCGGAAAAAGTTCGTGAAGAGACCGGCCTAACGCAAGCCTGTTGGGAGAACGGCGGCCTCCGCGTTCGCCATCGCATTGATGAGCATGTCGACCGCCTCTTCCCCTGCTTCTACGGCGGCGGCGGATCCTGCGCCTTCGACCGGCGAAAGTTCCTGCAATTGGGCGGATTCGATGAGCTGTTGAAACCCTTCTACCTTGAAGACACGGACCTCGGCATGATGGCGTGGAAGCGCGGCTGGAAGGTGCTCTACCAACCGGCCAGCCGCGTCTTTCATGAGCACCGCGGCACTATCGGCAAGAAGTTCTCGAACGACTACATCCAGTCCATCCTCAAGAAGAACTTTATGCTCTTCTGTTGGAAGAACATTCACGAAGGGCGGCGCTTGGCTGGTCATCTCTGCTACTCGTGGGTCGGCGCCATCCTCAGCGTGCTGTTCGGTGAATCGTTTGAAAGGCCGAACCCGCTGGCGCTTTGGCGCGCGTTTCTACAATTACCGGAGGCGCTCCGCGCCCGCGCCCGAGCCTTCGATCTCGCTGCCGTCTCCGATACAGAGGCCTTTCGAAGGCCCATGCCCGGCTACTTCCTCGACCGCTTCGAGAAGCTGGAGGCTGACCCCGCGCAACCCCGCACGCTCTTCCTTTCGCCCTATCCCATCCTGCCTCCCATTCACGGCGGAGCCGTATTCATGTCGCAGACGCTGGCCGAGCTTGTAAAGCACACGCCGGTCCATCTCATCGTCCTGCTCGATGAGGAATGCCAGCGCGAAGCGCATGAGCCGCTGGGCGAAACCTGCGCCACTACGGAGTATTTCGTTCGCATGGAAGGTCGCCCCAAGGGCTTCGGCTCGCTCACGCCCTACGCCGTCCGTGAGTTCGCCAACGATGACCTTCGCTGGGCCATCCATCGCACTATCCTGTTGCACCGGGTCGATGTGCTGCAGATCGAATATACGAATATGGGCCAGTATGCCGAGGAATTCCGGCAGGTCGTCAATATTCTCTTCGAGCATGACGTCTACTTTCAGTCCATCGGCCGCAGCCTCGCCAAGCCCGGCAATCCGCTCGGGAAGTTCTCGGCGGCTTACGAGTATCTGCGCGCGTTGCGCTATGAACTGACGATGCTGCCGCACATGGACCGCATCCAGATGTGCAGCCGCGCCAATGAATCCTATCTCGCCGAGTTTGCGCCGGAATTGCGTCCGAAGCTGCAGTCCGGGCTCCGCGCTGGTATCGATACGAGCCGGTATCGATATCAAGTGACCGACCGTGAGCCGGACACCCTGCTTTTCTTGGGTTCGTTTCGTCATGTCCCCAATCGGGAAGCGCTGACCTGGTTTCTGCAGCAGGTCTGGCCCCTCGTCGTCGGTGGGCGGCCCGGCGTGAAGCTCGTCATCATCGGCAGTGACCCTCCGCCGCGGCATTCGCTACCCAACATCGGATACGTTGAACTCATTGGCTTCGTCGACGACGTCCGCGATGCGCTGGCCCGCTACTCGGTCTTCATCTGCCCCATTCTCTCGGGTTCCGGCGTTCGCGTGAAGCTCCTCGAAGCTTATGCCGCGGGCATCCCGGTGGTTTCGACCACCGTTGGCGCCGAAGGCTTGGCTGATCGCGACGGCGACACCTGTGCGCTCGCCGACACCCCGGCGGCCTTCGCCGAAAGGACGCTGGCCCTGCTGGCGGACCCGGCCTACGCCGCGGCTCTCGCGGAGCGGGCCCGCGCAGAGGTCGTGGAGAACTGGGATATGGCCACCATCACGCGCAAACTCGCCGATAGTTATCGCGAAGCGATTCGGGAAAAGCGCAGTATCCTGTAGTTCGCATGTTCCGTTGTTTGCTTGGTCTTCTCGCGGCGAGCCTTCTGCCTGCGGCCCCTCTCTTTGAGAAGGCGGACGTATTCGCGTCGGGTTTCGCCGATTACGCCCTCTATCGTATCCCCGGTCTAATCGTTACCAATCAAGGCTCGGTGCTGGCCTATGGAGAAGCCCGCAAGGGCAAGCGCGGCGACTGGGGCACCATCGATATCGTCCTGCGCCGCTCCACCGATGGCGGCAAGACGTGGTCGCCGCAGCGCATCATTGCGGCCGTGCCCGGACCGAAATTGAAGAACCCCGTCGCGCTCGCGCAGAACCTGGCTATGCCCGGAGAGGTGACCTACAACAACCCAGTCGCCATGCCCGGCAGGGCCTCCGGTACAGTCCATTTGGTTTTTTGCCTCGAATACATGCGGGCTTTCCATATTCGGTCCGACGACGACGGCGTCACCTGGTCAGCTCCCCGCGAGATCACGAGTACATTTGAAGGCTTCCGCTCGCGCTACGACTGGAAGGTGCTTGCCACCGGCCCCGGCCACGGGATCCGCCTCAGCACTGGCCGGCTACTGATTCCAGTCTGGATCTCCACCGGTACCGGAGGCCACGCCCATCGTCCTTCGGTGGCCGCAACCATCTATTCCGACGATGACGGCGCCAACTGGAAGGCCGGCGACATCGCCCTGCCCAACGAAGGCGAATGGAACATTCCGAACGAAACGGCCGCCGTTGAGCTTTCGAATGGCCGCGTGCTGCTGAATGCGCGCTCCGAATCCGCCGCCCGCCGCCGCTTGTTGACTACCAGCCCCGACGGCGCGACCAAGTGGACTCGTCCCGAGTTCCATCCGCAGCTCCACGAACCCATCTGTCAGGGAACGATGGCGCGCCTGTCGACGAAACGAACCCATGGCCGCGACCGCCTGCTCTTCGCCAATCCCGATAGTGAAACCCGCGACCGCCGCAACGTCGCGGTCCAGTTGAGCTACGACGAAAGCAAGACCTGGCCCATCAAACGCACCATCGAAGCCGGCCCATCCGGCTACAGCGACCTGGCTGTCCTCCCCAGTGGCGTCATCCTGCTGCTCTACGAACGCACCGGCACCATCTCCCTGGCCCGCTTCAATCTCGAATGGCTCAGCGAAGGCAAGGACGCGCTCACGCCCGTCACGCTCAACCAAGTTGGCGATGGGTACCGCGGCATCTGGTACTTTAATCAGCCCTCGGGAGACGAGTACGTCTACAAGTACAGCGGAGGCTTCGCCACGTATCCGCAACAGCAGTCGCCCATCGCCATCTACGCGCCCGCGGTGAACAAGACGTTCTTCGTCTATGGCGGCGCGACCAATGCCGCAAAGCCGGAACTGCTGCACATGGTCTCCTACTTTGACCATCGCACAGGCACCGTGCCCCGGCCCACCGTCCTGCTGAACAAACATACGGATGACGCCCACGATAACCCGGTTCTCTCCATCGACGCCGCCGGTTATCTCTGGGTCTTCTCGAACTCGCACGGGGTCAGCCGTCCGTCCTACGTCCATCGGAGCCGCAAGCCTTACGACATTCGCGACTTCGAGTAGATGTACACCGGAAACTTTTCCTACGGCCATATCTGGCACCAACCGAAGGACGGATTCCTGTTCCTGCACACACTCTACGAACGCGGCGGCCGTAGCTCCTATTCGATGTCCAGCGCCGACGGCAAGGAGTGGACCCAGCCCGCATTGCTCTCGCGCATCGAACTCGGCCACTACCAGATCACGGCCCACGCCGGCCCCCGTACGGCCACAGTCTTCAATTTTCATCCCGACCCCGCCGGCCTCAACGCCCGTACCAACCTCTACTACATGGAGACGCCTGACCACGGCAAGACCTGGCAAACGGTTGCCGGCCAACCGCTCATCCTGCCGCTGACCAAGCCGGCCAACCCTGCGCTTGTCCACGACCACCAAGCCGAGAAGAAGGTGGTCTATCTGAAGAACGTGGTCTTCGACCAGGCGCAGAGACCGGTAATTCTTTATCTAATCGCCGCCGGCTACGAGTCCGGTCCGAAGCATGGCCTGCGTCAATGGCACACCGCCCGATGGACTGGTTCGGAGTGGCAGATCCGTCCCGTCGCCACCAGCGACCATAACTATGACTACGGCGAACTCGCCATTACGCCGGAAGGGACGTGGCAAGTGATCGCGCCCACCGACCCAGGCGCCCGGCCGTACACTACGGGAGGCGACATGGTGCTTTGGAGTAGCCGCGATCAGGGCGCCACGTGGAAGCGCGTCCGCCGTCTGACCGCCGGAACGGATCGTAATCACACCTACGCCAAACGGCCGGTGAACGCCCATCCGGACTTCGCTGCCTTCTGGGCTGATGGGGACACGTTGAAGGCTTCCGGCTCGCGGCTCTATTTCACCAACCGCAGCGGCACGGCCGTTTGGGAGTTGCCGGATCAGATGACCGGCGACACCGCCAATCCTAGGCGAGTAGCACGCCCCAGTCAAAGTGTGAAATGATTTAGGCCATGTTGGCACGCGGTAGTCTCTCGGCCTTATTCTGCCTGAACGCAGTGCTGGGCCAGACGCCGGCGCTCGATCATTTTGAAACCAAAATTCGGCCTGTGCTCGCGGCCCGTTGCTATGGATGCCATAGTGCGGCCGCCGCGGCGCCGCAGGGCGGTTTGAAGCTCGATTCCGCTGCTGCAATCGCCAGCGGCGGAAACTCCGGATCGTTGCTCGTCGCGGGCGACCCCGATGCGAGCCTGCTGATCCGCTCCATCCGCCGTACTGACAAGAATCTGCAGATGCCGCCGGGACCCGCGCTGCCCAAAGAGGTGGTGACCGACTTCGAACGCTGGGTGAAGGACGGCGCGCCGATTCCGAAAGAAGCCGCCGCGCAGGCTCCGACAAAGCAGCTTTGGTCGCTGAGGAAGCCGGGTCGTACCGCTGGCTCTATCGATAGTTTTCTGGTCAAGCGCCTCGCTGAAAAGGGCCTGGCGTTCTCGCCGGAGGCCGACCGGCGCACGCTCATCCGCCGTGTAAGCTTGGACCTTACCGGTCTTGCGCCCACCGCCGCCGAGAGCGCAGCGTATGAAGCCGACCGCGCGCCCGCAGCCTACGAAAAGCTCGTCGACCGTCTGTTGGCGTCTCCCCACTACGGTGAGCGCTGGAGCCGCCACTGGCTGGACGTCGCCCGCTACGCCGACTCGGTCAACGACTCGGTAAACGCCGGCCAACGTTACGCCTGGTCGTACACCTATCGAGACTGGGTGATCTCCGCGTTGAACGCTGACCTACCCTATGACCAGTTCGTGCTCTACCAGTTGGCTGCCGACCGCGTCCCCAACTTGGATAAGAAGCATCTCGCCGCGCTGGGGTTCATCCGGCTCGGCCGCGAGTTCCCGAACAGCATCGCCGAGACGATTGACGATCGCATCGACGCGGCCACGCGCGGCTTGCTGGGGATGACCGTCGCCTGCGCCCGTTGCCACGATCACAAGTTCGATCCCATCCCGACGAAGGACTACTACTCGCTCTACTCTGTCTTCTCGAATCTTCGCGAGCCGGAGCAACTGCCGTTGCTCGGCAAAGGCGCGCCCCAGCCGGTGTATGAGCAGCGCTTGGCCCGCATTCGAAATGCCCAGGCGGAGTACCGCCAACGCCGCCATGCCGAGATGGTCGCGTTCTTCCGTTCACAGGAGGCCGAGTATCGCAAAGCGACCGCCGACTCGAAAGCAATGTCGAATCCGGAGCTCGAAGAACTGGTTCGCGAACGGCAGTTGAATCTGCATGTCCTGCGCCGCTGGCGCCAGGGGCTGCCGGATCCCGCGGCCGTGCCGCTCGAAGAGTTCGAGAAGATCTACACCGAGGGCGACAGCAACAACACGCGCGCCTTGCGGGTCCGCTACAACACGATGCTCGCGCAGGCCGCCTACGACGGTGCGCCGCCCCGGGCCATGGCCGTTGAGGATGTGCCGGAGCCCACGCCCGTCCATGTCTTCATTCGCGGCAACATGAACAACCCAGGCGCGCTGACGCCGCCCCACGCGCTCACCTGCCTCGGCGGTAGCGATGACCAGCCGTTCAAAGAGGGCGCGGGGCGGTTGGAGTTTGCAAAGTCCATCATCGATCCCAGCAATCCGTTGACGGCGCGCGTGATGGTGAATCGGGTCTGGATGCACCACTTCGGCACCGGGCTGGTAGCCACGCCAAGCGACTTCGGCTTCCGCGGCGATTTGCCGTCGCATCCCGAGCTGCTCGATTCGTTGGCCGTCGATTTTGTGGAGTCCGGATGGTCGCTCAAGAAATTACACCGTCGCATTCTGCTGTCCACCGCCTACAAGCAGGGCAGCGGCGACAACGCCGCGGCGCGCGGTATCGATCCGGAGAATCGACTACTGTGGAAGGCGAACCGCCGCCGCATTGAAATTGAAAGCCTCCGGGATAACATGCTGCTGGCGGCTGGGAAGCTGGAACGTACGGTCGGAGGGTTGCCGGTTTCTCTCACCGCGCAGCCAGCCTCGCCGCGTCGCACGGTTTACGGCTTCGTCGAACGCGGCAAGGTCCCGGGTATGTTGAACGCGTTCGATTTTGCCTCACCGGACCAACATGCTCCGATGCGCTTTGTGACGACGGTGCCGCAGCAGGCGCTCTTCTTCTTAAATAGCCCGTTCGTGCTGGAGCAGGCGGAAGCCACGGCCGCGGAAGTGAAAGCGAAGGCGCCGGAGGAACAAGCCCGCGAACTCTACCGACTCGTTCTAAGCCGGGAACCGTCGACTGCTGAGTTGGCTGCCGCGGTTCGCTTTCTGAGTGCTGACGACGAAACGAAGCCAACGGCCTCTACGAGCCCTTGGCTGTATGGCGTGATGCAGAACGGCCAGTTTAGACCCTTCCCCGTCTTCAATGGAGACCGCTGGCAAGGCGGCTACGCGGTGCCCGCGGGTACGTTCAGCAAGGCGGTGCTGCGTCCCGCCGGTGGAGAACCAGGCGATGAGCTGACGGTCGTCCGCCGCTGGGTGAGCCCGCTGGGTGGCGCGATCAACATCGAAGGGACGCTGCGGCATGGCCAAGGCGCTGTGCCCTATGGCGATGGTGTCCGCGGCCGGATTGTCTCCTCGCGGCAGGGCGATCTCGCCAGTTGGGTGGCGAACGGCTCGTCGGCCGAAACGAAGCTGAACGGCATCAAAGTCGAAATCGGCGAGACGCTCGACTTCGCCGTCGATCCGCGTCAAGATCCCGAGAACGACAACTTCAACTGGACCCCGATCGTAAAGGCCGGTCCGCAGACGTGGAACGCCAAGGATGATTTCGCTGGGCCTCCGCCGGCGCGGCCGAACGTGCTCGCCCGTTTGGCGCACGTACTCTTTCAGACCAACGAATTTGCTTTTGTCGAATGAAGTCCAAAGACCTTTTCCTCACTCGCCGCGAAATGCTTGCCCGATGCGGGATGGGCATGGGCGCGCTCGCGCTGACCTCGGAGATGCAAGGGGCCAAGCGGCCGCCGCTGCCGTTCAAAGCCAAACGGGTGTTGCACCTGTTCATGAACGGGGGTTGTTCGCACGTCGATACGTTCGACCCGAAGCCCGCGCTGACGAAGTTCAGCGGCAAACCGATCCCGATTACGCTGAAGACCGAACGGCGGACAGGCGCGGCGTTCGGCTCTCCGTTCTCGTTCAAGCCGTACGGGCAGAGCGGCATCGAGGTGAGCGAAATTTTCTCGAACGTCGGCGGCTGCGTCGACGACCTGTGCGTGATCCGGTCCATGCACACGGACATCCCGAATCATGAGCCGTCGCTGATGATGCTGAACTGCGGCGACGTGCGGCAGGTGCGGCCGAGCTTCGGGTCCTGGGTCACCTATGGTCTGGGCACCGAGAACGAGAATCTGCCGGGATTCATCGTGCTGTGCCCGGACGGCCTGCCGACGCAGGGCAACCAGAACTGGCGCAGCGCGTTTCTGCCGGGAGCGTTTCAAGCAACGCACATCGATACGCGCGAAGTACAGATTGAGAAGCTGATCGAGAATATCCGCAACACCGCGACCTCGACCAAGGAGCAGCGGCGGCAACTGGATCTGCTCAAGGAAATGAATCGTGGCTTCGAGGAGCGCCGGCAAAACGACGCGCTGCTCGAAGCCCGCGTGCAATCTTTCGAGCTCGCCTACCGGATGCAGATGGAGGCCGACGATGCCTTCGACCTGACAAAGGAGCCGGAGCACATTCACAAGCTATACGGTGAAGGCTTACAGGCACGGCAGATGATGATCGCGCGGCGGCTGCTCGAACGCGGCGTGCGATTCGTGCAGGTGTGGCATGGGGCGGGGCAGCCGTGGGATAGCCACGACGACATCAAGACCAACCATGGCCGGCTGGCGCGCGAATGCGATCAGCCGATTGCGGCGTTACTCAAGGATCTGAAGCAGCGGGGCATGTTGGAAGATACGCTAATCTTGTGGGGCGGCGAGTTCGGCCGGACCCCCACCGTCGAGCTGCCGGACCTGGGCGCGAACTCCGGCATGGTGAATGGCCGCGACCACAACCCCTATGGCTTCTCGATGTGGCTGGCCGGGGGTGGCGTGAAGAAGGGCCTCGCCTATGGGGCGACCGACGAGTTCGGCTTTGCCGCCGCGGAGAAGAAGGTGCATGTCCACGACCTCCATGCAACCATGCTGCACCTGCTGGGCTTCAACCATGAAAAATTCACCTATCGTTATGCGGGCCGGGACTTCCGGTTGACCGATGTGCATGGACGCATAGTGAAAGACCTGTTGGCTTAAAGGAGAGAGAGACGATGGCTATAGACCGCCGAACATTGCTACGCGGTGCGGGCTTGGTGGGCCTCGACGCCCTGTTTACCGCACCGCGCTCGAACGCGGCCGCCGTGGGTCCGAACGATACGATCAAGGTGTCGAAGATTGAAACCTTCGTCCTCAAGAATTCGTGGGTGTTTGTGAAGATCTCCACTGACGCCGGCGTCACCGGGTGGGGCGAGATGTTGAAGGACGACGCCAAGGCCAGCGCCGCGGGCGCGCTCGAGGTGGGCGACTACCTGATCGGGCAGGACCCGTGCCGCGTGGTGCACCATTGGCAGGCGATTCATCGCGGGGCGTTCTACCGCGGCGGCCCGATCAAGACCGCGATTTTGAGCGGCATCGATCAGGCGCTTTGGGACATTAAGGGAAAGGTGTACGGGGTGCCCGTCTACAAGCTGCTCGGCGGCCCCACGCGGGATAAGGTTCGCGTGTATGGCGTCCTGAGCGAAAAGACCGGCGTGAACGCGATGAAGGTGGGCCTCCGCGGGACGCAGCGGGCGGCGTTCAAATACAACGAAGGACAAAAGTTCGTCGACGAAGTGGTCGAGCGTTTCAAAGCGCTGCGGCAGAAAGTCGGCACGGGCGTCGATATCGGCGTCG
>JBBQRA010000080.1:0-23151 GCA_038215275.1 Bryobacterales bacterium | reverse complement strand
CTGCAGCGGACGGAAGGACCAGAAGTTCCGCATCTCGGGCGCGATCACGTACTTGCCTTCGGAGCCCTTCGCCGTCACCATCGTGGCGGATTTGGGCCACGGCGCGCCCGCCTTCACCCACTCGGTCAGGTCTTGAATCTCGCCATCCTTTAGCTTGCTGCCCATCGGCATCTTCATATCGGCCGTGGTGTGGCGAATCGCTTGAATCAGAAGGCTCTTCTCCGGGTCCCCTGCTACGACAGCCGGTCCCCGTTTGCCCCCTTTCAAGAGGACTTCCGCACTGTCGAGACGAAGACCGCCCATGGCGGTGTTCGTATGACAGCCGAAGCAATTGTTCGCCAAAACAGGCCGAACCTTCACCTCAAAAAAATCCGGTGTGCCGCCGGGCGCGGTTTGCGCCCATGCGGCCACGCCAGTAGCTACGGTCAGAAGCCCAAGCCTTCGCAACGTCCCTTGCATGTGAAAGGTCCTTTTCGCACGATTCGTTCGATTCCAGACTGCTGCTACCGCTCAAGAAGGCAGCGGTAGAAAAAATCGCGGGTGGGTAGATCGGAGACCCGTGGTGGCTATCAAGGCCTGGAGTCGAAACAGGGACTCTTCCAGTCTAACCGCATTCTTGGTTAAAACTCATACCGCTACGCAAATTGCATCACCCGGGCGTATCCTGCGCCTGTAATCTGGCCAAACGTCGTAGGATGGGCAAAGCGTCAACGACGACGGATTGTTCCGGTTCACAACGTTTAAGGCGGTGAACGCTTTCGCGCGAACCGAGCGCCGGCCGTGCCATAATACTGCCCATAAAACGCTTGGTTTGCCGAAGTGTTCGGGAACGGAAGGCACGCCGATTTCGTTGAACCCGACCTCGGTCTGCGGCAGCGTGGTGCCGCCCGTCGAGATCGTCAAGGGCAGCCCGGACCGGAGCTTCGTCAGCATCTAGACCTGCCAGCCGCCAATGAACCGGCTTTACGGCGGCCTATGGGTCGCGTTACCGTACACAGATGAGTGTTGCCGCCCGGCCGCGCTATCGTAGCGCCCGCACCGCCGATTTCACGGAATCTGTCATTCGCGATATGACCCGCCAAGCCATCGCCGCCGGCGCCGTCAACCTCGCCCAGGGCTTTCCCGACTTCCCCGCCCCGGCCTGGCTCAAGGCCGCCGCCGCCCGAGCCATCGAAGCCGATCACAACCAGTACCCGATCACCTGGGGCATACCGCCCCTCCGCCAGGCCATTGCCGACAAGACCCGCCACCACTACGGCCTCGACATCGACCCCGCCCGCGAAATCACGGTCGTCTGCGGAGCGACGGAGGGAATGGCCGCGGTATTGCTGGCCTTGGTCGACCCCGGCGACGAGGTCATCGTCTTCGAGCCGTATTACGAGAACTACCATCCCGATCTTCAGTTATGCGGAGCCACCCGTAAACTGGTCACCCTCCACGCTCCCGACTGGTCGTTTGACCCCGAAGAACTCCGCCGCGCCTTCACACTCAAAACGAAGGCGATCATCATCAACTCCCCCAACAACCCGACCGGCCGGGTGTTCACCCTCGAAGAACTAGCTCTCATCGCGGAGCTCTGCCAGGAGCATGAAGCGTTGTGCATCACCGACGAGATTTACGAGCACATCTTGTATGATGGAGCGAAGCATATCCCCGTCATGACCCTCCCCGGAATGCGGGAACGAACGGTTCTGGTAAACAGTTGCTCCAAGACCTATTCGGTCACCGGCTGGCGAGTCGGCTGGGTGCTAGCCAGCCCTGACCTGACGGATGGGATTCGCAAAGTCCACGATTTCCTGACGGTAGGCGCCGCGACGCCTTTGCAATACGCCGCCGTCGAGGCCTTGCAGTCTCCGGACGAGTACTACAACGAGTTAGGCGACCACTATGATTGGCGTCGCCGGAAACTCGAAGGATATCTGACGAAGGCGGGTTTCCGATGTTTCACCCCGAGCGGAGCCTATTACACGATGACGGATATCTCCGCATTCGGCTTCCCGGATGACACCGCCTTCGTGCAGCATCTGATTCACAACATCGGCTTAGCCGGAGTGCCCGGCTCGAGTTTCTTCTCCCGCCCCGAACTCGGCCGCAACTACGTCCGCTTCTGCTTCTGCAAGAAGGCAGAGACCCTAGATGCCGCCGGCGAACGCCTTTCCAAACTAACCTGACCCCACAACAATGCCCGGCGCTATTGTCGAGTCGTCTATAAAGTAGCGCCGACTGGAACCGATTCCGCAGAAAATCTGGTCTATTCCAACAGCCCTGTCGCTGCCGTTAACGACGCAGTGATCGCCATCGGCGCCGAGCGGGGTCGGGAGTAGATGGTCCCTTGATCATCGACCTCATTGCCGACGCCAGTCGACAGGACGACCGGAATTCGAGCCCGGAAACCCGTACTTTCCCTAGGAAACCGTAAGGAAGAAACTAGCTTACTTGAGATTGGAATTTATTTTATGTTTACTATTTTTAGGCCTCCGAAGGGCTCTGCATGCGTGAGCGGCCTCTGCCTAAAGGTCGACGGTCGCTCACGCCTATCCCATCGCACCGGGATCGTTTCAGATCCAAGCCGGTGTGCCCCAGGAAGGTGCCCGACCCGATTGGATTGAGGCCATTACGGATCAATCACGCCTGCCGCCAACCGACCCGTCGGCCATTCCTCCTCCCGCCCCGGCCCCAATAGAAACAACATCCCGGCATCGTCCACTCGCGGAGTTACACCCAGCACAGGCTTGCCTTCAAACGCCACGGGTCCGCCCATCTCCCAAAACACGAGCCAATTCCCTTCTCCCTTTTTAGAAGGCCATCCCATCGCCATCGCAAACAACAACTCATACAACCGCCCCGCCGCCGGTGTTCCAAACATTGCCGCGCTCTCGATCGTCGCGAGAATGTCCTGCTGCCGCAGCGGCACGTTGTCAAACACGATAGGCCGATCCCCCAGAGCCAGCACCGCCGCCATCACCCCAATCGCGTATTCCCGGTCGTCCGCCACCGTCACCTCCTCCACCCGGCCTCCCTTCCGCCGGTTCGCCTCCCGCCACCATTCGCCAAACGTCATCAACCCCACCGCGGGAGTTTCCCGCTCCCGCCGGGCCACATCGCGAAACCGCTCGGCTAAAGTCTCTCCGATCAATCGCAGCACCTGCCGCTGCAACTCTTCCGGCGTTATCTCCGCAGGCAACGGCTTCCCGATCGAGATCGTCACGTTCCATCGGCGCCAAGGGAACCAAGGGGAAGGCGACGGCGAAAGGGGATGCCGCCATAAGCCGCTGATGTGCATCGGAATGATCGGCGCCGACGTCCCCTGCACGATCTTCTCATACCCCCGCCGAAACGGCGCCATCGCGCCAGTCCGTGTGATCTCGCCTTCCGGAAAAATCCCCACCATATGGCCTTGTTTGATTACCGCCTGCGCTCCGCGCAGATTCGCGACAATCTCCCGAATCCCCTCCTGCGCCATTGGAATACAGAACAGCGCCTTTGCAAATGGCTGGGCAACCTGGTTCTCGTAGTATGGCTTCCACAACAAATACCGGATCCAACGCCGCGTCCCACTCCCCATCAGAAACGCGTCGAGGAACGAATAATGGTTCGCCGCCACCAGCGCAGGACCCGACGCCGGTAACTTCTCTCCGCGGCGCTTCACGCGCAGCAACACCTTCAAAACGCCATGCATAAACAGGCGCAACGCTTCCGAAAACAGAATCAACCGCGCACCGCCAGCGCCAGCGCACCCAGCGTGCCTGCTCGTTGCCCAAACCGCGGAGCCCGGATTAGCGGCATCGGCGCGTAGCCGGCCATATACTTCTTTGCCGCCGTCCGCACCTTGCCAAGCATGCCGGGGTGCTTCATCACCCCGCCCCCTAATAACACCATGCGCGGCGATAACACGCACGCGTAGATCTGCATCGCCATTCCCAAATACTCCGCCGCCAAGTCATAATCGTAGCCGCGCGCCGCAATCGCGGGCCCCGACGCGAGCCCCTCCAGGCAATCGCCGTGGGCGAAACAGATTCCCGGTTCCACGTCCACCCTCGGCACCCGGACGTGGCCCATCTCCGGATGCAGCAAACCATGTAACAGCTTCCCCCCCACCACTCCGCCGCCCCCAATTCCCGTTCCGACGGTCACATACAGCAGCGGATCCACTCCCTGCCCCGCGCCCCATAAGTGTTCGCCCAGCGCAGCGCCGTTCACGTCGGTATCCAGGACCGTCTTGGCCTTCAGCGCCCGCTCCACCGCCGCCTGAATCCCAAAGCCTCGCCACGCCTTCTTCGGCGTCGTTTTCGCAATCCGGCCGCCGGCCAGCTCCACCGGCCCGAAGCAGGCAATTCCCACCCGCTTCAGCCTCTTCCCGGCGAAAAATGCGGCCACCTCCGCCATCGTCTCCTCCGGCGTCGTCGTGGGAATCTCGGCGGAAATCACCACATCTTCCGGTCCCGTCCCCACTGCACACACAAACTTCGTCCCACCCGCTTCGATTGCTCCGAACATCCCCTTATTGTATGTTGGTTGCAGTTATGCGAGCATTCGTCCTCATCGCGCTAAGCGCTTATTCTGTTTCTGCACAGGACCTCGCCGAACGAGCCCACGGCGTTCTCGCCAAAAATTGCCTCGGCTGCCATAGCAGTGCCGCCAAACTTTCCGGCCTTGACCTGTCGACACGGGAAGCCGCCCTTAAAGGCGGCCACGCCGGACCCGCCCTCGTCCCCGGCGACGCGATCTCCAGCCGTCTTTATAAAGCGGTAGCCCGCCTCACTGGCGTTCCCGCCATGCCCGCCGCCAACCTGCTCCCCAGCGCGGAGGTCGCCATCCTGAAAGAGTGGATCGACTCGGGCGCTCCGTGGTTAGCCGCCCCGTCCACTCCCGTCCCGAACTGGTGGTCTTTCCAACCCATCCGCCGCCCTGCCGTCCCCGCGGCCCAGTCTACCTGGGCCAAGAACCCCATCGACCATTTCATTGCCGTCAAGCACGCCGAAAAGAAGCTCTCTCCCGCGCCCGAGGCTGACCGGGCCACCCTTGTTCGGCGGCTCTACCTCGACCTCACCGGCCTGCCCCCAACCGCGGCTCAACTCGCCGACGCCCCCGCGTATGAACAACTCGTCGACCAACTCCTCGCTTCCCCCCGCTACGGCGAAAAATGGGGACGGTACTGGCTAGACCTCGTCCGCTACTCCGACACCGCCGGCTTTGAACTCGATACCCACATCCCCGACGCCTGGCGCTACCGCGACTACGTCATCGACTCGTTCAACAACGACAAGCCCTACACCCTCTTCCTCCGCGAACAGATCGCCGGCGACGAACTCTTCCGCGACGATCCCGTCGCCATCACCGGCACCGGCTATTACTGCGTCGGCCCCAATCGCGATTACTTCCCCGACCAAGCCGACATCAACCGCGTCGAGACCCTCACCGATTTCGTCGACACCACATCCTCCGTCGTCCTGGGACTCTCGGCCGGCTGCGCGCGTTGCCACGATCATAAGTTTGACCCCATCCCGCAGCGCGACTACTTCCGCATGCAGGCCGTCTTCGCTCCATTCGTCAAGACGCGCGTCCCGCTCAGCCGCCTTGAGTCTCTCGGCTTCGATACGGGCGAGAACAAACGCGAAATCCAGCTCCGCGAGATCGGCGAACAGATCCGCGACGTCCGCTCCAAATGCAAAGACCTTGCCAATTGCGCCGATCCCGCCGACGCCGCTAAGTTGCTCCAGGTCCAGCAGCGTCTGGTGAAGATGTTCGCCAACTACAAGGCGAAGCCCTTCGCTTGCGGCATCACCGACATCAGCGACGTGTCGCCCAAGACGTTCATCCCTGGAAAAGGCAAGCAGGAGATCTTTCCGGGCTTCTTCACGGCCCTCGGAGGCGGCGATATTTCGCTCGATCCCCCGGAGCTACCCGTTGCAACTGGCCCCATCCCGTATCAGCCCACCACAGGCCGCCGCACCGCCCTCGCCGAGTGGCTGACGAAGGCCGACCACCCGCTCACCAATCGCGTCATCGTCAACCGTATCTGGCAGCAACACTTCGGCCGCGGCATCGTCGCCACGCCCAACGATTTCGGCACCCGCGGCACCGCGCCCTCTCACCCCGAACTCCTCGACTGGCTTGCCAGTGAGTTCGCCGCCAATGGCGGTTCGTTCAAGCGTCTGCATCGGCTGATCCTCACAAGTTCTACCTATCGGCAGACGGTCGCCCCGAATCCAGCCGACCCGGAAAACCTCTACCTCTCCGGCTTCAAACGCCGCCGCCTGGTCGCCGAGGAGATCCACGACGCAGTGCTGCAATCGGCCGGATCCTTAAACATGAAGATGCACGGCAAGCCCGTCGTCCCCCCGCTCAGCAAAGAAGAGCTGTTCAATCTTATCGGTCGGCCGGAAGAGACTTGGGTCCTTTCATACGACCCGACGGAATACACCCGTCGCGCGGTTTATATGTTCCAGAAGCGGACCTTCCGCCTCCCCATGCTCGAAGTCTTCGATGCCCCAGAGAGCATGATGACTTGCGCCCGCCGGGAGTCGTCCACCTCGGCCCCCCAATCGCTGAGCCTCTTCAACGGGGACTTCCTCCTCCGCCAAGCCCGCGCGATGTCTACCGAATTAAGCGCCGTCCCGGACCCGATTCAGACCGCCTGGCAGCGCATCCTCGTTCGCCCTCCGACGGCTGCCGAACTTGAGTCCGCCACCGCGTTTCTCGCTCAGCAACAGCAGAACGCCGGCACCCGCGAAGCCGCTCTCACGGAGCTGGTTCGCGGCTTATTCAACCTTAACGAATTTCTCTACGTGGATTAACATGCTCACACGCCGCAACTTCCTCAACAAGACGGGCGCCGGCTTCGGGGCGTTGGCCGCCGCGAGTCTCCTCGAGGCCGGGGCCAAGCCGTCGCATTTCCCTACCAAAGTGAAGACGGTCATCTATCTCTTCATGCACGGGGGAGTCAGCCATATTGATACTTGGGACCCCAAGCCGGAACTCACCAAACGCTCCGGCCAAACTATTCCCGCTTCGTTCGTGAAAGGCTTGAAGACCAGCCGCATCGACTTCACGAAAGCCATCATGCGCGGCTCGCCGTGGCAGTTCCGGCGACATGGCCAGTCGGGCCTTGAGATCTCCGATCTCTTCCCCAACATCGCCAAGCACGCCGATTCGTTGGCGCTCGTCCGTTCCTGCTACGGGGATGCGTTTGACCATGCGCCGGCGATGTACCTCCGCAGCACTGGTTCCCAGTTTCCTGGCCGGCCCAGCCTCGGCTCCTGGTCTCTCTATGGTCTCGGCTCGGAGAACGAGAATCTGCCGGGGTTCGTCGTCATGTCCGATGGCGCGATGAAGTGCGGACCGCAGGGTTACGGTGCCGGGTTCCTGCCGGCGATTCACCAGGGGACCGTCTTTCGGGGAGGCAAGTATCCCATTCTCGACCTCGCCACGCCGGATGGCATCGCCGCGAAGACGCAGCGAACGACGCTCGACTTTCTGAACCAGCTTAATCAGCGGCACTTGGCCGCGCGGCAGGGCGATTCGGATCTGGAGGCGCGCCTCGCCTCCTATGAACTTGCCTACCGGATGCAGGCCGCCGCGCCCGATGCGGTGGATATTTCGAGCGAGACCGAGGCGACGAAGAAGCTTTACGGCATCGGCGAACCGAAAACGGACGATTTCGGCCGCAAGTGCCTGCTCGCCCGCAGACTGGCCGAACGCGGCGTCCGCTTCATTCAACTCTATTCCGGCACCCATCAGGGCGACGACTGGGACGCGCACAGCGACCTCACCGGCGGACATAACAAAATGGCGGCCAAAAGCGACCTGCCCATCTCCGGTCTACTGACCGACCTGAAGGCCCGGGGCCTCCTCGACCAGACTCTGGTCATTTGGGGCACTGAGTTTGGCCGCACGCCGCTGGCCGAAGGCGCCAACGGCCGCGACCACCATCCGTATGCCTTCTCGATGTGGATGGCGGGCGCGGGCATCGAGGGCGGCAAGGTCTATGGATCAACGGATGAGTTTGGCCTCCGGCCGGTAGAGAACCCGGTCGACAGCCACGACGTGAACGCGACTATCCTCCGCCTGATGGGTATGGATCATACCAAACTGACTTACTTCTACCAGAGCCGCGACATGCGCCTTACCGATGTGCACGGCGAACGGGAGTTCACCAAGTTCCTGCTTTCGTAGGTTACTTCCGCTTCAAGGTCGGCGCTGCCCCGCTCCCCGTCGTCTTCAGACGACCCGCACGCGCCCGTATCTCCTCGCTGTCCCCATAGTTCGGCGCCAACAATAGATACGCCTCGTAAGCCCCCGCCGCCCCCAGCGCGTCCCCCTGCGCCTCTAACGTCCTTGCCAACTCCAAGTGCGCCGGCGCGTACCCCGGATCCAATTGGATCAGCTCCTCCGCCCCCCGGCGAGCTTCCCCCGTCTTCCCCGCTGCCCGATACCCCCGCACCAGCGCCGCCCGGTTTGCCCGCGACGTCGGCTGCATCTTTACCGCCTTCTCGAAATACCCCAAGGCATCCTTCACCTTCCCCCCCACCAATAACTGATTCCCCACCTGCACCAGCGGCAGCGCCCCCTCCGGCGTCAACTCCGCCGCCTTGTCGAACTCCGCCCGTGCTTCCGTTCCCCGTCCCAACCGCCCCAACGCCACCCCCAACGCGTTCCGCGCACAAGCAAACTGCGGATCCCGCTGCAATGACGCCCGCAGACTCGCCTCCGCCTCGTTAAATCGGTTCGTCGCAATCTGCAGCCGCCCCAAACAGAACAACCGCCTCGTCTCAATCGACGCGTCCTGCGGCCGCAATCCCGCCAACTCCTCCAGGCTGGCCACAGCCTTCTCCAACAACACCCGCTTCGGTCCCCCAGCCGTCGACGCCACATAGTCCGATACACACGCCTGCCCCGCTGTCTCCAACTCCGCCACGCGCCGCTCGGCTTTCGCCATCGGCAATCTCATCAACGATACCGGAGTACTCAACTTCACCAGCCCCTCAAACCCCGTATCGGCCCCCACCCGATGCACCCCTTCCGCCAAACCGTCCACCCGCAACCGCCGCCCCGTCCGCAGGCTTCCTCGAAACACATGGTCCACGTAGACACCCACTCCGTCAGGCCCGTCCACCTCTAAGGCCAACGCCCCCACGGGGCCCGCTCCCGGCACCGTCGCCAACGCCAGCCGCGCATCAAACGTCCCCGCCACCCGCGGATTCTGCCGCGCCCCCGTCTCCGTCGGCACCCGCTCGGCCAGAAAATCGATCACCTCCGACGCCCGCACCACCTTGTCTCCATCCCGGTCCGCACTCCCCCGTAATCCCGCCAACAGCGCATACGTAAATACGCCGCCGTTCCAACGCGCATCTTCGAAAGATTGCTCGCTCGGCCGCGCCGACAAGATCTTCAGAAAGTTCCTGTCGCCCAACTTCTCTAATTGACCCGACGCCTTCCCTGACCCTCCCGTCGAGTAACTGCTCCATCCTAACTGCCCCGCGTGGCAGGCGTCCGCCAACATCACGACTAAGCCGGCCCGGATGCGCCGCGCCAGCGTCTCTTCCACTTCCGCGAACGACAAACCGGTCGAATGCAGATTCTGCGGGTCTGAGTCGTGAGCGACAAAGTAGCCCTCCTCCCGCTCCGCCACCACCCCGTGCCCGGCAAAAAACACATAGACGACATCCTCCGGCTTGGCTACTCCCGGTAGCCAGCTATGCAGCGCCGCGCGGATCTCCGCCAGCGTCGCGCGTTCGTCGGTCAATATCTTCACATGGTCCGGCGGTAGCGCCCCGCCCCCGGCCGTCAACAAAAATCCCGCAAATTCTTCAGCGTCCCGATGCGCAAACCGAAGCTGCGCCGCCGCTGGCAGGTTCTCGTGCTGCGAAACCCCCACGACTAATGCCCATCGTGTTCCCCGATCCCGCAGGACATTGGCGGGCGGTCCGGGCTCCCAAGCCAAGTCCCTTGTCTGCTGCGCGCTCAGTATCCCGGCCACTAACCAAATCCACCGCATCCGGGCATGATAGCAACCCGCGAAATCAGATAGAATCACGCCGATGCATCGCTTCCTCCCAATCCTCCTCCTGGCGCCCGGCCTGTTCGCGCAATCGCCCGCCCTGCAGGTCAAGACGCCCATGCCGCCCCCCGCCTGGGCCCTGCTCGAACGCGAGCTGCTGAAATACAACTCCCAAGCCGTCGACCGCTTCGCCGCCAAGTACTACGACAACCGCGGCTATCTTGCCCACACCCCGCGCTGGGGCACCCTCGACGGGCCGGACGATGCCGTCGAGACCACTTGGAACTGGACCCTCCTCCACGCCCTCGGCGGCGCCGACTCCGTGCTCCAGCATTACAAGCTCGCCCAGGAAGGCCACTGGAAGCAGTACGGCGAAATCCGCACCAAACTCACGTCGCTCGCCGCCAACGGTGCTTACAAGCAGGAGTTCATCACCCAGTCCGACTGGTTCCACACCGCCGAAGGCCTGCGCGCCTTCCTGCTCGAAGGCCTCTCGAACCCGAACGACGCCACTTATCGCCAGCGCATGGTCCGCTTCGCCAATATGTACAACGGCGAGGACCCCGATACCCCCAACTACGACCCCGCCAAGAAAATCATCAAGAGCATCTGGACGGGCAGCCTCGGACCCATGCTCCGCAAAGCCACTACCTATGACTGGGTTGGCGACCCCGTCCCCGGCACCTTCCACCTCATGCACAATCCGGCTGGCCGCGGCAAACTGCTGGATCTCCAGGCCAATTACCAAAAGATGCTCGCGCACTGTGACGAGTATCTCGACAGCGTGGGCGATAACTCTCTCAACTTGGCTGCCACCATCCTCGGGCTGAATGCCTACATGCTCACCGGAGACGAAAAGCACCGCCAATGGGCCCTTGGCTATGCCGACGCCTGGAAGCAGCGCGCCATCGATGCCGGTGGCAATATCCCCAGCAACATCGGCCTCGACGGCAAACTCGGTGGCGAGTACAAGGGCCAGTGGTGGAAAGGCACCTACGGTTGGAACTTCACCATCTTCGATGGCGAACTCGGCCAGATCGCCCACCGTAACTACTTCACCGCTGGCACTTGGCCCGGCTTCGGCAACGCCCTGCTCCTGAGCGGCGATCAATCCTATACCCAGGTCCTTCGCAAACAGCTCGACAACCTCTACGAACAGAAGAAGGTCGAAAACGGCCGGACTCTCCTACCCCTCATGTACGGCGACCCGCGCGGCTACAAGTACGACGGTCAGCCCAGTTGGTATCAGTTCGGTCCCAATCTGCACCACGACCGCCTAATGGAGATCTACCTCCGCTCCATGGACCGCAAAGACCTGGAGCGGATTCCCGTGGCCACCTCCATGCCCGATACCCTCCGCAGCCGCGGATATGGCGATCCCGATCGCACCACCTCCTGGCTCGGTTTCTTGGAAGGCAAACTTCCGGACTACCCCGAAAAGGCCCTCCGCCAGGATCTCAACCACGTTCGCCACAAAGTCGCCGACTTCACCGAAGACCAGACCACGGCGGACTCCCGCCTCGCCGACTACCTGCTCGACTACAACCCAGCCGCCACCGCCGCTCTGCTAAACCTCACCGTCGGCGGTTACTTCGCCAACGGCCGCGTCTGGGTACTCCACAGCCGCTTCCGCCACTTCGACCCCGTTAAACGCCGCGCCGGTCTCCCGGAGGACGTAGCCTCGCTCGTCGAAAAGCTCGAAGCCAACAGCGCCACCATGACGCTCGTCAATACCAACCAACTGGAGGCTCGCGAGGTGGTGGTTCAGGCCGGCGGCTACGGCGAACACAACTTTGAATCGGTCACCGTCAATGGTCAAACGACCCCAATCAAGGGACCGGTCGTCACCGTGCGCCTCGCTCCGGGGTCGGGCGCCAAGCTGCAGTTTCAGATGACCCGCTACATCAACAAGCCGACCTTCGCCTTCCCCTGGGATCGCGCCTGGTATCCGGCGAAATAGGTTCCGTTAGATCCAAAGGGAATGCGGGTGTGCCGTGCCGGTCTCGATATCGACGATCACCAGCGTGGGCCCCCGCACCTCGTCAGGAACCTTCGGCAGCTTCTTTCCGATCGCCGCCATCTTCTCTGTTCCTGGCAGGATCTGTTCCACGTCCCGTAGATCCGTATCCACCGGCCATAGAACGCGGCCGTCCTCTCCTATCCGCGCCAACACCATCGTCCCGTAGATCCCTCGCGTCGAACGATACGTCAGCAAGTAGCCATCCGGCACCGTCAGCCGCAGAGGTTTGCCCCCTGGCGACTCCCGGATCAAGGCGGGCCGCTTGTATTGCGTCCCGAACTTGTCCGTCGGCTCCTGCCACTCTTTCGGCGGCACGATGCGGCTCATCGACATCGGCCCCAGCGGCCCACCAGGCGGCAGGTCGTCACCCATGAGCAGGCGATGAGCCCGATAGTCATACGCCGCATTTTCGTGGCCTTGGAACCAGAGCAGACGGCCGTCGTCCGCAATCAGCCGTGCCGCGTGGATGTAGTCCGATGCCCGTAAACCACGGGCGATCACCACCACCTTCGGCGCTCCACCCTCCAGCGGATGCAGCACCAGACTGAGCCGATACCGGTCTTTCTCCGGGCGCCGATGTAGCTCAGGCACCCGGGGTTCCAGCGTCTGCAGCAGGGTGGCGATGGAGTTCCCCGCCCTGCGCGAAGCGCCAATCGGACCGCCAGGGCCTTCGGGTACCAGAAACGAACAGCCCGTCATCCCCAGCACTGCGCCCCCCAAGTACATCAGCCTGCTCATTTTCATCGAAATCGGCCTCTCTCACAGGATAGGGCGCAAGCGTAGCCACAAAACGATCACGGCGTTATCGCAACACGACGTCCCAAACCTTCGTCCGGCTATCCTTGCCCTGCGGCCCGGTAGCCTCCAGCGTCACTACATATTCGCCCGGCTGCTCATACCGGTGCTGTGGATTCCGGTCCGTCGACGTCTTTCCGTCTCCGAAATCCCATCGCCACGCCGTCACCGCGCCATGCGTGGCGTCCTTGAACGCAACCAGGCGCCGGTCCATATCAATCACCTGAAACGTCCAATCCGCCTCGACCGGCCGCCGCAAGCCGCTCTCCACTGACATCAGCCGGAACGCCACCAAGTCCGACGCATTCCCATACATCGTGGTCTTATGAGATAGATTCCAGAAACCCCGGTACTGAGTCCCCTTCTCATCGTCGTAGTCCAGCACTGACCACGACAACCCAACCACCTTGTTTTCCGTCAGCTGGCTTTCCACGCTCCGTGCCGGCCCCTCATACGCCGCATAGTCAAACGGCGTAATGTAGAACTCCAGAACCAGCTTCCCGCTTTCCCCCGGCTTGAAGTTGTAGTCGTATGCCGCGTTGGCATATGGCAAATTCTTGATCCATGGCTGGCAGCCCCACACCATCGCCCAGTCCTTCCCCATAGCCGGCGTGAAGATATGGTAGTTCTGCGCGTGGACCCCATGAAATGTGAAGTGCGCGTCCTTCGGGTCGTACCCTTTCTCCGGGTGCATTTGCTTAATGAATGGCCCCCCTGACCGATCGCCGTCCACCACCACCTCGAAAATGTCGTTATGCAGATCCCGGTGCCGGAAGTCCCAATAATTGTCCGAAGCCTCGTAGAGGAAATAGAGCCGGTTAAGGCCCTTCACCCACCCCACCTTCACGCTCACGTCCAGGTCTTTCTTGTCCATCGGCGTGTGGTTCACGGTGTCCTTCAACTGGTCGATCCCAATCGCGTAGCTCACCGGTACAATGGCCCAGTCGTCCACTTTGCCGTCAATCCGCGGCATCCGGTCCGCCGGGAACTGGAACACGCGGAACTCCACCCCGGGCCGCTCTAATGCCAGCACGGGCAGGGCCGCTAATACGAACACCATCAGGTTCATCATGCTCAACAGTTTAGTCCGGAATTTCCCCCGCATCCCGCGGCTCCACCCGCGGCCGGACGTTCCTCTCATGCCGGAACTGTGATGACGCTTCATACGCCGCCTTGCGCGACCGCATAATCGAACCCAGCGGCCGGTGTTCCTCCACGCAATGCCAGGGATTGAACGACAACACCTCATCGCCGAATACCCGCCGCGCCGAACTATACGCCTCCTGCACCGGAAAAAGTACGGTCCCCACCACCAGAAACGGCGAGACATCCTCCGGCCACTCCACCGACGCATCCTCTACCGGCATCGTCTGCAAGTCCACGCAAAGCTGCACCCGCAGCTCATACTCCGCCGCCTCCTGCCGAAAAAATGCCACCACCAGATCCCGGTATACCGAATCGTTCCCGCCGTCCTCCACCGGCTTCCCCGTCAACTGCTTCACGTTCTCCGACGCCGGCGCCAAACTCAGCTTCACCACGTACCGCCCATAGCGCAGCGCGGCCATCGTATGAAACGTCTCCCCCAAAATATGGTGCGCCGTAGCGCCAACCGCCTCCAACGTGCGATTCGGATGCCCCACCGCTTCGAGCACCGCCGAGGCGACATTCGCCAGCTCCGGCACCAGAACGGCGGGAGTCTCCTTGCGCACCGTCCGCTCCTCCGCGGCTTCCTGGAACGCCAAATACGCCGCCACATCTCCGAACGGCAACACCGGCAGATTCACCATCAGAAAGTCCTGCGTTTCGGCACCGTCCACCCCCATCACCTTCAACGCCATCCCCTTCAAGCTCCGCACGCTGTCCGGGTGAATATCCCCCGGCGCGCTCGAAACACGCGCCACAACGTCGTAGGCTCGACCCGCTACGAAGATCCCCTGCGCCAGTTCATCCGGCAAATCCGCCCGCACCGTCAAAACTCCCTTCAGAATGCCGTGGCTCTTGGCATGGGCATCGCGCAAAGCATGGCGATGCTTATCAAACACCGCTTCGTTCACGCGCCCCATCGACGCCACAATTGCGGCAGTCTGCGCCCGCTCATTGGGCTGCTCCTCCTCCACACCTTCTGCGTACATCACCCAAGGCCGCTTCATTTTTCCCGCTCCCACACCTTGCCGTGTTTTGCCAGTGCCACGAACTCTCCCACTCCTACCACGCCCACCACCCCGCCGAGGTAGGCTCGCTCCGCCAAGCTGTCGACGCCGTCCAGCGCGATTACCTTCAAGTGCCGCTTGGCGTCCATCGCAAACCCCACGGCGTCCGGATCGGCCGCCAACATTGCGTCTCCGGTCGCGCCGGCCAGAATCGCCACAGCTTCAAACAGAACCGAAGGAGTCCCCGCCAACGCCCCGTCCACCGGCCACCGCTTCCCGTCAGAGTCCCCAGCGCCCCCGGCCTGCAGACCAATCCGCATCGCCATCGCTCCGGCCGCTTCCAACTCCGCCTCTAACTCGCGCGCTTTCACTCCATCAAATCCCGGCCCCAACAACAGGCCCACGCGACGCCCCTGCAGCGTCGGGGCGTATCTCCCATAAAGACGCACCGCCGGGCTCAAAGCCACATCCTGCGGCTCCTTGGCCGGCCGGATGGCATCGGCCTCGCCTGGCATCCCCAACGCATCCGCCACGGCCGCTCCCAGTTCGGGCGCGATCAAATCCAAATGGCCGAGCATGCGACGTCGTATCGCCAGCGTCTCCACCTTACCCAGCTCGAACGTCAGCGCCATCTGCATGTGTTTCCGCTCTTGCGGCGTCACGCTCCGGTAGAACATCCGCGGCTGCGAATAATGGTCCGCGAACGTCTCCGAACGCACTCGCACCTTGGCGCCACTAACCGGGGCTCCGAACGTCTGGAAGCCCCGCTCCGGGTTCTCCCGCGGCCCTCCCGGGTCCAACGAATTCGGCTCATAGTTCCCCCGTCCTTTGGGCACGGCCATCTGCATGTGCCCGTCACGCTGGTTGTTCGCAAAAGGACACTTCGGTTGGTTGATCGGTATCTGATGAAAATTCGGACCACCCAACCGGCTCAACTGCGTATCGCGATACGAGTGCAGCCGCCCCTGCAACAGCGGATCGTCGCTGAAATCAATTCCCGGCACGATATGGCTAGGGCAGAACGCCACCTGCTCGGTTTCCGCAAAGAAGTTGTCGGGATTTCGATCCAGCGTCATTTTGCCGACCAGCCTCACCGGTACCTCCTCTTCTGGCACCACCTTCGTGGGGTCCAATACATCGAACTCCAGCCCGTCCGCCGTCGCCTGGTCAAAGATCTGCAGCCCGAGTTCAAACTCCGGAAACTGGCCCTTCGCGATCGCCTCAAATAGGTCTCTGCGGTGATAGTCCTGGTCCGCTCCGCAGATTTTTACAGCCTCGTCCCATAGCACTGCGCTCGTGCCAATCACCGGCCGCCAATGGAACTTCACGAAGTTGCTATCCCCCGCCGCGTTCACCAGCCGAAACGTGTGCACACCAAAGCCTTCCATCATCCGCAAGCTCCGTGGAATCGCCCGGTCCGACATCGCCCACATCACCGTATGCAGCGCCTCCGGCATCAGCGAGATGAAGTCCCAGAACGTGTCATGTGCCGAAGCCGCCTGCGGATAGCCTCGGTCGGCCTCCATCTTCACGGCGTGAATCAGATCCGGAAATTTGAGGGCGTCCTGAATAAAGAAAACCGGAATGTTGTTCCCCACCAGGTCAAAGTTGCCCTCGCTCGTGTAGAACTTCACGGAAAACCCACGCACATCCCTGGGGAGGTCGACGGACCCACTGCCCCCCGCCACCGTCGAGAATCGGGCGAAGACCGGCGTCTTCACCGATGGATCCGCCAAAAAAGCCGCCCGGGTTACGTCTGCCATCGATTCGTACGGCTGAAAGTGACCATGGGCCGCCGACCCGCGCGCATGTACGATCCGTTCTGGAATCCGCTCATGGTCGAAATGTGTAATTTTTTCCATCAGCAGGAAGTCTTCGAGCAGCGTCGGCCCGCGCGTTCCAGCCCGCAAAGAGTTCTGGTTGTCAGATACCGGCGTTCCCTGATTGCTCGTCAGCAAAACGTCACTCTGGGTTTGATGGGTTTCGCCCCCTTGGCCGGGGGTGGCCGGGCTGGCCGGATCGTGGTGATGAGCAGGTCGCTTTGATTTCATGTTGTCTATCCCTGCATCTCAATGCCCACTCCCAACGGCCCCCCGCATGCAATGGGCGATGGCATGCACTACGACGAAAGAGAGAAGTTGAACCACCTGATCGAGCACTTAAAAGATGGCGAAGCCGGGTTCGCCACCGCCTCCGAAGGCGCCCTCAGCCCGCAGTTGAAGGACACGTTGATGGGCTATGCCAGGCAAAGGGCCGAATTCGCCGAATCGCTCCAACTCATCGTCGAGGAGTCCGGCGAGAAGGCGGAGTATACCGGCACCATTGGCGGCGCGATGCATAGAGGCTGGGTGAACCTGAAGGCCGCGGTGGCAAAACGCACCGATTTGGCGATTCTCGAAGAGTGTGAGACGGCCGAAGACTTGGCGGTAGCTGCGTACCGAAAGTCACAGGAGGGTGGTCTGCTTGAGATTGCTGGTCCAATCGTCGAAGAACAGTTCCCCCATATCCTTCAAGCGCACGACCACATCAAAAGCCTACGCGACGGCCTGCGGAACGCCTGACAAACGACCCAATGCGGTTATCGCTCGACTCATCACCCCAAAACAGTCACACCACCGGACTCCCTGCCACTGGCGAACTCGCCGACCCCGTCATCCTCCGCGGCGCCGGGCGAATCCGCCCGTCTACGCATCGAAAACACACTCTACGGCCTTGATGCCACGGCCACTTCCTGGACTAAACTCGCCGACCTCCCGTCCAACACCACCGTTCTCGCCTTCGATCTCGCCAACCCCCTACGCGTCGCCGTGTTCGCCCGCAGCGGAAAATCCTACTTCTCCACCAACGCCGGGCAGTCCTGGCACTCCGCTCCCGCATCATGCAGGACCGGCGCAAATATGGCCGTCAGATCCTCTTCGACTCCAAAATCGACGGACTCATCTTCGTCCTCGCCGAAGCCGACACCGGCGGCAATAACCGCCGCGATGGCCCGGGCGGAGGGCAATCTCTATGTGATGACCAGTCGGGGCCTCCGCCGTATCGATCCCAACTGCGTCATCCCTCCAATTTCGCTTTCGACGCCCAGGCCGCCCCGGCTACTCCCCTTCCCACGGTCCTCGCCGGTGTTGAAATTCTCCTTAATGGCCAACCGACTCCCATCTCCTTCGCCAGCCCCAACCAGGTCAACGCGCAGATTCCAGCCGGAACTCCCACGGGCAACGCCCGCCTCCAGGCCCGAGTCGATGGCAAAGTCAGCGCCGAAATCACTCTAGCCATCTCACCTTCCAGCCCTGGCATTTTCTTCTATGGCGATAACCGCGCCGTAGTTCAGAACCAGGACGGCGGCATCAACGGGCTCTACCTCACCGGCATCGGTGCGACCACGGTCTCCGTTGGCCCCGGAGCTCCCTCACCGGTAGATCCACTCGCCCTCGCCGTCAACGTCGCTACCCTCCAAATCGGAGACTCTCAGGCGCATGTCCTCCTCACCGGTCTCACCCCCGGGTTCGTCGGCCTCGCCCAAATCAACTTCCAGGTGCCCGAACTCGCCGCCGGCGACTATCCGCTCACCGTTAACATCGACGCCGTGAGGAGCAACTCACCGCTGTTCCGCATCGGGAACCCATAGCACCGGGCCTTTTTCGTCATCATCGGACTCTTGCTTAAGCTCCGCCGTCACTAGGCCCTGAATTTCCTTGATCAGTGCCGCGGCGATTGAAAGCACCAGTGGGCCCAACAGAAATCCCATGGCCCCAAACGCGTACGTCCCGCCCACGGCGGCCAATGCAATCAGCACGGGATGCTGCTTCTCCCTGGTCCCCACCACGTATGGCCGTAACACATCGTCCACAGACCCCACGACAAAGGCTCCCCACAGCCCAAGCAGCAAAGCTAACCAGTATTTGCCCTGGAAAAGATAGGCCACCACAATCGGCACCCAAATCATTGGACTCCCGATGAACGGAACTATGGACGCCAGCCCTCCCACTGCGCCCCACAAGATAGGAGACCCCACTCCCACAAACCAGAAACCCAGTCCCAAGAAAACTCCTTGCGCCAGCACCACGGCAAAAACGCCGTTGATGTTGGCGATCACAGAATTCTTCACCGTCAGTATTAAACTATCCGTCACGTCCTGGTCGAGCGGTGTCCACATCGAAAGCCAGCGAAGCCACACCTCCCCCCGAAGGAGCAAAAAATAAAGGAAAACCGTCGCCAGTGTGCTCGTGAATAGGATCGATGTGACGCCCCCCAGTGCGGTTCCCACATGTTCTCGCGCGTAGACGGCCATCTGCTTCAGTCCATCCACCAGAAAATTGCGGATCGCCTCCTTGTTCAGTGGAATATAGACGGCGACGGCGTCTGCCACTCGGTCCGCCGAGTCCGCAGCCAATGCCGGCCAGCCCCCCTCCTCAAGCGAGCGTTCATTCAGCGCCTCAAAGGTGGCCGACAATTCCTGCGTTAGCGCCGCACCCACAAACCAGATCAACAGCCCCAGCGCGGAAACCGTCAAAATCGTCGTTAAGAGCGTTACCAACGTAGGCCGCTGCATGCGCTTGCCCAGCGACCGGTTCCAAGGGTGCAACACGATCGCTAGAATCGAAGCCAGCAGGAACGCTGTGAGAAACGGCCACACAATCCAGAACATTGCTGGCAGTAGCAGCGTCAACAGGATCGCTAGGAAAATGATCGAGCTGCGCTTCGACATCTCTGCTCCCGATCCTATTCCACCCTTAACTTCCAAATTCTCTCCCTACTCCCCCAGCTTTCTCCCGCGCTCTCGCAGTAACTGCTTCAAACCCTGCTTCCACCACGCACCCATCATCCCTTCGAGCGGCCGGGTCAATTTGCCCGGTTGTATCGCCAAGGTTTCAACCAGCACTTCCTCACTGTAGATGGAAGCTTCCCGCAGAATGTTTCCATCCCGGTTGATAATCCTGCTCTGCCCATGCGAACCCGAGTTGTCTTCCACATTTCCCGGCGCATTCACCGCCACGGCGTAGATCTGGTTCTCCACCGCCCGCGCCATCATCTGCGCTCGATACCCGGGCAGCTTCTGCTCCTGCCTCATCCCGGACTCGTGGCTGATGTAGTAAACCACCCGCGCCCCCGCGATCGCCGGCAGCCGGACAAACTCCGGGTACCGCTCATCATGGCAAATGATCACGGTCGACAGAACACCCTCCAGCTCAAACAGAGCCATGTGGTTTCCCGGCGTCGCCCACGGCTCCCCAGCCAGTTGCAGTTTCCCGTAGCGCTCGACGGTTTCGCCCTTCGAATTCACGACCATCGCGGCGTTGAACACCTTCCCGCCCGCCTCGTAAATCGTCCCCACAATCGCCGCGATCCGCCGCCGCGCGCACACAGCCGCAATCTCCCGCTGCGCCTCGCCCACCGCCTCCGCCGAAACCCGAAAGGCTTTATCCGTCGAATACCCCGTCAGCGCACACTCCGGAAACACCGCTACCTGCACGCCCTGGTCGGCCAACTGTTCCAAGCTCCGTACGATCTTCGCCTTGTTCGCGGACACATCGAATGAAGATCGCATCTGCACGGTGGCCACCTTTAACTCCGCCCCGAACGTCATTGAGCAAAGCAGCGGCAGCCATACCCACCGGTTCATTTCGTCACCGCCACAAACCGCGGCGGCTTCGCCGTATTGGCGAATTCCAGACTGCTCCAATACGCCAGCTTCAGAATCTTCACCATCTTCGGAAAGTTGATCCGGTCCACCGTGTCCGTCACCTGGTGATACTCGGGATGAAACCCGGTGAACCACCACATTGCCGGAACGTCCTTCAGCACAAACGGATACTGGTCACTGCGGAAAAACACATTCAACGCCGACTCCATATCCCACTTCTTGCTGATCCGCAGCCCCACTCGTTCGTTCGCCCGCTCCACTGCTTGCGCATAGTCCGGGCTGTAATAAGCCCCCACCAGGTTCATCTCGTTCGACGTGTCCGCCGCAATCTCAATCAACCCATCCGTCTGCGTGCTCGCCGTCTCGTTCCGCCCGATCATGTCGAAGTTGATCACCGCCCGCGTCCCTTCGATCGGCCGCAGCGGTTGGTTCGCATAGTGGTAGCTCCCCAGCAGTCCCCGCTCCTCCGCCGCAAACACGGCAAACAAGATCGACCGCCGCGGCTTCACCCCAGCCTTCATAAACGCATGCGCCAACGCGACCACGCCCACCGTCCCCGACCCATTGTCATCCGCGCCCGGAAACAGTGCGCCCAAGTTGAACGCCGGGCCATCATGGTCGAAGTGGCCCGTCAACAAAATCGTCTCCTGCTTCAGGTCGGTTCCCTCCAACAAGCCCACCACGTTAAAGCTCTCCGCCCGCTTCATCTCCGCGTTCACAATTTCGATATCCACCGTCACATCCGCCAACGCCTTCGATCGCGGTTTCAAATCGCGGTCAATGTCGACGTGGATCTCGTCAGCGGGCCGCCCCGTCGCGGCTACGAGTTCCTTCCCCAACGATTCACTCAAACTCACGAGGGGAATCTGAAGCTCGCTCTCGGCCAGCGTCTGCTGCGGCAGTCGTGACGTCCGCACCGCCGATCCTGGAATCCGCGCGCCGCTCTTCGTTCGAAGGGTGCTTCCGGTTTGGTTCCGGCATCAGCAGCACGGCCGTTGCGCCATGCTGCTGCGCGTTCTTTACCTTCACGTACGTCCCCGCATAGCGCGTGTTGCCCTTCCCGCTGAAGATGGAAGCCGCGTTGTCCTCCTGCGGTTCATGATCAAAGATCAGCACCACTTTGCCTTTCACATCCAGCCCCGCGTAGTCGTCGTATTGCAACTCCGGAGCGGTAATCCCAAACCCTGCGAACACCACACCGCCCTGGATCTTCATGTTTTTTGGGAACGATGCCGAAGCGTCCGACCCCCGATAGATCCTACTCGCGCCGTTGCGGGTAATCGTCACGCCCGACTTCTCCCGATCGCTGCGAAACTCGATCAACGGAACTGGCTGTAAGAACGATCCATTCGCCGCCGGCTGCAATCCGGCCTTGGTGAACTCCGAGACAATCCAGTGCAGCGCCACCTCAGAGCCCCGTTCGAGAGAAAGCCGGCCTTTCAGCGGCTCCGAGGTCAGAAAGGTTAAGTCCGCCCGCAATCGTCGTTCGTTCAGCTCCGCGGACGCCTTCTCATGATCCTGCGCCAGCGCGCAACCAACCCAAAGTAGAAGTAGAAATCGCACTCCCACAGACTACTTCATCCTGCTGCCCTGCTATGTGCGGATCTCTGCAAATCACGCCAGACGAAGAATCCCACCGTCGAGGCTCCCACGAACAGCACCACCAGTCCCACCCGCAACAACCGTGGCATCGCAATTCGAAACGCCAGAACCAGCCCTACGGCGAATCCCGTCAGCGCCGCCGCGATCGCCCAGATGGCCACCGTCACCGCTGCATCGATACCCTGGCGCCCTGGGCCCAACAGCAACTCCGCGCTCAGCCCACCGCCGAGACCGAAACCGAGCGTGGCCAACCCGATTACCAACGGAAGAGCGGCCAGAAAGCGTTTCATTCGGTTCCTCGATGCTCCACTGGATCCACCCTCCGGTTATTCCCCTTGGCCTCCTCCGTCCGAATGGATGCCACCGGCCCTAGCGTCCCTTCGACTTCCGCTCGATCCGTCGGCAACTTCCGATTCTGTTCGATGCTCCAGATGTTGCCCGTATGCCCCACTGCATTGAGATAGGCACTCTCAGCCACTCTCCCTCCCGAGGGCTGAACCTTCACGGGCTGCGGGCTTTCTATGTCCAGGGCCAAGGGATTTTGGTCAAAGGCTTTCTGGCCATACTCCCGAACCATCGAACCGGAACATCCCGCAACCACCGCGTGATCCTGGCTGCATCGATCATCGCCTTCCTGCACCAGCAGCGGGGGACAAGCAAGAAACTCACGGAAAACAGGGCGCATAGCTAACTTACCTAGCGTTGCAAAGTATACACAATCGCCAAACTATCGGCCACCGTCCGTATACCGCATCTGTCGTATACCGCATCCAGCGATTTCGTAACGTAGGTCGGAGACGGTGAGTCGAGCCTGATTTTGCACGAATTCAGGAGTGGCGGCGAGGAAGAATCAAAGGTGCCGGTGGTTTTTCGGCTTCGGAGCGGTGGTTTCAGGCAGGGGGATGGTCAGCAAAGGAGGGAGACGGCATTGGGTGCAATG
>JBBQRA010000079.1:0-23246 GCA_038215275.1 Bryobacterales bacterium | reverse complement strand
GTGGTGTTGGCGGGGCGGGGGACCCGGGTGATGTGGCAGGTGCCGTTGGCGATGCCGCATTTGACGATGGCGGTGGTGGTGCTGCATCTGCTGGCTCCTAGCGGGTTGGTGGCGCGGGTGGTGTATGCACTGGGCGGGATTGGGGGGCCGGGGGAGTTTCCGGATGTGGTGCAGGACAGGTGGGGGCTTGGGATTGTGTTGGTTTATTGGATAAAGGAGACTCCGTTTTTCGCTTTGCTGGCGCGGACGGTGTTGGAGCGGTTGAGCGGGGAGTATGACGCTGTGGCGGCGACGCTGGGGGCGGGGCGATGGCAGCGGTTCCGGTATGTGACGGGGCCGTTGTTGCTGCCGGCGTTGGGGCCGGCGGTGGTGCTGGTGTTTGGGTTCGTTTTCGCGAGTTTTGATGTGGCGTTTCTGTTGGGGCGGACGTATCCGGCGATGCTGAGCGTGGTGGCGCAGCGGTATTTCGTGAGCGAGCGGGAGACGGCGTTGGCGATTTCGGCGGGGATGGGCTTATTCAGCGCAGGGCTGGCTTGGGGGTATGTGAGGTTGAGGACGCAATGGTGAGATGGCTGGTTTGGTTGCCGGTACTGTTTCTGGCCGTGAGGAGCTTGGCGACTCGTTGGTTCTGGCCGGCGGCGTGGCCGGGGGAGTGGAGGGGGGGGGCGTGGGGGGCGGTGCGAGGGGAGCCGGTTTGGAATTCGCTGACGTTGGCTTTGGCGGTGATGGTGGGGGCAGTTTTGATGGCGGTTTTTTTGGCGGGTTCGTTCCGGCGGAGCGGGTGGGTTCGATGGGGGGTTATGACGCTGGCGTTGCTGCCTCCGCTGGCGGCGAGCGTGGGGCTGCATGGGTTGTTTCTGAGGGTGGGGTTGACGGATTCGTGGTGGGGGGTGGCGCTGGTGCATCTGATTTCGGCGACGCCGTATGCGGTAATGGCGGTGGCGGGAAGCTTGTCGCGATTCGATGAGGACTTGGTGGCGCAGGCGCGGACGTTGGGGGCCGGGAGGTGGGCGATCTGGCGGTATGTGAAAGGCCCGGCATTGGCTCCGGGGTTGGCGACGGGGGCGGTGTTCGCGTTTGTGGTTTCGTGGAGCCAGTATGTGTCGACGGCATTGATTGGCGGGGGACGGGTGGTGACGCTGCCGATGGCGCTGGTGGGGTATCAGCAGAGCGGGGACGAGGCGGTGGCGGCGGCGGTGAGCCTGGTCTTTCTGGGGGCTCCGGTTATGCTTTCTGTATGGGTCGAGCGTGGCTGGGAATCTTAGTTCTGCTGGCGGGGTGTGCCAAGCCGCGAGAGGTGAGCTTTGCGATGTGGGCGGGAGATGAGGCGCGGAACCGGTATTTCGAGACGGTGGTGCGGGAGGAGGTGAAGCAGAAGTACGAGTTGGAGTTGCGGATTGTGCCTTATGGGCATACGGGGGAGGTGGTGAGCAAGCTCGTGACGGAGAAGGGCGCGGGGAAGACGAGCGGGGGGAGTGTGGACGTGGTGTGGATAAACGGGGAGAACTTCCGGGCGGCGAAGAAGGCGGGTGTTTTGTGGGGGCCGATCGAGATGCCGCGATTGTATCCGGACGAGGCATACGAGAAAGACTTTGGGACGCCGATTGAGGGGATGGAGACGCCCTGGCAGAACGCGCAGTTTGTGATGGCTTGGGATACGGCGCGGTTTGCGGAGCCGCCGCGGACGTTGGATGGGTTGATGGAGTGGGTGAAGGCGCGTCCGGGGCGGTTTACGTATCCGGCGCCGCCGGAGTTTTCGGGGAGCGTGTTTACTCGGCATTTCATGCTGGAGAAGGGATTTGATGGGGGGTTGGCGGCGCTGCGGGAGATGAAGCCTTACTTGTGGAAGCGGGGGGAGACGTATCCGGCGACGATTGCGGAGTTGGACCGGCTGTTTGCGAACAACGAGATCGATTTTGCGATGAGCTATGGGCCGAGCTTTGCGAGCGAACGGATTGCGCGGGGGACGTTTCCGGATACGGTGCGGACGTTCGTTTTTGATAGCGGGGCGATTGGGAATTTCAACTATCTGGCAGTGCCGTTTAACGCCAATGACCGGGAGGCGGCGCTGACGTTGATTCGGGATTTGACGTCGCGGGAGAGGGTGCTGGATATGGCGCAGAAGTTAGGGAACGCATTTCCACAGAAGGGGCCGGCTCCGGGTTTAGAGCGGGGGGTGGCGACGCTGCCGCTGGAGCTGCTGCGGGCGAAGTTCTTACCGGAGCCGGATGCGGATGAGTTGGTGCGTTTCGAGAAGGCTTGGCGGGAACGGGTCCTGTTGGGACGATGACACTCGTTGCGTTGGAGAGCGTCCGGGCGGGATATGCGGCGGAGGTGTTGCGGGGGGTATCGGCGGAGTTTCGCGCGGGAGAGTTGACGGCGGTGCTGGGGCCCTCGGGGTGCGGGAAGACGACGCTATTGAAAGTGGTGGCGGGGCTGTTGGCGGCGGAGGGGCGGGTGCTGTTCGACGGGGAGGAGATGGGCGAGGTGGCGGCGGAGCGGCGGGAGGTGGCGATGGTGTTTCAAAAGCCGCTGCTATTTCCGCATATGGACGTGCGGGGGAATGTGGAGTTCGGACTGAAGATGCGGGGGCGGGCAGGAGATGCGCCGGGGATGATGGCGATGGTGGGAGTGGGGGAGTTGGCCGGGCGGAAGGTGGGGACGCTGTCGGGAGGGCAGGAGCAGCGGGTGGCGTTGGCGCGGGCGTTGGTGACACGGCCGCGGGTGCTGTTGTTAGACGAGCCGTTTTCGGCGTTGGACGAGGAGTTGCGGGGGGAGATGCGAGGGTTAGTGCGGCGGTTGCAACGGGAGCTGAAGACGACGACGGTGTTTGTGACGCATGACCAGGAGGAGGCGTCGCTGGTGGCGGATCGGATTGTGTTGTTACTCGAAGGGCGCGTGGAGCAGGCGGGTACGGCGGGGGAGTTGTATGGCCGGCCGGCGACGGCGGCGGCGGCGCGGTTCTTCGGATGGCAGTTGTTGCGGGATGGGCGCGCGTTCCGGCCGGAGGAGGCTCGGTTGGGCTCGGCAGAGGGACTGGCTGGGGAGGTGAAAGACGTGGTTCGGTGGGCGCGGGGGACGCGGTATACGGTGGGGCTGGAGACGGGGGAGACGGTGACTGTGAACGAGGCGGGGTATGCGGCGGAGCGGCGGGGGACCGTGAGAGTGGAGCTTTTGCGATATCTTGAGTTTTCATGATGACTCGACGGGGATTTCTCGGCGCGGCGGCGGCTGCGATGACCGCTGGAGCACAGACGGCGAAGCGGCCGAATTTGCTGTTCATTATTTTTGACGACTGGGGCTATGGGCATGCGAGCGCGTATGGGGCCAAATGGGTGAAGACGCCGGGGTTTGACCAGGTGGCGAAAGAGGGCGCATTGTTCACGCACGCCTTCACGTCGAACCCGAAGTGCAGCCCCTGCCGGGCGACGATTTTGACGGGGCGGAACTCGTGGCAGACGAAGGAAGCGGTGAGCCATTTCAGCCTGTTTCCTAATGAATTTGCTGTTTACCCGGCGGAGCTCGAAAAGGCCGGATACTTTGTGGGGCTGACGGGGAAGGGTTGGGGGCCGGGCGACTTTTTGTCGACGGGGTGGAAACATAATCCGGCGGGGAAGAGCTACGACACGAAGAAGGCTACGCCGCCGTTTTCGGGGATTGGACTGAACGATTATGCGTCGAATTTTGATGACTTTTTGAGCCAGCGGCCGAAGGATACTCCGTTTTGTTTTTGGATGGGGTTTCAGGAGCCGCATCGGGTGTATGAGGAAGGGTCGGGGCTGCGGAGCGGGAAGAAGCTTGCCGACGTGACGGTGCCGGCCTACTATCCGGACGTGAAGACGGTGCGGAGCGATATGCTCGACTACGCCGTGGAGGTGGAGTATGCGGACACGCACATTACGCGGGCGCTGAACAAGCTGGCGGCGATGGGGGAGTTGGAGAACACCCTAGTGATTGCCACGTCGGACCACGGGATGCCGTTTCCACGGGTGAAGGGGCAGATCTACGAAGACGGGTTCCACATTCCGCTGGCGGTGCGATGGGGGAACGCGATGAAGGGCGGGCGGACGATCAACGACTTCATCACGACGCGGGACTTTGCGCCGACGATATTGGAGGCGGCGGGGGTGAAGGCGGGCGAGACGTTTACGGGGAAGAGCTTCGTGGATATTTTGAAGAGCGGGAAGGAGGGGGTGGTGGATCCTTCGCGGGAGTTCGTGATGGTGGCGAAGGAGCGGCATGACATTGGCCGGCCGAATGATGCGGGGTATCCGGTGCGGGCGATCCGGACGCGGCAGTATCTGTACATTCGAAACTACACGCCTGATGTGTGGCCGGCGGGGATGCCGCAGACGGGGTACCGGGATGTGGACGATAGCCCGACGAAGACGCTGTTGATTTCGAGTTTTGACCAGTACTACCGGCTTTCGTTCGGGAAACGGGCGGCGGAGGAGTTGTACGACATTGAAGCGGATCCGGGGTGTATGAAGAATCTGTTCGCGGCCCCAGGGATGACGATGGTGAAGCGGAATTTGCGGGACAAGATGGAGAAGGTATTGAAGGACGAGGGCGATCCGCGAATGAACGGGAACGCGGCGTTTTTCGATACCATCCAATACGTGGGTCCGAAGAAGCATTCTTACGAGACTTGGCTGAAGAACCAGTAGGAGAGGAAGATGGCAGACCGGCGAGCATTTTTGGGGTTAGCGGCTGTGTTGACGGCTTGTACGAAGTCGAAGACGCCGAGCGTGGTGGAGCAGAGCATGGCGCCCTATGGCGAACGGGCAGCGACGGAGACGATTGCGCGGACCGCGACGGAGCGGACGGCGAGCGTGGGCGTGGGGTCGAGCACGACGCCGCTGCAGGAGTTGCACGGGGTGATTACGCCTTCGGCGTTGCACTTTGAGCGGCACCATGCGGGGATTCCGAAGATTGATCCGGCGAAGCATACGCTCCTGGTGCATGGGCTGGTGGAGCAGCCGATGGAGTTTTCGCTTGACGATTTGAAACGGCTGCCTACGGTGACTCGGACCCACTTTCTCGAGTGCTCTGGCAACGGCGGGGCGGAGCTGCGCGGCATTGCAGGCGGGACGGCGGAAAAGAGCCACGGGCTGCTGAGTTGTTCGGAATGGACGGGGGTGCCGGTGAAGGTGCTGCTGGAGCAAGCGGGAGTGAAGCCGGAGGCAAAGTGGGTGGTCGCCGAAGGGGCGGACGCATGCCGGATGGCGCGGAGCATTCCGATGGCAAAGTGTATGGAAGACGCGCTGGTGGTGTATGGGCAAAACGGAGAGGCGTTGCGGCCGGGTCAGGGGTATCCTCTGCGGCTGCTGTTGCCCGGGTTTGAAGAGAACGCGAGTGTGAAGTGGCTGGACCGGCTGCATGTGACCGAAGAGCCGGCGCAATCGAATCAGGAGACGGCGCACTATACGGACCTGTTGCCGGATGGGAAGGCGCGGCAGTTTTCGTTTGTGATGGATACGAATTCGGTGATCACGCGGCCGTCAGGCGGGCAGAAGATCGCGGGCGGGGCGGGGTTTGTGGAGATCAGCGGGATTGCCTGGACGGGGAACGGGAAGATCAAGCGGGTGGAGATTTCGACGGACGGTGGAAAGACGTGGGTGGATGCGGCGCTCGAAGAGCCGGTGCTATCGCGAAGTTTGGTGCGATTCCGGGCGCCGTGGGTTTGGGACGGGAAGGACGCGGTGATTCAGTCGCGGGCGACGGATGAGACGGGCTACCTGCAGCCGACGCGGGACGAGATTGTGGAGGCGCGGGGGATGAACAGCCAGTATCACTATCACGGGGTGAAGCCGTGGGCGGTGAAGGCCGATGGGAGTGTTACGAATGTTTAGGATCGTATTCCTACTTTGCGCGGTGAGCGCGTTTGGACAGACGAAGTATCCGGGTGTGGGGAAGGCAGCGCCGGCGGAGCGCGTGAAGGCCGCGGATATGACCGTGATGGCGGATGGGCGCGGGTTGCCGGTGGGAAGGGGCAATGTGGAGACGGGGCGTGGGTTGTATAAGACTCATTGTGCCGAGTGCCACAATGAGGCGGGCGAGGGGCGGGATAAGCAGTGGCCGGCGCTGGTGGGGGGTACGGGGACGTTAGCGACGAAGTCGGCCAAGAAGACGGTGGGGAGTTACTGGCCTTATGCGACGACGGTGTGGGATACGATTGCGCGGTCGATGCCGTATAACAACCCAGGGACGTTGAAATCAGATGAGGTGTATGCGATTACGGCGTTTGTGTTGCATCTGAATGGGATTGTGGCGGCGGGGCAGGGGTTGGATGAGAAGTCGCTGCCGCAGGTGAAGATGCCGAACCGGGATGGGTTTATTCCGGCGGTGCATCCGGATGTGAAGGCTAAGCGGTAGGGGAATCGCTTGGCGGTGGGGCGGGCCTCGATGGCCCGCCGAGCTGCTGCGAGGTTGACCAAGCTGCCCCGCCCGTTAGGTGATCGTCAGGAATCACCGGCCGAAGCCGCGTTGAAAACAAGTCCGAACCGACTGCCAATCCGCATGGTAGAGGCGCCCAATCACCCGGACCTCCCGCTGGGGTTGGGTGACCAGGAACAAACGAAAGTACGATGGTGCGTGCAATCCCGCTTGTTTCCAGTCCAGCAACGCGCAGTCTGTTGGAGAAAACGACATGGGCGTCTGTGTCGTGACAATTCCGACGATAACATCGGGACGGTGGCGGTGATAATCTTCCGTGGAAAGCACGACTGAATGGAGCGTCTTCGTGATCTGTGCACCAGGAAACGCACCTATGACGACGTCACCGGCCTTCAACGAATTTCCCGTTCCTGATCCTCAAAGCTATGCACGGCCGCGGCGGTCGCGTCAGCGAGGTCCTCGTCCGACCAACTGTCAGACCAATCTATAGCGCGTCCGCCGGCGAGATCGGCCAGTTGGCGGGCCCAGTCGAGCACTTTACCCGCTTCCATTGGCGGGAGTGCGCGGACCACATCGATTAGCGATTCTTCTTCGGCACTGAGCACCACTCCTCCATCCTAACTCCGCCCGGCAGCGAGTAAGCTCCGCGGCTTCCGTCGCCGCTTTGCGAAACACAACTCGGAATCGATGCTCGGAGGAACTGGGGAACTCACCTGCCATCGCCGGTGTCTACCGAAAAGGATGGACTGCGCCATGAGATGGTCGCTGATTGCTCTCGCCACACTCCTGCTTGATACAAGTGCGCTGTGACAGATCCGCGCGCCCAAGGCTGGGCCGGTTCGAATGAATCCAAAGGACGGGCATCGGTACGCCTGGATTGCTCCCGGCAGGTTTCAAATGGGCTGCTCGTCCGAGGATGAGGATGCTATGACCATCACAAAAGGGTTTTGGTTGGCACAGACCGTAGTCACTGGGGGCACTTGGCAGAATTATCGTCTAGCAACAGGCGCATCGTCATCGCCAGGTATGGATGATCACGGTCACAAACTGAATGATGCACGCGTCAAATCCACGGTTCTCGCTATCGGCTTGACTTAGTAAGAGGCGGAGCGTTTCTGTGCCTGGGCCGGTGGCAGGTTGCCAACCGAGGCCGAATGGGAGTACGCCGCTCGGGCCGGAACCGTTCCATAACTCCTCGCTGTTGAGACGCTTGTTGCCGTTGTTTCCGCCCAACCACGCGATCGAATCCAGGTTGCCATAGCGAACGCCGGTGAAGCTGACAGCGATCACAGGCTAGACTGGCCAGCGTCGCACTATTCCTTTATGAAGCCTAGATAGCGGCCCATGTAGTAGGGGAGAAGATACGACGTGCCGTCGGCCAGGGTTCCTCCGTCTCCGTTGTAGTCGAGGCGGAAGGGGTCGTGGTTCCAGTGGAAGACCTGGCGCTCGTCGACGGGGAGGACCCGCCCGGACCGCTTCAGGCCACGGTTGTTGCCGATGCGGCGGACATCGCTGCGATGGCTATTGGAAAGGGCGTAGTTGTGAAGATCGAGAGGAAAGCGGCGGAGGCTATCTAGGGACTGCTCCAGCCAAGGCCCGGCGGGGGTTAGGTCATACATCTGGTGGGGATCGTCAAAGCGCTTGCCCTTAAGCAACGACGTCGCGACGAAGTTGAAAAAGGGGTTGAGCTCAGGCCGGTCGAGACCCCAGTAGCGATGGAGCGAGAAGGCATAGCGCTCGACGAGTTCCGGGTCCTGTTCGTACTGGAGAAGACCCCAATAATCCATGTAAGCCATTTCATCGTCGCTCTGATTCCCTTCGCCGACGCCCTGGGCCAACTTGGCGAACATCGCGTTCTGCGCATAGCCGTGCTCCTTGATGAGCCACTGGGCGACGTCATGATACTTCTTGTCGCCAGTAACGTGGTAGGCCACTTTGAGATAGGACAAGATGCTGAGGGAGTTGAGTCCGCGCTCGGCCCACCAATCCTTGTCCCGGTTGAGTTGGGCGGGGGAGAAGATGGCCCAGCGGGTGGGCTTGCCATCCCAGTCGATCATGTTGAAGTCGTGCTTGACGAGGTGATCGGTGATGCGGCGGACGACCTTGCGCACCTCATTCTTCTCGTCGGGCGTCTGGGCGACTAGATCGTAGAAGAGGGTGTAGAAGTAGTAGTGCCCGTCGAGTTCATCGGAGGAGACGTCGGCCTTCCAATACCACTTGCCGTCGGCGCTCTTGGGCCAGCGGGGCACGAGGGTTTTCCACTTGCGGTCGCGCTTCTGCATGGCGGCGTCGGTTTCCCGCGTGTAGTTCTTGGCATTGGGGTCGGGGCCGGAGGTGGGGAGGATGCTGCGCGCGACGAGGCCGGGGAGGCCGGCGGGGTTGCCGCCTTGGGTCACCTCGCTCAGGAAGGCGAGGGCGCGGAAGGTCTTGCGGGCGTGTTCGAGGGAGGCGGCGTCCTTCTTCACGGCGTAGGCAAAGCATTGCGAGGCCCCGTACATGGCAGTCCATAGGCCATCGTTATCGCTATCGCGAACGCCGCGGGGCCCGCGTTCGAGGACGAAGCCGTATTCGGTGCGGCGGTGGTGTTTTTCGATGGCCTCTTCATAGAGCCGAGCCTTTTCCGCGAAGGTAATTTCGCGGATCTGAATGAGCCCGACGCCGGCCGCGGTGCCCACAGCGACATCGCCGCGGGCGTTGACGGCCAAAGCAAGGACTTCGTCATGCGGGAGCCAGCGCTGGCCTTGGCGGTACTCCCAATCGTCGCCTAACTGATGGAAGAGGCCTTTGGCGGTGCCGAACCAGAGAGAGTCGTCAGCTTGTTTGGCGGACGCGGTGGCGGGCCGGACAGGGAGCCCGGCAGGGGCGGGCAGAGGTTCAGAGGGCCAAGATTCCGTAGTGGGCATAGGCGCGGCCCAGCGACCGTGGGAGTAGACGTACAGTTGGCCTTCGCTGATGGCGCGGATGTCTCCGTCTTCGTTAATCTGGATAGAGGTGACGCGGCGAATGGGCTGGTTGGCATCGCCATCGAACCGTTTGCGGACCTGTTGCGGGAATGCCTGGAGCAGGCTAGCAACGAGAACGAGTAAGACCAGGGGCATCTATGGCAGTATATAGGCCAAATGAACTTTTCTGCAGAAATCTGGCTCGCGCGGCATGGAGAAACGGCTTGGAGCTTGTCCGGCCAACATACAGGCCGGACGGATATCCCGTTGACGGCGCATGGGGAGGAGCAGGCGGCATCGGTGGAGCGGCTGCTGGGAGGCAAGAAATTTGGGCTGGTGTTGACTAGCCCGCTCCAACGGGCGCGGGAAACGTGCCGGATTGCGGGATACGGAGACTTGGCGGAGGTGGAGCCGGACTTGGCGGAGTGGCACTACGGGAAGCTGGAGGGCCGGTTGACGGCGGAACTGGCGGCGGAACGACCGGGCTGGAATCTGTGGAAGGACGGACCGCCGGAAGGGGAAACAATTGAAGAGGTCGCGGCGCGGGCGGGACGCGTGATTGAGCGGTGCCTAGGGGCGGAGGGGCCGGTGCTGCTGTTCGCGCATGGGCACTTGCTGCGGATTCTGGCGTCGGTGTGGATTCAGGCAGCTCCGGAGGAGATAGCGCAGCGGCTGGCATTGAGCACAGCGTCTCTGAGCGTTCTGACGCTCGAAAGGCAGACGCGGGTGATAGGAAGCTGGAACCGGGTGGAGCGTTAGAAGAAGCGGCCGACGCCGACGAAGGCGCGGCCGTGGCCGCGGTCGCCCCAGGCGCCACCGAGATAGACGGGGCCGATGAAGGTACGGATGAGTATCGCCCCGGCGGCGCTGGCGGCCACGCCGGGGTAGGTGGGCTGACCATACATCTTGCCCATTTGGGCCCAAGCGGCTCCGTAGAGGCGGGTGCCCAGGATAGAGAGGCCGGGGCGGAGTTCGCGGAGATAGCCGGCGGTGCCGAGCCAATATTGATTGCCGAGGAGTTCATTAGTGGCGTAGGCAGGGAGGCGGAGAGGGCCGCCAAGGGAGAAGCTTCCGAAATCGAGGGAACGGGTATCGAAAGCGCTGCCGCCGGCGGCAGCGGCGAAGAGGGAGCCGTTGGGGGAGAGGCGGAAGAAGCGGTTGGCTTGCACCTCGGCCTGGGGGCCGCGGTTGAGGACATAGGCGAAGTTGGCTTCGACGCGGCTGCCCTCGCGGGGGACGATGGGATCGTCGTAATCGAGGAGGCGGAAGCGGAGGTTGGGGACGTTGAGATGATCCTGGACGTTGGGGAGGATGGGGTTGCCGATGCGGCGTCGGGCGGCATACCAGGTGGTGGTATAGCCGGCACGGAGTTCCGCGGTGCGACCGAATTGGTAGCCGAGGTCGGCGCCAAAACCGGTATCGCGAAGGCGGTAGTTAGCGACCTGGGCGCGGCCAACATAGATGGGGAAAGCGGTATCGCCGGCGAAGGCGCGGGCGGCAGCGAAGAAGCGGGTGCGCTCGCCGAGGGGGATCCAATACTCGGAGGCGAAGCGATAGCGGGAGCCGAGGATGATGTCGTTGCGCCATTCGGCGCGGGGGGTACCGATTCCCATCCAGGTAAGGCGGGCACCGCTGGAGACGCGAAAGTTTTCGATGTCGCTGCCATCGATTTCGAGCAAGGGGAGGAGAAATGGCGGGGCGTAGTTGCGCTGCTCAGCCTGTACGAGGAGTTCACTGCCGCGGACGGAGTAACGCAGGGAGGCGAGGCGTCCGGTGCCGACGGCGCGGGAGAGTTCCCGTTCGAGGATGGCGGCGTTCCAAGGCTTGGCGATGAGGGGGGTGAGGGTTTCGGCGACGAGGCGGGCTTGGCGGGGGTCTTCGGCTTCGACTTTGACGGTGGAGATCTGGATGGGCTCTGGGCGGCGGCGGGCGGCGCGCGCCTTCTGAAACTCGGCCCATTCGGCTGCTGGGAGGGCGAAGGTCTCGAGGACGTTTTTCTTTTGGGCGGTGGCGGCGTTACCCGCGTCGGCGAGTTCGCCACTTCTGGGGTAGTCGCTGGCATTGAAGCCGGCGAGGTTGATGGTGACGACGATGTCGGCGCGTTCCATCATGCGCAATTCGTTGGCGGAGACGACGATGCCGATGGACCGCTCGATGACGCCGGGGAAGGCGTTCAGCGTTTTGGGGTTGACCGGGGGCTTCGCGAGATGGACAGCGATGACGATGTCGGCTCCCATTTGCCGGGCGACATCGACGGGGAGATTTTGGAGGACGGCGCCATCGACATAGAGTTTGCCGCCGCGGTTGGCCGGAGTGAAGACGCCGGGGAGGGACATGGTGGCGCGGAGGGCATCGGCGAGGACGCCTTTGCGGAAGACCTCTTCTTCGCCGGAGATAAGATTGGTGGCGACGCAGCGGAAGGGAGTGGGGAGGTTGTCGAAGGAGTCGAGTTCGGGGTAGGCGAGGGTCCAGCGGCTGAGGAGGATGCCAATCTCATGGCCGAGATTGAGACCGGAGGGAAAGGAGACGCCGCCTTTGAGACCGAGTTCGAGGAGGTTGGGGAAGGCGGTGCGGTCTTCGCGGCGGCGGAAGGAGAGGTCGCGGAAGTCGATGGAGCCGCCGAGGAGCTTATCCCAGGGAGCGTCTTTGACGATGGCGCGGAGTTCAGCGGGGGAGCGGCCGGTGGCGTAGAGGCCGCCGACGAGGCCGCCCATGCTGGTGCCGGCGATGTGGTCGACGGGGATGCGGTGCTGCTCGAGCCATTCGAGGACGCCGATATGGGCGATGCCGAGGGCGCTGCCGCCTTCGAGGGCGACGGCTATCTTCTTGCGGGGGGCGGCGGAGAGCGCGAATGCGGCAAGGAGAAGGAGCAACGAGAGCCGCATCGCCCTAGTGTATCGAATACAATCTGGAGGACTGAGTTATGCGAATTCTTTTAATTTTGGTGCTGGGGGCGGCGGCCTTCGCGCAGCGGGCGCCGTTGAAACAGGAAGACGTGGCGGCGGGGCGGCAGCTCTATATGAGCTCCTGCGCGGGTTGCCATGGGCTGACCGGGGAGGGCGGCCGGGGACCGAACCTGATGACCGGGCGGGCGGTTTCGCGGTCGACGGACGAGGTGCTTTTTCAGGCGCTGAAGTTCGGGTTGGCGGGGACGGACATGCCGCCGACGAACCTGCCGGATGAGAAACTGTGGCAGATTATGGCCTACGTGCGGGGGCTCTCAGCGCCGGCGTACGAGATGCCGGTGGAAGGTGACGAGAAGGCCGGGGCGGCGATCTACTTTGGCAAGGGCGGGTGTACGAAGTGCCATGCAATTGCGGGCAAGGGCGGAGTGTTTGGGCCGGACTTGACGAGCATTGGGCATCAGCGGCCGTTGAATCTGATCCGGGAGGCGGTGCTGGACCCAGGGCGGCGGATTGCGCCGGGGTATCAACGAGCGACGCTGCATCTGAAATCGGGCAAGACGCTGGAAGGGGTTTTGAGGGATTACACGACTTACAACTACACTCTGCAGGACGGGACGGGGGAGTTGCATTTCGTGAAGGCGGCGGACGTGGCGGACCAGCGGATTCTGCCGGGGAGCCCCATGCCGGGGAATTACCGGGAGACGTTGACGGCGGGAGAGCGGCGAGATTTGATCAAGTTTTTGAGCCGGCAATCGGCGCGGGGAGAACAGTGATGCGAGTGCTTCTGATGGTTGGGTTGGCAGCGATGGCGGCGGTGGCGCAGGTAAAGTACGAGGACATATTGGCGGGACCGGGGGCGAACTGGCTGACTTACGCGGGCAGTTACTCCGGGCAGCGGCATAGCCCGTTGACGCAGATTAACACCGAGACTGCGAAGAACCTGACAACGAAGTGGGTTTACCATGTGCCGGACGCGAAGAAGCTGGAGGCGGTGCCGATTGTTTATGACGGGATTCTGTATGTAACGAATTCGAACCAGCTTCATGCTTTGGACGCGCGGACGGGGCGGAAGATCTGGGTTTATCGCGATGAGCAAGCCGAGGGGTCGCGGGTGAACCGGGGGCCGGCGATTCTGGGGGACAAGGTCTACTTCGTAACGACAGATTGCCATCTGGTCGCGCTGCATCGGAAGACCGGGGCGGTACTTTGGCATAAGAAGTATGCCGAGACGAAGGACGGGTACTTTGCGACGATGGCTCCGTTCGCCGTGAAGGACAAGATTGTGGTGGGAATGGGCGGCGGGGATAGCGGGGCGCGGGGATTTCTGACAGCACTTTCGGCGGAGACCGGGGAGGAGATGTGGAAGTTCTGGACGGTGCCAGCGAAGGGGGAGCCGGGGGCGGAGACGTGGAGCAAGGACGACACGCTGCGGTGGGGTGGGGCGGCCACCTGGCTTTCGGGGACTTATGATCCAGTGTTGAATTTGCTCTATTGGACCACCGGGAACCCGTGGCCGGATTTCTACGGCGGCGACCGGTTGGGAGCGAACCTGTATTCGGATTCGTTGATTGCGTTGGACGTGGATACAGGGAAATTGAAGTGGTATTTCCAGTTCACGCCGCACGATACGCATGATTGGGATGCGCAGTCCTGGCCGGTGCTGCTGGATTTGGAGTGGGCGGGGAAGATGCGGAAGGTGGTGGTGCATCCGAACCGGAACGGCTTTTTTTACGTCCTGGATCGTGTTACGGGCGAGTTCCTTCGGGCTACGCAGTTCGCGGACAAGGTGGACTGGGCGAAGGGGATTGATTCAAAGGGCGTGCCGATTCTGGTGCCGGGGAAAGACCCGACCGCGGGCGGCACGAGGGCGTGCCCGGCGGTGCGGGGGGCGGCGAACTGGATGTCTCCTTCTTACAATCCGGGGACGGGGTTGTTCTATCTGCCGACGTTAGAGCAGTGCGATATCTACTCGTCGTCGGCCAAGGAGCCGAAGCCGATGACGGGGTTTGCGGGGACGGGCGGAGAGCAGATTCCGGCGGAGCCGGGGCAGATGTTGCTGCGGGCGATTGACCCGAAGACGGGGAAGCGGGTTTGGCAGTATCCGATGACGGGGCCGGCGACGGCTTGGGCGGGAACGGTTTCGACGGCGGGGGGCGTGGTGCTGTTCGGGGATGACTCGGGGCACTTGGTGGCGGCGGATGCCAAGAGCGGCAAGCATTTGTGGCATTTCGGGACGAGCCAGAACGTGACGGCGTCGCCGATTACTTACATGGTGGACGGGAAGCAGTATGTGACGATTTGTTCAGCTACGCACGTGTTCACCTTTGGATTGTTTGCTCCGGCAGAATAGGGGTCCTGCGACTTCTACTTGGTTTGTTCGCGGGCGTGGCGTTGGCGCAGGGTCCGGATGTGGCGGCAATCCTGCGGGAGCGGGTGGCGGCGGGGATGATGAAGGACCCGGCGGCAGGGGTGATGAACGCAAAGGGGGAGGTGGCCTACTTCGGGCCGGAGGAGGCGGTCTACGAGATCGGGTCGATTACGAAGGTGTTTACGGCGGTGCTGCTGGCGGAGATGGTGGAGCGGGGAGAGGTGGCGCTGGCGGATCCGGTGGCGAAGTATTTGCCGAAAACCGTGAAGGTGCCGGAGCGGGGCGGGAGGCAGATCACGCTGTTGGATTTGGCGACGCACAAGTCGGGGCTGCCGCGGCTTCCGGGAAATCTGAAGCCGAAGGATGTGGCGAATCCGTATGCGGATTACACCGTGGAGGATTTGTACTCGTTTTTGAATGGGTTTGCGCTGCCACGGGAGATTGGGGCGACGTATGAGTACTCAAATCTAGGCGTAGGCCTGCTGGGGCATGTTTTGGCGCTGCGGGCGGGTAAGGAGTATGAGGCGCTGTTGCGCGAACGAGTGCTGACGCCGTTAGGGATGGAGGAGACGGGGATTAAGGTTAAGGGGCGGATGGTGGCGGGGCATGACGAGAAGCTGCTTCCGGTAAAGAATTGGGACTTGCCAGCGTTGGCTGGGGCGGGGGCGCTGCGGAGCACTGTGAAAGATATGGTGCTGTTTGCCTTAGCGGCTTGTGGGGGCCGGAAGACGAAGCTGGATGCGGCGTTTGCGCGGACGCGGGGGCCGGTGGCGCTGGTTTGGGCGAAGAATGGGGATGACGTGTTTTCCCATGGTGGTGGGACAGGCGGGTATCGGTCGTTTTTGGCTTGTTCGGTGAAGACGGGGGCAGCCTCCGTGGTGCTTTCAAACGTGGCACTTGGCGTGGAGGACGTGGGACTGCACTTGGTGGAACCGGCGCGGTTTGCGTTGAATGCGGTGAAGAAGCCGGTGGTGGTGGAGGCGGCCGTGCTGGCGAAATATGTGGGGCGGTATGAGTTGGCGCCGGGGTTTACGCTGACCGTGACGCAGGAGGGAGGGCAGTTGCTGGCGCAGGCGACTGGGCAGGGGCGGTTCGAGTTGTTTGCGGCGGGGGAGCGAGAGTTTTTCGCGCGGGTAGCCCCGGTGGAGGTGACGTTCGCCGCGGACGGCGCTCAGTTGACGTTGAAGCAGGGGGGGCGGGAGACGGTAGCGAAACGGATTGCTGCGGTATTGCCTTCGAAGGAGATCGCCTTGACGGCGGAGGCGCTGGAGGCCTTTGTGGGGCGGTATGAGCTGACGCCGGCGTTTATGTTGACGGTGACGCGGGAGGGGACGCAGTTACTGGTGCAGGCGACGGGGCAGATGAAGATTCCGGTGTTTGCGCAGGGGCCGAAGGAGTTCTTTTACAAGGTCGTCGACGCGCAGATCACGTTTACGGATGCAGGGCTGGTGCTGCATCAGAACGGCCGTGATATGCCGGGGAAGAAAATTCAAGATTGACATCGATCTCTCGTCCGCGTCCGGAAATGTAGATGAACAGTTTCGGCCATAACCAAGCCTCCTGGGGATAAACCCGGAATCGGCAGGCGAAACGGCTCATCAAGAATCGGACTAAAGAGTCACGTCGAAGCGGAGTTTGCCGATTTCGTCGTTGAGTTCGCGTTGGGCGGCGGCGATTTTGGCTTCGAGTTCGGCGCGCTGCTTTTCGAGTTCGGCGATACGGGTTTCCTGCTCTTCGAGTTGCCGGGTGTAGCGCTGAACGAGGGATTTTTCTTCCGGGGAGCCTTTCAGGGCCTTCATGTTTTCGCGGAGGCGCTCCTGGCTCTTGGTGATGCGATCGTGTTCGGCAGCGATCGTTTTGGACTGGCTGCTGAGCCTATCGAGGACGGCCTTGTTCGTGAGAATTTGGCGGAGGGCATTTTCGACGGCGGGGCCGAGGCTGCCTTCGGCGGCGAAGCGGGCGACTTCGGAGGGAATGAGGGCGCCGATGGTGTAGGTGGAAGCGAGCGAGCGGGTTTCGGCGACAGGGAAGGCGGCAGTTTGCCGGGCGGGGACAGGGACGCGGAAGCGCATGACGGCGCCAGTGGTCTCGGCGGGTTCGACCGAGTTGGTGAGCCGGTAGCCTGAGCGGACGGATGTTCGAGGAGGAGCGCGCGGGGCGCGGCGTCGTTGTTGCGGATGGTGTAGGTTCTGGTTTCGTTGACGGCGGCCCGGTCAGCGGAGAGGACGTCGAGATACTTGCCGAGCTTGGTGGCGAGGCCGGGTTCGAGGAGGCGGACGGAGAAGGCAGGGGAGACTTCGGCGGTACGGAGTTCGCCGGCTTCCGTGAGCAGGGAGACGTAATCGACTTCGAGGGTGGCGCCAGCGCCGGAGCGGGTTTTGCGCTCGACACTGACGAGGCGGCCGGTGAGAGGGACGCCGCCGTTGCGCACTTCCATGCGGGCTCCCCGCATGGCGCCGAGGAAATTGGTGAGGGTGCCTTTGTCGCCGACAGGGAGGCGGAGTTCGTTGAGCTTGCGGTCGGAAGGGAGCGAGGCGTCGTAGCCGATGGCGGCGATGCTGCCGCCGTTCAGGTCGAGGACAGTGAGGGACTTGAGAACGTCGTTGAATTGGCCGGAGGTGAAGGAGACGGTGACGTCCTGCTTGCCTTGTACGGGGCCCCGATGATCGAAGTACCCAACTCCGTTCTTATAGAGAACTACTCGTTTGACCGGTATCTGACCGAATGCCAAAGAGACACAAGTAACCAGCAAGGCGAGTTTCATTTGTTGAGGATATTACGGATTCCGGGCGCAGCGGAATCCGAGATCGGGGGCGGAGTAACTGGCGGGGACAGGCTCGATGGCGAAGGTGATGGCCTCGGCGAGACGGCTTTGGAAGGAGCCGCCCTTGACGGCGTACCAGGCATCTTCCTCGGAGGCGAAGGCACGAATCGCGAGTGCCGTTGGGGCCGTGCGATCCGCTGTGAATTCTTTTACGTTGCCGATCATCTGGTAGATGCCGAACGGGCTGCGGCCAGCGCGGTAGGAGTCGGCGGAGACGACGTGCTGCCATAGGTCATCGGGATTGTCGCGGACGTTGGCGTGCAGGGCATTGTGATCCGAGCCCCACGGGAAGTGGCGGCCATCGTCGCCGCGTGCGGCGCGCTCCCATTCGAGGGCCGTCGGGAGTCGCTTTTTCGCCCAAGTGGCGAAGGCTTGGGCGTCGGCGAAGGTGACGTTGACGACGGGCAAGCCGGGCTGTCCGGCGGGGAAGTCTTTCGGCAGCGGACGCCTGATGGCTTTGCAGAACTCCTCGAACTCTTCGTTGGTGACCTCGGTGAGATCGAGGTAAAACGCCGGTACGGGAACCCGTTTGTTGTCAGCGCCGAAGATAGTTTCACCGGTAGGGATGAGGACCATGTCGCCTGCGGGGTCCTCGGTTCGCTCATGATGATGCTCTTCGAGGCGGGCAACCGCCTTACCGCTATTAACCAGGAGATACCCGAGACCGAGAGCAAAGACCGCGGCGAGCGCGGCGGCGCCACCGAGCATGCGACCGTCGACCTGGACGCGGCGCTTTCCCGGAAGGGGGTTTACTTGCGTGGGGTTCTCGTGGAGCCAGTCTTCGAGGTCGGCGGCGACTTCGCCCATGCTCTGCGTTCGTTTCGCGGGATCGCGCTCCATGCTCGCGCGGACGATCTCGATAAGACGGTCCGGGACGGCAGCGGCGGTGAGGGGTTCGAGCGGAATGGACTCGTGGAGGATGAGATAGAAGATCCGCTCGACGCTGTCGGCCTGAATGGCTTTGCGGCCGGAGAGGATCTCGTAGAGGAGCACGCCGTAGGAGTAGACGTCGACCAGCGGGGTGACCGGTTGGCCCATGACGAGTTCCGGGGCGACGTAGTGGGGCGTTCCGAGAGCGAAGCCGGCTTGCGTGAGGTTGGTGTCTTCCGTCTTGACAATGCCGAAATCCATCAACTTGACGCGGCCATGGGGGTCGACGTGGATGTTGTCCGGCTTCACATCGCGGTGGACATATTTGCGCGAGTGGACGTACTCTAGGGCGCGGGCGATCTGCAGGGCGATGGAGACCCGCTTGCGGAGCGGCAGGTCGGGCTGTTCGGCGAGAAAGTCTTTCAGGGTGCTGCCCGTGAGGAACTCCAGCACCAGGTAGGGAATGCCATCCTCTTCGCCATAGTCGTACGTTGTGATGATGTTTTCGTGGACGACAGAGCTGGAGACTTGGGCTTCGAGCAGGAAGCGGGCGCGGGTCTCCTGGTTTTGCGCGGCTTGTGGCGTGAGGAGCTTCACGGCCACGGTTCGGCCGAGGACGGTATCGCGGGAACGATACACCTCGGACATGCCACCTCCGAGGAAGTGTTGGAGCTCGTATTTACTGATGCGCGCGGGAAGCTTCACCCATCACCTCATGCTTCTATCGGCAGGTTTGGGCGTTTCTTTATCAACTGTGTATAATTACGCTCTGATGAGCGCAGATGGGCAAGTGACACACTTACTGGCTCGTTGGAAGGATGGCGATAAGGCGGCATTGGACCTGCTGACTCCGCTGATCTACGACGAGCTAAGACGGCTGGCGGCGCACTACCTGCGCGACGAGCGGAACGCTCCGACGTTGCAGCCGACGGTGCTGGTGCATGAGGCGTATTTGAAGCTGGCAGGCGGGGAGTTGCCGGATTGGGAGAGCCGGGTGCACTTCTTCGGCGTGGCGGCGCATCGGATGCGCCAGATTCTGGTGGACCATGCGCGGAAGTACGTGGCGGGGAAGCGGGGCGGGGGGCAGCGGGCGGCGTCGCTGGACGAGGCCTTGAACTTTGCGCCGGAACGGAGCGCGGGAATCATTGCTCTGGACGACGCCTTGGGCGGGCTGGCGGCGTTTGACGAGCGGAAGGCCAAAGTGATTGAGCTACGGTACTTTGGCGGCATGAGTATCGAAGAGACGGCCCAGGCGCTGGGGGTCTCCGTGGCGACGGTGGGCCGGGAGCAGCGGTTTGCCGAGGCTTGGCTGCAAAAATACATGACGGAGAGCCCGGCGCCGTGACGCCGGAACGGTGGCGGCAGGCGGAAGACCTGTTTAACCGGGCGCTCGAAGAGCCTGCCACCGCCCGGGAAGCTTGGCTCCAACGGGAGTGCGGAGGCGATGAGCAGATGCAGCGCGAAGTGGCCGGGCTATTGGCGAGCGACGCGCAGACGAAATCGAATCTGGCCGGCAGCGTGAAGAGCGCGGTACTGGACCTGGAGACAACTCCGCGGACACGGTTCGTGGGCCCGTATGAGCTGCTGCGGGAGTTGGGCCGGGGCGGCATGGGCACGGTGTACCTGGGCAAGCGCACCGACGAGGTCTACGACAAAGACGTCGCGATTAAACTCGTGACTCCGGGAATGGATACGGACTTCCTGCTGGCGCGGTTTAAGCGGGAGCGGCAGGTGCTGGCGAGTCTGGAGCATCCGAACATCGCGCGATTGTTGGACGGCGGGACGGCGCAAACCGGGGGAGCCGTACTTCGTGATGGAGTACATTTCGGGCGTGCCGATTACGCAATTTGGCCAGGAGAAGCAGCTCTCCGTGGTCGATAGTCTCCGGCTGTTCCTTCCCGTGTGCGCTGCGGTGACGTATGCGCATAGCCGGTTCCTGGTGCATCGGGATCTGAAGCCGGGCAATATTCTTGTCGAAGAGAACGGAACGCCAAAGCTGCTGGATTTCGGCATCTGCAAGCTGCTGATGGCGAATCCGATGGAGGCCGCCGACACCATGACCCAGGGGATGGGCATGATGACGCCAGACTATGCGAGCCCGGAGCAGGTGCGGGGCGAACCGGTGACGGTGGCGAGCGACACCTACTCGCTGGGGGCGGTGCTGTATGAGTTGCTGACTGGGACACGGCCGCATAAGATTGGAAAGTACACACCGCTCGAACTGGAGCGGGCGATCTGCGAGAAGCCGACGGTGCGGGCGAGCGTGGCGCGGCCTGAGCTGCGGGGCGACATCGACAACATCCTGCTGCGGGCGATGGCGAAGGACCCGACGCGGCGATACGGCACAGTGGAACAGTTCGCCGAGGACATCCGGCGGCATCTGGACAACCGGCCGGTGGTGGCGGCACCGGACTCCGTGCTCTACCGGAGCCGGAAGTTCGTGGAGCGGCATCAGCGACTGGTGCTGGCGACGGCGGTGACGGTAATGGTGCTGGCGGGGGGCCTGCTGTACGCCGAGCGGCAGCGGCGGCTGGCCGAGCAGCGACTGCAGGAAGTGCGGCAGTTGGCGAGCCGGTTCGTTTTCGACGTTCATGACGCGGTGCGCCAGTTGCCGGGTTCGACGAAAGCGCGGCAGTTGATTGTGTCGACGGCGCTTGAGTACCTCGAACGGTTGTCGGCGGACGCGAAGGGCGACCCGTCGCTGGCGCGGGACTTGGCGGCGGGATGGCTGCGGATTGGGGACGTGCAAGGGTGGGTGCTGGGTTCGAACTTAGGCGATACAGAGGGCGCGGGAGTTGGCGGACGCGGGGGGTGCGACGGCGACAGCGATTGAGGCGATTCGCCACCACGGCGACGTGGCGGCGTACACGGGGAAACTGAGCGTAGCGCAGGAGCACTTTGACGAGGCAACGCGGAGGGTGAGGAAAGCGCTCGAAGAGGGCGGCGACCGGCAGTTGCTGAGCCACTTGGCGGGTGTGGAACTGGCATCGAGCCGGAATCAGCGGTTGCTCGATAATGTGGAGGCCTCGCTCGTCAGCGCGCGGCAGGCGGCGGCGGTGTACTCCTCTCTGGCGACGGCGGAGCCGGAAAAGATGGAGTGGCAAATGTCACAGGCATCGGCGGCGTCCGGCGTAGGGATGGCTTTGGCGCGGAAGGGAAAACTGGAAGAGGCGCGGGACCAGTATCTGGGCGCGGTGGAGGCGCTGAAGAAGGCGCTGGAACGAGAGCCGAACAACAGCCGGACGAAGCGGGAACTCATGCTGGCGTGGAGCCACGTGGGCGATGTGGAGGGGAGCCCGACTTCGCTGAGCATGGGAAACAGGGTGAAGGCGCTGGCGGCGTATGGGGAGATGACGAAGATTGCCGAGGAGTTGCTGGCAGCCGATGGAGACGACCAGCGGGAGCTGGGCGATTTGGGCATCGCGCGGATGCGTGTGGCGGCGGTGACGGATGGTGCGGCGCGGCTGGACCGGTTTCGGGAAGCGATTTACACCATCGGGCAAGCGCTCGAGAAGAACCCGAAGAATCATACGATGCGCATGAACTTCGCCTATACGCAATGGCAGTATGGCATTGCGCTGAAGGATGAGAAGCGGACGGCGGAGGCCTTGGCGAATTGGCGCGAGGCGGCGGCGAACGCGCGGGCGATTCTGTCGACGCAGCAGGGCAACGTGGCGAGGCTGCTGATGGAGTCCTTGGGGCGGATCGCCGTGACGCCGCGGGAGGCCGGGCAGGATGCCACCGCGACGGAGGCGGAGATTGCAGCGACGGCGGCGAGAGAGAAAGCGGGAACGATGTCTGGTGACGTTAATCGGGCTAAGGCGGCGCTGATCGGGATGGAGATTGCCTTGGCGGGGGGCCGAGGCCGCAGGCGGAGGTAGCGAAGTTGGCGGCGGGGGTGAAGACGGCGTGGGATAAGGTGCGGGGCAAGCCAGGTTGGCAGTCGTCGTCCGAGAAAGACTATATGCGCTTTGTAGCGCTTTGTAGAGCTGGCAAAACGCCGGGGAGTAACCATCGAGTGACGCGAGAGGAAAAGCAACTGGTGCAGCACAGCTTTGAGGCCTTGCACGATGTGGCGCAGCCGATGGTGATGCTGTTCTACGGACGCTTGTTCGAGTTGGACCCGAGTTTGCGCGGCATGTTCAAGACGCCGATGAAGGAGCAGGCGGGGAAACTGGTGGCAACCCTCCAGGTGGTGGTGGATTGCCTGGACAACTTGGAAACGCTGAAGCCGAAGCTGCGGGAGTTGGGGAAGCACCATGGCGATTTGGGGGTGGAGGCCCGGCACTACGCGCTGGTGGAGCAGGCCCTGGTGTGGGCGATTACACGAGCGCTCGAAGGAGGCTGTTCGGCGGCGATCCGGGAGGCTTGGCAGAAGTTGTTACGGACTATTAGCGGAGAGATGATGGCCGGGGCGGGGTGATGGCTCCGGGCCGGAGATCCGCGTAAGCGGGGTTGGTTACCTTTCGTGTTAGATCAACTTTCTATGCTGGCTTCGGATGCCCAGTCGCTCGACCTGCCCGATCTGTACTCCGAACTACGGGGATTGGGCGCTATTCAGTTGTCTGGTTGCGGGCGGGCGGACATGGGAAATAGAAAACGCGTTTCCTGGCTCTGGCGGGACAAGCGATGCGGTTGATTCTGGTGGATGCAACGCGGGTGCGTTTGGCGGCGAAGCGGAACGGGGGTGTGGAGCCGGTATCGATTGAGGAATCCATGCAGGTGGTTTCCGGAGATATGACGCTGCGGCCGCAGGAGTTGCAGCGAAGCTCTATCCAGAGGGCGACGAGGTGCTGGCGAGCATTTTCTCATTGAAGGATGAGCCTAAAGGATTGGGGTGGTGTTTTCGGGCTCCTTTCTTAATTTTGTAAGGACATCGTCGTCGAGGCTGTGGGAATGTGGGAATCGCGGAGCGATTTCCAAGGGCGGTGGAAAGGGAG
>JBBQRA010000078.1:0-23378 GCA_038215275.1 Bryobacterales bacterium | reverse complement strand
CGACACTCCGGTAGCCTGTGCCACCGCCGAGATGCCACCGCGCCCGATCGATTGGCTCTCGGCGGCCACCAACAAACGACGCGCTCGCTCATCCAGCATTCGTCCCAGAGTTGCGTATCGCGTCTTGATCCCAGACAACGCATCCATCCTCTCCAGCATGCTCCAAAACATTTCTATATGGAAATGTTATTTCTAGACAGCTCCTAACGGCACCAATTGGCACTCCTGCGCCTCCGATGCCGCCATCCCCGGCACTATCCTCACCCCAAATCCGTTCGCTACCAGCGAAAAGATGCTCGCCAAATGGTCGCTCTCGAAGATCTGCCGGAATTGCACCTTCGCCCGGCTGCAGACCGTCTACACGTCATCACGCAAACAATGCCCTTCCCGCAGCAACAACATCTTTTTGCCCTACAACTGTGGCAGAGCCAGCGCCTTTACCCCACTTAACGGATGATCCTTAGGGATCGCCACCAAGAGCGGCTCCCGAAACAGCTCACTGCACACGATCTCCGGCTGCTTGATCGGCAACGCCACGATCACCAGATCCACCAGCCCTCCGCGCAGCCCTTCGATTAATTTTTCAGTCGTCGCCTCTAAAACTTCCAGCTCCACTCGCGGTTACTGCCTACGAAAATCCGCCATCGGACGCGCCATTGAGTACGGTAATACCGTCGGAATCACTCCGACGGTCAACCTCCCACTGTCGAACTCCTGCATACTGCCCAACAACTTCTCTGCCTTCGTCACCCGCCGAAGAATCTCTTCGGCCCGGGGCAGCAGAGCCTCGCCAAACCGGTTCAACTTCACCCCCCGGCCCAATCGATCAAAGACAGGAACTTTCAGATCCAACTCCAGCCGTTTGATCTGCTGCGACAGCGAGGGCTGCGCCACATTCTCCTCCTCGGCAGCGCGAACAAAGCTGCCGGTCCGAGCCACTGCCAGGAAATACCGTAGTTGCTGCAAGTCCATCTATCGATCACCTCGTGTCGCGCGAATCAATCGTTGGGTCATCCACTCCTGGCCCCGCGCATCGGCTTGTTTCCACGGCTCGCAATTCCCCGCCTACACTCCAGCCTTCAGTGTAACCGCCCCGAAGCCCTTGGCCCCAGGGATAGGATATCGAAATGCGAATCTGCCTATCCTTACTCTTCGCCCTGACTCTCTACTCCGCGGAACCGCAGTACGACTACGCGATCGCGATTAGTGCTTAACGGGTTCATCCCGTTCGATCTTGCCGTCACGAAGGAAGATGATGCGGTGCGCATGCATCGCAATATCATGTTCATGCGTGACGAGCACGATCGTGTTCCCCTGCTGATAAAGGCGTTCAAACAGCGCCATGATCTCGACACCAGTCGCCGAGTCCAACGCGCCCGTAGGCTCGTCCGCCAGGAGGATCGACGGATTCGTAACCAACGCACGAGCAATAGCCACACGCTGCCGCTGACCGCCGGACAGTTCGTTCGGCTTGTGATACATGCGCTTCTCGAGGTCCACCTGCCGAAGGGCCAACTTGGCACGTTCGATTCGCTGGTCTGCCGGAATGCCGGCGTAGATCAGCGGTAACTCCACATTGTGCAGCGCTGTCGCACGCGAAAGCAGGTTAAACGTCTGGAAAACAAAGCCCACTTCCTTATTGCGTATGTGGGCTAACTGGTCGTCGTTCATCGAGCTCACCAGCGATCCGTTAATGAAATAATCGCCCGTGCTCGGCGTATCCAGGCACCCGATCAGATTCATCAACGTCGACTTCCCCGAACCGGAAGGTCCCATGATGGCGACGTACTCGCCCCTGCGGATTTCCATGTCGACGCCGGAAACGGCGTTAATCGTCTGGTCGCCCATCTGATAAGTCTTCCAGAGTCCGTAGGTCCGAATGATGACGCCTTCGCGCCGCAGTTGTTCGCCGCGCGCCTGAGCCGATACTTCCGCTGCTTGTGCCATAGGTATAAATGAAACTTCCTTATGATTCTGCCTTGACCGGGGACTTGTTGTCCACCTTGACCTTGGCTTCGTTTCGCAACGTCCGGATGACCTTGTAGCTGCCTGTGATGATTTCTTCGCCCTCATTCAAACCGCTGAGGACCTCAATATCGGTGATGCCTGTGATCCCAGTCTCGACCTTCTTAAAGACGGCCTTCTCGCCCTGGACGACGAAAACGCCCTGAATCTCTTCTTTTCGCGCCCGCAACGCGGCGGGGTCCGTTGGGAGTTCCGGCTCTTTCTCCCCTTCCTTCCTCGCTTCCAGATCACCCTTCTGGCGAACAGTCAGCGCTTGAATCGGAATAGTAACAGACTTCTGACGCGTCGCCGTGATGATCTTAGCCGTGCAGCTTAACCCGGGACGCATCTCATCTGGAGGATTATCGAGCGCGATCACAACCTTGAAATCTTTCGCCTCTTGGCTCGAAATCGCCGACTGCGAGGCGGCTAGGCCAGTGGAGCGCAAAATCGCCGTGTTGCCAATCTCGATGACATGCCCCTTGAAAGACCGGCCCGGCATCGCGTCCACCGTCACGTCCGCTAACTGATCCAGCGTCACGTTCACAATGTCCGTCTCGTCGACCTTGACTTCAGCTGTGATGATCGACATATCCGCGATCGTCATGATCAGCGAAGCCGACGAATTCTGAATGCCCGGCACCACAGTCTCACCAACACGCACCGGCAAGTTCGTCACGACGCCGTCAATCGGAGACGTTGATTGCGTCCGGTTGAGCACGTCCGTCGCTCGGCGCAGGTTCGCCTCACTTACCGTAATCCGCCGCTGGGCGGCCGACAGACTCGCCCGAAACTGTTCAATCTGCGCCTTCGCTTGCGCCAACCGCGCCTCGGACTCCCGCACCGTGGCTTCGCCCGACTGTACCGCCGCCCGCCGCGTGTCAAAATCCTGCTGCGATACCAAACCCTCCTTGAGCAAGAGTTGCGAACGATCGAAATCGAGCTTCGCGCGCGTCAAGTCGGCCTTCGATCGTTCGATGCCCGCTTCGAGAGTCCGCAGATTGCTAGCTTGCGCTTTCAGGCTCGCCTCGGCCGCGGCTGAGTCCGCCTGCGTCGAAGTCACTGTCGCGCGCTGTGCGGCCACATCCGCCTCGGGCTGAACGCTCTCCAGTTTCGCCAGAGCCTGGCCCCTTCGGACGCGATCCCCTTCCTTCACCAGGATATCCGTGATCCGAGCCGGCCCTTGCGCATTGCTGCCGATATTGATGTAGTTCCTCGGCTTCACTTCACCGGACGCTGTCACCAACGACGTCAGGTCCTGGCGCACCACGCGCCCGGTCTGAACGGTAACAATACCTTTCTTACTCCACTGCAAACTCGCGTAGATACCGCCGGCGATGGCAAGCAGTACGCCAAGTCCGACAGCTATCTTCCATTTTTTCACGTGTAAAGGGCTCCTGAGAGAATCAGACGGAGGAGCAAGCCGGAAAGTTCAAGTTTTTCACTAAAGAAGACGTTCCGGCGAGCTCTGAGGTAACTCGGTTTTGTTAGTCGCCTTTCAGCCACTTAACAGAAGTAGGGGTCGTCCCCTGGCAGGCGATCGAATCCGTCATCCCGGAACTGATCAACGCACAGGCGTTGTCAGAGGCTGTGCGCAAAGCTGCCTCCCGATTTGCGCCCGAGGCAGTACGACACGAAGTACGGCCCTGAAACTCTTTACAGACTTCGACGCGATATCCCGCCAAGTCCATAGATGAATAAATCATCAGACCAACCACGGAAATCGCCACGCCAGCAATAATCAATCCGGTACGGCTCTTCACTATTCCTCGAAGAAATTCGCCATCTGGCGGAATTTCTCATACCGGTGGTCCATCAACTCGGAGGAACTCAACGTTTGCAATTCCGCAAGGGCCGACCGCAACGTTGTGGCCAGAAACTCCGCGGACAAGTCCCAGTTTTCCTGCGCCCCACCAGGAGGCTCTGGAATGATCCCGTCAATTAACTTCAACTCCAATAAATCTCGCGATGTCAACCGCAATGCAGCAGCCGCCAACTCGGCTTTGCCCGCATCCCGCCAAATAATTGCGGCGCACGATTCCGGGCTGATCACGCTATAGATCGAGTTCTCCAACATGTAGACCCGGTTCGCGACGCCCAGCGCCAGCGCTCCTCCAGATCCACCCTCTCCAATGACAATCGAGATCACCGGAACGCCCAACCGGGTCATCTCCCGCAGATTCACAGCTATCGCTTCCGCCTGCCCCCGCTCCTCTGCATCGATCCCAGGATAGGCGCCCGGCGTGTCTAGCAGGCACACTATCGGCCGCTTAAACTTGGCCGCCAACTCCATGCAGCGCAACGCCTTCCGGTAACCTTCCGGCTTCGGCATTGCAAAATTGCGCTTTAACTTCTGCTTGGTATCCCGGCCCTTTTGATGGCCAATCACCATGATGGGCGACCCTTCAAAGAAACCATACCCACAAACGATCGCCGCATCGTCGCCAAACGATCGATCTCCATGGATCTCCTGGAAGCCCGTAATTAAACGCTCAATGTAATCCAGCGTATGCGGACGCTTCGGATGGCGCGCCAGTTGCACGCGTTGCCAAGTTGGAGCGTGAGGCGCTGTTCCTGCCTCTACGCCGATGGAGTCTTCTTCTGGGGGCACCGCCACTATTGTAACGCGACGGACGGCACCGCCCACAGCCATGTGCTTCGTTAAACCATCTTCTTCGCGGCCTCGCCAGTCCCCATCTTGTCGAGCTCGGATGCATAAACCCGCCGGCTCTCGTCCATTGCGAGATTCGACAGGATGACGGACGAAGAGTCGTTCAAGCCAATCTCCAGATCCGCCTTCGGCCTCGCCAGCGTCCGGCAGCATTCGAAGAACTCAATAAACTGCTGGTCCACCGGATTCCGGTCCTCTTCCGGAACCATCACGCCCTTGGCATAGAGCCAGCGCTTCGCGAACTTCAGTTCGCGAGTCATGAAGCTATCCTGCTCCGAAATCTCGTCCTTACTCAACAGAATCGGAAGCGGGCGCGATCCCTTGCCTGTCGAAGCGAGAGAGGCGCTGGCCACGGCCGCCTTCGACGTTCCAGGGTCCGGAACCTTCTTGGCCGGCTCCCGGTACCACATGCCTAGTGCGGGCTCATCGTCGGTGCCCACTGTGATGTGAATGGTGCCCTGTGTGCCCATAATGCACTCGCCGAACTGGGGGCGCTGCCCCTCGAACAACGGGCAGTGCTGATTCGTCGAGATATAGCTAGCCAACAACCGTTGACCCTTGGGATACCGGAATATCAACTGGACCGAGTCGTAAACATCGCGGCCGTCTTTGAAATAGTCGATGCCGCCCACGCCGGTCACGAACTCAAAGTGCGAGCCAAACATCCAGTCGGCGATGTCCATTTGGTGCGAGCCGAGTTCCGCCACCAAGCCACCGGAGTATTTCCGCAGCAGCCGCCAATTGGCGTCCTCACCGCGCGGATCGTTCTTCTTCATCGTCCAGGTCGCGCTTGGCACGTTGATCAAATTGCGATGCCATTGGGCGTAAACATTGGTCACGTCGCCGAGCAGGCCTTTCTCCACCATCTGCTTCGCCGTCTGATAGAACCGGCTGTACCGGCGCTGCAAGCCGACCTGCAAGACCTGCTTCGGCCTTTCGTTGGCCATCTTCCGCAGCGCATGTACTTCTTCCGCAGAATGCACCAGCGACTTCTCACAGAATACATGCTTACCCGCCAACAGCGCGTCCCGAGTCACCGGAAAGTGCGTATAGAGTGGGGTCGCGACGATGACCGCGTCGACATCCTTGTTCGAGAGAACTTCGCGGTAGTCCTTATAACCTTTGGGCTTGTCCTTCGATCCGTTGACGGCCTTGTCGAGGTTCGGTTGGTAGATGTCGCAGGCCGCCACGAGTCTCGCGCCATCAAGCCTGTTGAGGTGGGTAACGTGATAGTAGCCGCGGCCGCCGGTACCGATTAGACCGAGCTGAATCTGGTCATTCGCGGCTTTCACTTTCTGAATCCACGGAGCGCCGGAAATTACGCCGGCAGCCACGGCGGCTCCCGCTGCGACCGTCTTCACCGCGTCGCGACGCGAAATCTCATTCTTCTGTTCGTTGCCATCAGCCATGGATCACCTCTACACACTAACCATTATATTCGACTGTGCTCTTCACGCGAACGCGCGGACCAATCGGCACCCGCCAGGACGATCATACTCGCCAGAAAGCTCACGAGAACTACGATGACAGCCCAATAGAAGGGACCGTATTCAATTTGCAGTTTCCGCAAAAACCAGGGCCAAATATACTTTAGCGTATATTTCAAGGCTTCCAGGGCCAAGCCGACAGTGATCGCCGTCGGCACCACGCTAGTGGCCGGAATCTTGCGATTCGGTAAAACCCAGTATACCAGGAACAAGATCGCCATCGTCACCGGCACTGCGGCGAGCTTGCCGTAAATCGGGGCGAGGAACCCGGCCAGCGCCCCGGCCGAGGAGGAGTATTCCAGGTTGAGCGCCGAAAGTGCAATGGAAAAGATTGCCAGGGATCCGCAGGCGAAAATCAGTCCCATCGAGATCAATTGATTCTTGAAATAGCTGCGATTCTCTGTGATGCCCCACGCTCGATTTAGCGCCACCTCTAAGGGCTCAAAAATCCCGTTCGCCGTGAAGAGCAGCAAGAGAATGGAGGTATAGCTGAAGCTTGCAAACCGGTTCGGAATCCAACCGATGCCGACCCGGAGTTGCTTCTCCACCTCCGGACCAAACAGATCGCTCATCGCGACAAAGACGGACTCCTCCGCCGCGGCCCAACCCACTAAGCGCGCGCACCAGATCAGCACGAGGAGAAACGGAAACAGCGACAGCAACACATTCGCCGCAATTGAAAAAGCGTAGACGTGGACCTCCAGTTCCAACAGGTAATTGATGGTGGGAAAGAGTTTGCGCACTACACTTCCCGCCGCTTCCACCGCTCCACAATCCGCTCACTCCCTCGCATCGCCAGCGCCAGTATCGTCAACGTCGGGTTCTGATTTCCCGCCGTCACGAAAATACCTGCATCGTGCACAAACAGGTTCGGCACATCATGCGACTGCCCATACGGATCCGTCACCGAAGTCTTCGGGTCCTTCCCCATCCGCGCCGTACCCACATAGTGAATCGAATGTCCATACGGCATCCACTTCGGGTTCTTCGGTGGAAAATACTCCGCACCCGCGGCCTTCAAGAACTCCTCGCCCGTCTCCATCATGTCGGCAAACATCGCCTTCTCGTTCTCCCGGTAGCTGAAATGGAAACGGACGCCTGGAATTCCCGCATCGTCCTTTAGCTTCTCGTCCACCTCAATCCGGTTGTCCCTGTAAGGCAGCACTTCGCCCTGAAACAACACCGACGCACCCGCGGTGTAGTAATCCCGGACGCTCTTCTTCCACTGCTGCCCAAAACCTGGCAACGACTTCCCCACAAACGTCGTCTCGCCAGTTCCCCCGCCCGGGAAGATCTGATACCCGCGTGCGAACTTCTTCCCTCGCCAATTCTTCGTGAGATCCGGGATAAAGCTATGCGCCCCATTGCCGTCCTCGTTCGTCACCGGTCGGCCCATCAACTGCGGCAAATGCCCGCTGATCGACGCGTACATATGCTCCGACAAGTAGCGCCCTACCAGTCCCGACGAGTTCGCAATCTTCGAGTTCAACAGAATATGGGACGATTCCACACACCCGGCCGCCATTACGAATTGCTTGGCATGCAACTCCTTCCACGTCTTGTTCACGACATCGTAGTAGTGCGCCTTGCTCGCCCGGCCCTCTTTGTCGAGTTCGATGGACCGCACGCGCGAACCTGGCAGCAACGTCAACTTACCCGTCTTCTCCGCCGCGTTCACAAACACGCGCAACGAATCAAACTTCGACCCGCTGTCGCACCCCACCCAGCACGGCCCGCAGTAGTGACAAGCCGGCCGGCCGTTGTGATCCTTCGTCAGGATGGCCTTCGGAATCGGGATCATCTCCAGTCCCTTTCCCAACTTGCCCGCCACCTTGGCAAACTCTAGCTCGGCGGCCTTCGGCTTTAACGAAGGCAAGCCATTGTTCAGCGGGAACGCGCCCAGCGGCTTGCCAGACGACGAGACGCCAATCAGCGCCTCCACCTTGTCGTACCAAGGAGCCACTTCCGCATACGTGATTGGCCACCGCGTGTCGTGGTCATCCAATGGCTGAAACTCTTCGACTCCCAACCGCGGAGTCACTCCCGCCCAGAACAAGCTCTTCCCGCCTACCGCCCGCACCCGGACGAACTGGAAATAGTCATCGCCCGCCCAGCCGTAGGGCTCCTTCTTGTTATCAATCAAGAACTTCGACTCTTCCAGGTACTCCTGAAAGTAATCGCCGCGAATGCCCCGCTTCGGCAGGTTCCAACGGCGGATCCGGTGTACCGGCAACTCTGCCGGATCGCGCCGCGGACCCGCCTCCAGCATCGCCACGTCCAGGCCCGCCTGTGTCAAAACATGCGCGGTCATGCCGCCCGCAGCGCCGGATCCGATGATGCAAACATCGTAAATCTTCGCCATCGCCCTAGCTCCTCTGCCGCAGCAGCGGCTGGTAGCCGGCCGGGGCCTGCAAGTCCGCAGGCTCGGCTCCTGGAAACTCTCTCAGGAACGTATAACCCTTGTAGCCGAGCTCCTTCACGATGCCTTCCCGCGAAGTGTAGAACCCGTCCACACAGGCGTCCTTCAACAATACGAAGAATCGTTCAGCGGGCGTCCGCGGTCTGAACTCGTTCATCGATGCCGCGGTCAAGAGCGCCAGCGGCTCAGTCGCACCAAGGTACGGTCGCAGCCCAGTCCGCCAAGCCGTCTGCAAAGGCTTCTGCGCGTGGAACACCACGGTCTCTATATATTGCGACACGTTGGCCGCCGCTGCCCCGCCGCTTCGTTCATCGGCCGGCAGGATCAACGCGGTCAACTGGTTCAAAGCCGCCCGCTCCTTCGCCGAGAAAAACGCAGGCGTAGCCGCCGCAACATGCGGGGCCAATCCATGGTGATGCTGCTCCGCCGAGGCCAACGCCTCCGCCCACAGCGCTGCCGCTACCGTCGCAAAATCCCGCCGGGAAAGCATGATAAGCCTAGGGTAGCTTGCGCGGCACAATCCGGTAAACCGACACCGGGCTCTCGTTGCCTTCCCGGTCCACGGCCTTCACGCCTAGCACGATATCGTCCACCGACACATCCACCAACCGGAACTCTTTCCCCATCCCGATGAACTGCTCCTTCTCCCAATACGGCGCGGTCGAATCGCGCCGCACGATGGAGAAGCCTGCCAAGTCCGTCACATCGCCCACCTCTTTCCATTTCAGAAAGGCATCGTAGCCGCTCTTGCCGCGGCTCAGGTTCGGGCCCTCAATCTCTTCACCGCTAGTCACGGACCGCGTCTTCGTCATCACATCCGGGGCCGGCGGCGCCCACGCCAAAGCCGCCGCCACCGCGCCATTCACCTGCGTCACCCGCGCCGCATAAGCCGGGGACGCGTTCGCGAAAGTATCCGACCCCGTGTGTTGATTGGCGTAATACTCGCTCGGCGTTGTGAACCGAACCGCCGGATATCCAATCCGGTCGAAGGGCGTGTGGTCGCCACCCCGGCCAAACCGGTCCGCGCGGAAGACCGTGGTCACCGTCATCGATGGCACATACCGCTCGCCCACCTCTTTCACATACCGTGCCAGCGTCCGAGAAGGCGAATCGATCGGGTCTTCCGAGAACAGCCGCACCGACGAATTCGCCGCCCGCCCATTTCCCGCCATATCGTTGCCGATAATGTCGTTGTTCAGGACGGCATCAATCACCATCTTCTGCTCTTTGGCCCAATTGGCGTACTGGTTGGCCCCAAGCAAGCCATACTCCTCCCCGGCAAACGCAATGAACACGATGGTCTTCTCAAACTCGAATTGGCTCATCACACGCGCCAACTCCATTACAGCCGCCGTCCCGGACCCGTTATCAGACACTCCCGGCGCATCAGCCGCCACTGTGGCCTCCTGATCCATCTGTTCCAGTTCCCCCACCTTCTTCCGCACAATATGCAGCGAGTCGTAATGGCCGCTGATGATGACGTGCCGGTCCTTCTGCGTCGTTCCCGGAAGCACGGCCACCACGTTCACGATCTTCACATCCCGAAACACGCGCGCCGCTTTCTTCAGTTCGTGTTCGTCGAGCGATACCTGCAGCCGCGGGCTATAACTCTTTAACTCGTCGGCAATCCAGCGGTACGCCGCCCCCACGCCGCGCGTCGGATGCTCTTGCGAGGAAAAAATGTTCCGCGTTCCGAACCCCTCCAGCCGCCGCAGGGTGGCCGCGATCCTCTCTTTTGATACCGCCGAAACGATCTTCTCCACCTTGGGGTTCAAGGATTTTAGCGGCGCTTGGGCATGCAGGGACAGAGCGAGAAAAAGTGAGAGATAGAGACGCATGGCGTTATCTGCGAAAATAGCAGATCAGACACTATGGTCATCGACGGAATTTACTATGCGCTCGGCCTGCTGGCCGGCGGTGCGTTGGCGGGCTACTTCACCCGCCCCTGGATGGCGATTCCCTTCGTCATTCTGGCGATGTTTTGCTTGTGGTTCTTCCGTGACCCGGAACGCGAAGTGCCCGCGGGCCCCGTCGCCGTCTCCCCCGCCGACGGCAAGGTCACGCTCATCAAACAGATCGACGGCAAAACGCGCCTCAGCATCTTCTTGAACGTGTTCGACGTCCACGTAAACCGCACCCCAATCGCCGGCAAGGTGGTTGACGTGAAGTATCAAACCGGCAAGTTCCTCGTCGCCAGTAAGGACGAAGCGTCCACGGACAATGAAATGAACACCATGGTGGTTGAAGCGCCCGATGGCGTCCGCGTGGCCTTCAGCCAGATCGCCGGTCTCATCGCCCGCCGCATCATCTGCTACAAAAAGCAAGGCGACGTCCTCGCCGCGGGCGAGAGGATTGGCTACATCAAGTTCGGATCTCGCGTGGACGTGTGGTTCGGTCCCGAGTGGGAGCTTACAGTAAAGGTGGGTGACCGTGTCTCTGCGGCATCGTCCATCATCGCAAAAAGGAAATAATGCCCCGGCTGAATCTATCTGAGCGCTTGATTGACCCGAACTCGCCGGACCGCCGTCCGCGCCGGGCGGCCTACGCGCTCCCGACCATGTTTACCGCGGGCAACCTGCTCCTCGGCTTCCTTGCCATTATGGAGTCATTCCGTGGCGCCATCGATACCGCCATGGGCGCCAGCGAAGCGGCACGCGACCACTTCGAACTGGCCGCCATCATGATCGGCATCTCCGTCTTCATCGACGGCCTCGACGGCCGCATCGCTCGCATGACGAACACCGTCAGCGAATTCGGCCGGGAAATGGATTCGCTCGCCGACGTCATCTCCTTCGGCCTCGCACCCGGAGTTCTCGCCTTCACTTGGGGCATCCTCTTCATCGATTGGTCCCTGCTGCCGGATGTCGATATGCGTGTACCCCTCGAACGCGCAGGCTATTTCTTCACCTTCGTATTTCTGCTCTGTGGGGCCTCCCGGCTGGCTCGTTTCAACGTGCAAGTGAACCCGGTCCCGAAGAACCCTGGCCGCCCGGATCGCAAGTACTTCGTCGGCCTTCCCATTCCCGCCGCCGCCGGCATGCTGGCCGCCGTCGTTTACGCAGCGAACTCCCATCCGCTCCGTCATTGGATCGCCGCAGTTCTGTGGATGGCCCTCATCGGCCTCCTGTCGTTTCTCATGGTTAGCACCTGGCGCTATCGCAGCTTCAAAGACTTTAACCTGCTCAGTCCTCGCTCCTTCCGCAGCGTCATCACGCTCGGCGCGATGATCTTCCTGATCTTCAACTTCTCGCAGCAGGTGCTACTCGCCATGGGCATCGCTTATACCGGCAGCGGCATCGTCGTCCGCATCGGCGGTCTGCTGCATCGCAAGCCCCACCCGGCCAGCCCCAACCCGGAGCATCAAATTGGTTAAACCCATCGTCCTCTTGCTCGGCGGCGAATCCCTGGTCGGCAAGGATTTTCAGGCTCACTTCGAAGACGCTAAGTTGAAGGCGCATCTCACATTGACCGCCGCTGGCGAAGGAATCAGCGCCGTCATCGCCGCACCCACCAGCGACGACGACGACGAACCCGAAGTGATTCAAGCCCTCGATGGCGATCAGATCGCCTCCGCCACGGTCATCGTCCTCAGCGGAGGCGTTGAGGAGGCCCGTGCCGCTTTCACCCTAGTTCAGAAGCACCAAGGCCGCGCCGCCGTCGTCGACCTCACCGGCGAACTCGCCACGCAACCTGAATCCCGCGTCCGCGCCCCATTTTTCGAAACGAAGCCACCGGAATCCGGGGTCGTCCACTCCATCCCCCACCCCGCGGCGTACCTCCTCGCCCACTTTCTAACCCAACTTCACCAAGGCCAACCCGTCCGCCGCGCCATCGCGACCATCTTTGAACCCGCGAGCATGAGCGGCCTCCGGGCCATTAATGAATTACAACGGCAAGCCATCGGGCTGTTCACCTTTAAGCCGCTTCCCAAGGACGTATTCGGAGAACAGGTGGCTTTCAATCTCATCGCTCGCCCCGGCGAAGAATCCACCATCGGCTGGACCGGCCGCGAGAAGCGCATCGAACGCGACCTCGCTTCACTCCTCGCCATCGATGGCGCCGTCCCCATGCCCTCGCTCCGCCTGGTCCAGGCCCCGGTCTTCCACGGCTACGCCATCTCTCTCTGGGTCGAGTTCGCCACCAGTGTCAAAATCGCATCCCTTCTTGACCACCTAAAGGGAGAAGGAGCCGACCTCCGTACCGACGACCTCGACCCGCCCAACAATGTCAACATGGCGGGCCAGTCCGGCTACGCCGTCGGAGCCATTGAGGTCGACCACAACGATAGCCGCGCCTGCTGGTTCTGGCTCGCTGCGGACAACCATCAGCTCTGCGCCGAACTCGCCGTGGACGTGGTCCGGGAACTGTTATGAAGCGGCGCGCCCTTCTTAGCACCCTCAGTCTTGCCGGCTGCGGCTATCACGTCGGCGGCAAAGCCGACCTACTGCCAAAGACCGTCAAGACCATCGCGATTCCAACCTTCGGCAATCTCACCACCCGCTACAAAATCTCCGACCGCCTTGGAAGCGCCATCAGCCGCGAGTTTCTTACCCGTACCCGCTACCAGATCGTCGCCGACCCCAACGACGCCGACGCCACCCTTAGCGGCTCCGTATTGAACTATACCGCCTTCCCTACCGTCGTCGACCAGGTCACCGGCCGAGCCGCCGGAGTGCAGATCTCCGTCATGCTGCAGTTGAATCTCACGGATCGAGCCTCCGGCAAGCTGCTCTTCACGCGCTCCAATATGGAGGTCCGTGAGCGCTATGAAATCTCCATCGACCAAGCTCAATACTTTGAAGAGTCGGAAACAGCCATCGAACGCTTGAGCCGCGACGTGGCCCGCTCCGTCGTCAGTGCGGTACTTTCAGGATTCTAAATGGCCCTGACCCCGGATCAGTTTCTCACGCAGATTAAGCTCGGCCGTCTGCTACCCGCCTACCTGTTCATAGGCCCGGATGCCTACCGGCGCGACAAGTGCCGCAGCGCTCTCATTGATTACTGGCTGGCCGAAGGCGAAGAGCGGGAACAGGGGTTCACTCGCCTCGACCTGGACGAAACCTCGCTCGCCGACGCTATGGACGACGCCTGCTCCTACTCGCTCTTCGCCAGCAAACGCGTCGTATGGATCACTTCGGCCGAAGTCGCTCTCCCTCGCGGCAAGGATACGGAAGGCGGCGCGACCCCCGTCGCTCGCTATCTGAAGAACCCGCCCCCCAGCGTCATCGTGATCCTTCAGTGCGGCCGTTTCGAGTTCGATGGCGACGACAAGGCTAAAATTGAACGCGTTCAAAAGTTCTACGGGTGCCTCGGTGGTCAGGTGGAATTTCCTCATCCCAGTCCGCTCGAAGCCCGCGCCCTCGCCCAACTGCTTGCCCGCGACGCCGGTCTCCGCCTGACGTCGGACGCCATGGAACTACTCGTCGAAGCCACCGGCAACAACTCCACCCGCATCGCTATCGAAGTCGAAAAGCTCGGCCTGCTCACCGGCGAAGGCGGCCCCATCAGTCTCGAGCAGATCCAGAAGATGGTGCCCGACGCCCGGGAGTCCACTATCTTCGCCCTGGTCGCCGCGATGGGCCGCCGCGACCGGCGGGCCGCCCTCGAAGTGCTCGATACGCTCGTCCGGGAAGGCGAGTATCTTCCGCTCGCGCTCAGCTTTCTCGCCGGTCAGTTCCGCATGGCTATCACCGCCAAAGAAGCGCGCCTCGCCGGCGCCGCCCAAATCCAGCAGTACTTCTCCCGTCAAGGCGTTCCCATGTGGAAGGCCCGCGCCGAACAGGTGGCGCAAACCGCTCAGGCCTTCACGCTGCCCCAAATGCGCACCGCCGTCCAGGGACTGTTCCGGGCGGACCGCGGACTGCGCGATATCCGCCCCGATGACCGGATCATCATGGAACAGTTGATCCTCGCCCTTACGGCATAAGCGTGTAGTTCACCCGCACCACAGTCCGCACCGCCGCCGGATTCCCGTTCAGCAGTGTGGGCTGGTACACTCACTGCCGCACGGCGGTCAGCGCGGATTCGGTCAGGTCGGCATGTGGTGTCGCAATCACGTCCGCGGACGTCACGTTCCCAAGCTTGTCGACTTCCACCTGCAGCAGCACCGATCCTTGAATCCGCTGCGTCTTCATCGAAGCGGGATACACCGGCGGAACCTTCTTCAGCAGCTTCGAGCCCATTATGTTGCCGCCCACTTTGATCCCCGGCCCGGTGGGCTCCTCGCGATAATGCACATCCAGCACCTGCGGAGAATCGCTCAAGGTCACGTCCAACATGCGCCGCCCATTCACCGCCATGCTGTAGTCCCCCGCCGCCAACCCCCGAAACGAGTATTCACCATCGCCGCCGGCGCTTGTGCGCGCCCGCTCCTCGGTCCCCTGCATCAGCTTGATCTCCGCGTAAGCCGCATTGAACACCGTGCCACTCAGCACCGGCGCCTGGGCCACTAGCAGCAGAGGCGCTACGAACATCAGCGCCATGGACAGCCATACCCGCCGCCCGACCGGGTCGCCGGTCCCGCCAAGGATCCAGAATCGCCCGCACCCGCGGCTCCAAGTCACTCCCCGCTCCCAGCGCCGCGCCATAGGAGACCGAAGACGCCCGCGCCACCGACAACAGTTCCTGGGCGTACTCCGGAGCGTCCCCTTCGAGCACCATCGCATCGTCTACCGCGAACTCCGCCTCCCGCCGCTACTGAGCCGCCGCCCACCAAACCAGCGGATGGAACCAATAAACCGCCGTCGCTAAAGTTCCTACACCGCTCGCCCACAAATCGCCCCGCTCCACATGGCACCGCTCATGCGCCAATACACGCGGACTCACCGGCCCTTCCGGCACCAGAATCGCCGGACGTCCCAAACCGTACGTCAGCGGGATCTTCACCTCCGCGCTGGCAAACACACCCGGCGCAATTTCCCTGCTGGCCTGCCGCAACCGCCGAAGAGTCAGCAGACTGAGACCCTGCCGGAGAAGCACAAACGCCACTCCCAACCCATAGACGATCGGAATCCAGTCCACCGGCGCCTCTGGACGTACCGTGATCGTCGTCCCAGGGGCGATCATCACAACAGTTGGCAACGCCGCCATCGTCGGCGCCACCGCTGGCCTCCAGCGAAGCCAAACCGGCACGACCAAAGTAGCCGCCAGCGCCACGGTCCAGATCGCATGCCGAATCGCGGACCGGCGAACGAGCAGATGGAACAGGGCAGCTGAAGCCAAAGGCGCCGTTGCCACCAAAGCGGAGAGATAGAGGAGTTTCATTGGGTAGGTCCTTCCTGGCGAGCTTTGTCAATCAGGGCTTGGAGACGGTCGAGTTCTTCGGCGGATAGCTTGCCCGCCCCGTCGTCGAGCAACGCGGCGGCCGCCCGGGCGGGCGATCCATCGAAAAACGTGTTAAGCAGATGCGTCAGCGCTGAGCGTCGCGCCGTTTCCGGCTCGACAGCGGGATGGAACAGATACCGCGGCCCGTCCTCGGAATGCCGGATGTGCCCCTTCTCCTCCAAAATGCGGAGATGGGTGCGAACCGCCGAATAGCTCGGCGAATCCGGCAAAGCAGCAAGGACCTGTTGGGCGGTGGCCTGCCCCAGACGATACAGAACGTCCAAAATCTGACGTTCGCGGCGGCTTAAAGAGGGGTGAGAATGCAACATGCCTGTGCTAATTTTTTAGCATAGGCATGCAAAGAAGTAAAGCTAATTTTTTAGCAGGCCGGCGAGCGGCCTACGCCGCCAGTTTCTTGATGTGAGAAGAAACGCGGGACTTGTAGCGGGCAGCGGTGTTCTTCTTGATGATGCCCCATTTGGCGGAGCGGTCAACGATCGAAAAAACCGACGGGAGAACCGCGGCGGCGCCATTCGCGTCTTTGCTAGCGATCAGCTTGCGCACGCGCTTGATGGCGGTGCGGAGGCGGGACTTGCGCATCCGGTTGATCTCGGTGCGCTTTTCGGTAACGCGGACCCGCTTCAGAGCCGAAACATGATTTGCCATTTACAGAAATACCAATCCTTACAGAACTTTCCCTCTTGATGTTACCAACTCAGGGCGTCACCGTCAACGGAACGGTCGCCGAATACGTTTTCCTGCCCACCGTCGTCACAACGGCTTCCATTGTATATTGCCCCGGCTCGAGTTGCAGACGGTCCGTCGCCGACCAATTCTTCTCGCCCTCGACGGTCTCTTCCCGCATCACTGCGATGAAGAGACGCGTCGCCGACCAAGTGTACACCCGGTTCCCCCTTGCATCGCTCAAATACAAATCGAAGCTCTGTCCGCTGCTGAACTGTAGTTGCAGCGGCCGAGCGGTCGAGTTTTCGAGCGTCATCCGCGCGTTGAACTCGAATTCCCGTTCGTACGCCAACTTGTCCAGACTCAGCCGGAAGGAATGCTCCGGACCTCCGAACATTGCTGTCCCGCCTACGCGGGCGTAAGTCAACCGGTAAACCCGCGGCCCGCCAAACGTGGTCACTTCCCGTTCGGCCAACCCGACAGCCGGCAGAAAGATCTCGCGGGTAATTCCAGCGTCGGCACAGTTCGCCGGACCATAGCGCACCGCCAGGCCATCGGTGAACCTTCGTTTTCCGAGTTCCACCTTGGAGTCTCGCGCCTCTACTGTCGCCGCGCCGGTGCAGTGCTCAAACGTCGCCTCGTACCCTTCCGCCGTAAAATCCGCCCACAAACCTTCGGTGCCGTCAGTCCGCAACAGTAACAGTTGGTCCTGATCATTCAGCCGCAATCGTACGGTCTGTCCGTCAATGCCCTGATAGACAAAGTATTGGTGCCCGTCGACCTTTTCGGTCCCGCGGACCTCCGTCACCACGGTCTCATTTCCCAGCGCCCCTTCGACACGATAAATCCATTGGTTGCCCACTGCCAAAGGAAAGTACTCCGCCGCAGCCGCCGGCAAAGTCAGCGCCAGGGCAAACCATCCTAGTTTGAATGAACTCAGCATCATGGTCAGAGACGCGCGAACTGTAGGTATCGTAGTTTGCAATTTTGGTAAACTTTGCCGTCGGGTCCAGGGTTAAAATGGAGAGCCAGACTTTAGACTATGACGCACATTCAAGGTCCGCTCGCCGCTCTCGTTACTGTCCGCCGGCCCGTCGGCCATACCATCGACATCGGTCCCGCCCTCGATATTATCGACTTTCTGGTCGGCCACGGTGTCACCGGCATCGCCCTCCTCGGTGCTACGGGCGAGTTCGTACATTTTGACGTCGAAGAGCGGATGCGCTTTGCCCATATGGCCATCCGTCGCAGCCGGGTCCCCCTGTTGGTGAACGTCTCCCACTCTACGCTCGAAGGCGCGCTCACTCTCGCGCGCGACGCCGCCGCCAATGGCGCCGCGGGGCTACTGCTCATGCCCCCGCACTTCTTCCGCTACAAACAGCAGGAGCTGCGCGAGTTCTATCTCCGCTTCGCCGACTCCGCCGCGGACATCCCGCCCACTTTCCTCTACAATCTCCCCTTCTTCACGAGCGGCCTCGAACCCGCCACCGCCTGCGAGATCCTTGCCACCGGCCGCTTCGCCGGGATCAAGGATTCGAGTGGCAACCTCGATATGTTCGCCGCCCTCGCAACCCAGCGCGAACGCCAGCGCTTCACGCTCCTCATCGGCAACGATTCCATCCTCGCGGCCCGCCGCCACCTCTGCGACGGAGTCATCTCCGGATGCGCCTGCGCCGTTCCCGACCTCATCGTCGGACTCGACCGCGCCGTTACCATCGGCAACACCGCGGCCCAAGGCCGTCTCGCGCAGCGGCTCGCCGAATTCATCGAAAAGATCGACCCATTGCCCACCCCGCTCGGAGTCCAGGAAGCTCTCTCCCTCCGCGGCTTCCCCACCGCTCTGGCTCCCACCCGCCTCGGCCCCGACCTCCTGCGCCATCGCGAACTCTTCCGCGCCTGGTTCCCAGGCTGGCTCGAAGCCATGCGACAGGACCTGCAATCGATCTAGGCAACTATGCACGACGTCGAATCCTTCCGCCCGGTAGCTCTTGAGGCGATCGAATGGATCGCCGACTACCTCGCCAATTCCCGCCGCTATCCGGTCACTCCCCGGATGAACCCGGGCGACCTGATCGACCGTCTTCCCGCCTACGGCCCCGAATTCGGCGAGCCCCTCGCCCGGTTGCTCGCCGATTTCGAAACGCAGATTCTGCCTGCCATTGGCCATTGGAACCATCCCCGATTCTTCAACTACTTCTCCTCCACAGGCTCCGTCCCCGGCGTTCTGGCGGAGATGCTGGCCGCTGCTTTGAATTCAAACGGCCTCAACTGGGTCGCCACTCCCGCCGTCTCCGAACTCGAACAGGTCGCCCTCGCCTGGCTCCGGCAATGGTCGGGCTTACCCGATGACTACTTCGGCCAGATCTTCGACACGGCTTCCATCAGCACTCTCCACGCTCTCGCCGCCGCCCGCGAGATGGCCGACCCGGACTCCCGGCGCCTCGGCCTCACCAAGCGCCTCCGCGTCTACTGCTCCGATCAAGCCCACTCCAGCGTCGACAAAGCCGCCATCGCCGTCGGCATCGGCCTCGATAACCTCGTTAAGATCCCCTCCGACGCCGAGTTCCGTCTCAAACCTTCCCTCCTGCGCCTGGCCATCGCCGACGACCTCGCCGCAGGCTTCACGCCGTGCGCCATCGTCTCCACCCTCGGCAGCACCTCAACCACTAGCGTCGACCCTCTTAGCGAGATCGTCGCCATCGCTGAACCCCATAACATCTGGGTCCACATCGATGCCGCTTACGCCGGCGCCGCGCTGCTCCTGCCGGAATTCCGGCCCCTCGTCCAGGGTGCCGAGCGCGCTCATTCCTACGTCGTCAACCCGCACAAGTGGCTCTTCGTGCCCGTCGATTGCAGCGCCTTCTACACCCGCTACCCCGAAATCCTCCGCCGCGCCTTCTCCGTCACCCCGGAGTATCTCCGCACCAGCGGCGACCCGCGCGCCGTCAATCTCATGGACTACGGCATCCCCCTCGGCCGCCGCTTCCGGGGGCTGAAGCTTTGGTTCGTTCTTCGCTATTTCGGCCGCCAAGGCTTCATCCAGGAACTCCGCCGCCAGATCGAAATGGCCCAATCCCTTCGCCGGTACGTCGAAGCCGATCCCCGTTTCGAACTCGCCGCCCCCGCTCCGTTCTCCACCGTTTGCTTCCGCAAGAAGGCGCCGGCCGCCGAAAACCGCTGGATCGCCTCCGAGATCAATCGGAGCGGCGACTTCTTCCTTTCCCAAACCATCCTGCGCGGCGAGTTCACCCTCCGCGTCGCCATCGGCAACCTTGCCACGACGCAAGCCGATATCGACGCGCTCTGGGAACGCCTTACTGCGCTGTCCGAGCTAGCGCCTGCTCATTGTGCCGGCTGAGCCGGGCGATCTCGCTCTCGAGCAGCAGCAGCGAATGGCGAATGCCCAGCTGATCCCGCGCTATGGCCGCCTCTTCCAAGCGCCGCGCCCGGTCTGCCACTAAACTCGCCGCAATCGACTTCGCCGCCGATTGCACCTGCTTGGCCTCCGTCGCGATCACCGCGACTTCGTTGCCCTTTACCGCTTGCTGCATCCGCTCCAGCCGCTCCGGCGCCAGTTGCAGGAATAGCCGCACCATGTTATCGACGATGTTCGACCCGTCGGCTAGGAAGCTCGAAGTGAACCGCGGATCGAGAACCGGGGATTCCTCCGGCCCACTCCTCTTCGCCTTCGCTTCGCCGCTGCCCGAGAGCAGATGGCGGTCCATTGTCTCGAACAACTCGCGCGAGTTGATCGGCTTCGTCAGATATGCGTCCATACCGGCCGCCAGACAACGTTCCCGGTCGCCGCTCATCGCGTGGGCGGTCATTGCGATCACGGGAAGGTGCCGCCAACGTTCGTCCTGCCGAATTTGCCGTGTCGTTTCAAGGCCATCCATCACCGGCATCTGCACATCCATCAGTACGAGATCGAAGACCCCTACCGCCAATGCCTGCAGCGCCTGCGAACCGTCATTGGCGATCCCGCAAACATAGCCCCGCCTCTTCAACAGTCCCTGCAGCACCTTCTGGTTCACCAGATTGTCTTCCACCACAAGAATCCGTCCCGTCCGCTCAATCGCCGCCCCGGCTGTGGGGTGGTTCTCGACCGCGGTTGAAGGCTTCTCGGCCGCCTGCAGTTTTAGCGTCACCTGGAATTGGCTCCCTACTCCCACCCGGCTCGATACCGTCACCCCACCGCCATGAATTTCCGCCAGCTTCTTGGTAATTGCCAGCCCAAGCCCCGTACCGCCAAAGCGCCTAGTAATGCTCCCGTCCGCCTGCGTAAACTTCTCAAAGATCAGCGGTAATTTCTCTTCCGGGATCCCCATTCCGGTGTCCGCTACGCTCAAAACCAAATCGAGCAGACCCGTCCGCTCCCCCGCCTGCGCCACCACGCCCACCGTGATCTGCCCCGCATTCGTGAACTTCACAGCGTTGCTCAGCAGATTGTGTAGAATCTGCCGGACCCGAAGCGGATCGCCCAGAAACTGGTTCGGCAGATCCAGCGGCATGTCCATCACCAATCGCACAGCCTTTTGCGCCGCCTTCGCCCCATGCGCCTTCACACAATCGCGCACCAGCAACCGCAGGTTGAACGGAATCTGCTCCAGCACCATCCGGCCCGATTCAATCTTCGACAAATCCAGAATGTCGTTCAAGAGTTGCAACAAGGACAACGCGCTCCGCTGCGCCGTCTCCAACTGTTCTCGCTGCTCGGCCGTCAATGGGCTATCCAGCACCAACTCGATCATGCCCAGAAAGCCGTTCATCGGAGTCCGCAGCTCATGCGACATGTTAGCCAGAAACTCACTCTTGGCCCGGCTCGCCGCCAACGCGTGCTGCATCGCCTCTTCGAGCGCCTCCGTCCGCTGCCGGATCCGCTGTTCCAACAGCTCCTGATGCTGCTCCAGTTCTGAACGCTGCTTGCTCAGCATTCCGATCATCTCGTTGAAGCTCCGCGCCAGGAACTCCACCTCATCCCCGGATTTCCGGTACCGGATCGGCCGCAGATGGCCCTGCCCCACCGCCACCAGCCCCTGCTCCAGGGTCTCGATAGGCTTCACCAGCAGCCGCATCGTCACCTGCACCACCAACGTCGCAATCACCAACGCAACTCCCAATAGAATTGCGCTCTTGCCCAGACTCAGCGTCCCGTTGATATGGTCGTACGCCACCACCACCAGGACCAGCCAAGCCATCATCCCCGCCGTAAACAGGAAAAACTTGGTGCCCAGTGAACGGTACTTCGCTGGTTGCGTCCGTTGGATTTTAGGTTCCACTTTGGCGATACTGTCCCTTCTTAACCAGCTTCCACGACACACCCGGACAGACCTATCCGGCGTAGACCTTAGTTCGCGGGCCACCTTCGCTGACCACGGCGCAATCGATGGTACTGATACTGTGGATTTGGCCTTTTCAATGCCCTCTACGCGCTTATCGACTAGTTTCTGCGGAATCCTACTCAAAAATCCCATCATTGCCGCCTCCGGCACGTTCGCCTATGGCATCGAGTTTGCGTCCCTCCTCGACCTCAACGCCCTCGGCGCGATCGTCGTCAAAGGTCTCTCCCGCCAGCCCATGGACGGCAATAAGCCACCTCGGATCTTCGAAGCCGAAGCTGGAATGATCAACTCCATCGGACTCCAGAACATCGGGGCCCGCGCCTTCGCCACCGAGAAACTTCCCGCCCTCCGCCAATACCAGACCCCTATCATCGCCAACGTCTTCGGCTACGCGCCCGAAGACTACGAAGAGGTCATCCGCATCCTCGAAGACCACGAAGGACTCGCCGCCTACGAACTGAACGTCTCCTGTCCCAACACCAAACACGGCGGCATCTTCTTCTCCTCCGACCGCACTCTCCTAGCCGACCTCGTCGCCCGTCTCCGCCCCCTCACCAAACGCCCCCTCATCATCAAACTCTCCCCCAACGTCGCCAAGATCGAACCCATCGCCCAAGCCGCCGAATCTGCCGGCGCCGACGCCCTCAGCCTCGTCAACACCCTGGTCTCCCTCGCCATCGACGCAAAAACCCGCCGCCCCCGCATCGGCAACGGCTACGGCGGCCTCTCCGGTCCCGCGATTAAGCCCATCGCCCTTCGCCTCGTCTACGAAGCCGCGAAGGCCGTCAAAATCCCTGTCATCGGCCTCGGCGGCGTCGCCTCGGGCGTCGATGCGGCGGAATTTCTCATCGCCGGCGCCACCGCCGTCCAGGTCGGCACCGCGACCTTCTGGGATCCCTCCGCCCCCCTCCGTATCGCCCGCGAACTCGATCAGTTCCTGCGCGAAGAAAAGATCGACCGGGTCGCCGAACTCACCGGCACCCTCAAGATGCCAAACTAGTACCGATGAAGATCATTGCCACCCCCTCCGCCCCCCGCGCTATCGGACCCTACTCCCAGGCCGTCGTCCACCACGGCATGGCCTACCTCTCCGGCCAAATCCCCCTCGACCCCACCACCGGCGAGCTCGTCGAAGGCGACATCACTGCCCAAACCGAACAGGTTCTCTCCAACATGGCCGCCGTCCTCGAAGCCTGCGGCTCCTCGTTGGCCCACATCGTGAAAACCACGGTTTTCCTCAAAGACATGGGCGAATTCGCCGCCATGAATGCCGTCTACGCGAGTTTTTTCGAAACGAACCCACCCGCTCGTTCCACCGTCGAAGTCGCCCGCCTGCCCCGCGACTCCCGCGTCGAAATCGAATGTATCGCTATTGTGGATACCGAGTAGCGGTTCCCCGTCCCAGAAGCTGATCCAGATGGTGCTGCATGTGCATCACGTAGTCTCCG